>NZ_JBJJLR010000001.1:0-385415 GCF_046230975.1 Pseudomonas sp. KCJK9058
AGCCGCATAGCTTGAACCGCCTCCTACTCGATTGCCTATCCGCTGTTCCTGCCGAGCTCCCCGTAGGCGCGGGTTTACCCGCGAAGGGGCCGGCCCTGCTGGCCAATTTCCACCCGCCGTTCACCGTTGCCGCCGCTACCGTATTCGCGGGTAAACCCGCTCCTACTGGGTGGTGGATACACATCTGGGCTTGGACACAGGCCGCTGTAGGAGCGGGTTCACCCGCGAAGGGCTGCAGAGCAGCCCCCAACAATCTCACCCCTTATCCCAAACCTCGAAGTGATACACCGGCTTACCTTCCTCAGCCTGTGCCTCGCTAGAAGTCAGCCTCCACTGCCCTTCATCAAACGCCGGGAACCACGCATCCCCCTCTGGCGCCAACTCAACCCGCGTCAGGTACATGCGGCTGACCAGCCCCTTCTCCAGCGCCTGCCCATACAGCTGCGCCCCGCCAATCAGCATCAGCTCACCGACGCCCTGCTCGCGCGCCCACTGCTCGGCCCGCACCAACGCCTCTTCAAGCGAGGCGAACACTTCGGCACCTGCCAGTTCAAGCCCCGGCTGGCGGCTGACCACGATGTTCAGCCGCCCAGGCAGCGGCCGCCCCAGCGAGTCCCAGGTCTTGCGCCCCATGATGATCGGCTTGCCCAGGGTGGTGGCCTTGAAGTACTTGAAGTCCCCCGGCAAATGCCAGGGCATGGAGTTGTCGATGCCGATCACGCGGTTCTCGGCATAAGCCGCGATCAGGCTGAGGGGGAGTGATGTATTCATGCCGGCGAGGATAGCACCGGGCGTGTGGGTTATGCTTCTGCCTTGACCTGTGCAATGGAAGACCTTGTGACTGCACCCACGCCACTGGACAAGCGCTGGCTCACCGAAGCGGTACGCCTGCGCGAAGAACATGCCGGCCCGCTGGAAGACCAGGAAGCCAACCGCTACGCCCGCCAGCTAGGTGGAGACCTGGCCACGCGCATCGAAACACGTGCGCTGTTCCTGGCCGAGCGCGATGACATGACCGGCGCCCTGCGCCATTGGAAGCAGGGCGCGCGCCTGGCGCTGCTGGCCTTGTTGCTGATGGCCGTGCTCAGCGGCGCGGGCCTGGGGCTGGCCGCCCTCGGTGACGGGCAGCGCCCGGTGAATGTGTTCTGGGCGCTGGGCAGCCTACTCGGGCTGAACCTGCTGATGCTACTGGGCTGGGCCATGGGTTTTGCCCTGAGCGGCGAGCATGGCGCAGGGCTGGGCCGCTTGTGGCTATGGCTAAGCGAACGCTTTGCCCGCGATGCCAAGGCCGCGCACCTGGCGCCAGCCCTGCTGGTGCTGCTGCAACGTCAACGCCTCAACCGGTGGCTGCTCGGCCTGTTGGTACACGGCCTGTGGCTGCTGGCGATGCTCACCGCGCTGGGCATGCTGCTGGCCTTGCTGGCAACCCGACGCTATGGCTTTGTCTGGGAAACCACCTTGCTCGCCGCCGAGCCGTTCATTCACATGACCCAAGCGCTGGGCGCCCTCCCCTCGTTGCTGGGCTTCGCCGTGCCCGACGAAGCCATGATCCGCGCCAGCGGCGACAGCCTGCCAGCCCTGGACGTGGCCCGCCAGGCCTGGGCCAGCTGGCTGCTCGGCGTGGTGCTGGTATACGGCCTGCTGCCCCGCCTGCTGCTGGCCGGGTTATGCCTGTGGCGCTGGCGCCAGGGCCGTGAACGCCTGACGCTGGACCTGGGGTTGCCCGGCTACGCGCAACTGCGCGAGGCACTGATGCCGCGCAGCGAACGCATGGGCGTGCAGGATGCTGCCCCGCAAGCCTTGCCGCAGTTTGCCGCCGGGCAGCTGGAAAGCGGCAGCAGCGGTGCCCTGCTGGTGGGCCTGGAGCTGGACGACCAGCGCCCCTGGCCACCCGCCCTGCCCAAAAGCGTGACCGATGCCGGCGTGCTCGACAGCCGCGAATCACGCAACCGGCTGTTGGAACAGCTCAGCCGCTTCCCACCGGCACGCCTGGCCATCGCCTGCGACCCACGTCGCTCGCCGGACCGCGGCAGTTTGGCGCTGCTCGCCGAACTGGCGCGCAATGCCGGCGCAACCCGTATCTGGCTGCTGCAGGCTGCAACAGGCCAGCCCCTCGATGCCGAGCGTCTGGGCGATTGGCACGAAGCCCTTGATCGCCTTGGCCTGCAACATGCCGACACCTCACCGCTGACCTGGCTGGAGCATGGCCATGACTGAGCCACTGAAACTGGCCGTAGTCGGCCATACCAATGTTGGCAAAACCTCGCTACTGCGCACCCTGACCCGCGACGTCGGTTTTGGCGAAGTGTCCCACCGCCCCAGCACTACCCGCCATGTGGAAGGTGCGCGGCTGTCTGTGGACGGTGAACCCTTGCTGGAGCTGTACGACACGCCCGGCCTGGAAGATGCCATCGCCCTGCTCGACTACCTTGAACGTCTGGAACGCCCGGGCGAGCGCCTGGACGGCCCGGCCCGGCTGGAGCGTTTTCTGCAGGGCAGCGAAGCGCGCCAACGTTTCGAGCAGGAGGCCAAGGTATTGCGCCAACTGCTGGCCAGTAATGCCGGGCTGTATGTGATCGATGCGCGCGAGCCGGTGCTGGCCAAGTACCGCGACGAACTGGAAGTACTGGCCAACTGCGGCAAGCCGTTGCTGCCGGTGCTCAACTTCGTCGCCAGCAGCCAGCACCGCGAACCGGAATGGCGTGAAGCCCTTGCCCGGCTTGGGCTTCACGCATTGGTGCGGTTCGACAGCGTGGCCCCGCCGGAAGATGGCGAGCGCCGTTTGTACGAAAGCCTGGCGCTGCTGCTGGAAAACGCCCGCCCGGCGCTGCAACGGCTGATCGACGACCAGCAGGCGCAGCGCTTGGCACGCCGGCACAGCGGCAAGCGCCTGATTGCCGAACTGCTGCTCGATTGCGCTGCATGCCGGCGCAGTGTCGAGGCCGAACCGGCGGCAGAAGCCCGGGCCATCGCGGCGCTGCGCCAGGACATTCGCCAACGTGAACAACGCTGCGTCGAAGCCTTGCTCAAGCTGTATGCCTTCCGCCGCGAGGATGCCCATGCCAGCGACCTGCCGTTGCTGGACGGCCGCTGGGGCGATGATTTGTTCAATCCAGAGACATTGAAACTGCTGGGCGTGCACCTGGGCAGCGGTGTGGCGGCGGGTGCTGCGGCCGGTGCCGGGGTCGATTTGCTGGTTGGTGGCCTTACCCTCGGCGCAGCGGCGCTGGCCGGGGCGATTGCCGGTGGCGCGCTGCAGACGGCGCGCAACTATGGGGCACGGTTGATGGGCAAGCTCAAGGGCAAGCGCGAGCTGACCGTGGACGACACTGTATTGCGTTTGCTGGCCTTGCGTCAGCAGCAGTTGATGGTGGCGCTGGATAACCGCGGGCATGCGGCGCAGGATAGCATCAGGCTGGGTGAGCTGGATGAAAAGGCCTGGCGTGAGGGCAAGTTGCCGGAGGCGCTGGTCAAGGCGCGGGCGCACCCGCAATGGTCCACCCTGAATCCCGGGGCGAAGCTGAATCAGGCTGAGCGGCAGGAACAGCTGGAGGCGCTGGTTTCACAGATTTGAGCCAGCAGGGCCGGCCCTTTCGCGGGTAAACCCGCTCCTACGGCGGCCTGTGTAGTGTGCCCACCACCAATCTGCGTAGGAGCGGGTTTACCCGCGAATACGGTGGCGGCGGCAACGGTGAACGGCGGGTGGAGATTGGCCAGCAGGGCCGGCCTCTTCGCGGGTGAACCCGCTCCTACACGGCGGCCTGTGTCCAACCCCCGATGTGTGCCCACCACCAATCTGTGTAGGAGCGGGTTTACCCGCGAAGAGGCCGGCCCTGCAATAGTGAAGCGTTACTGCTGGGCCACCTTCTCCGACTTGCCGTCATAGCGCTTGCGCCATTCGGCCAGAATCTGGTCACGGTTTTTAGAAGCCCAGACAAAGTCGTTCTTGATCAACCGCTGCTCATAATCCGCCGGCAGCTCGGTTTGCGGCTTGGCGATGCCCGGCGCGGCCAGTACGGCGAAGTTTTCCTTGTACAGTTCCATGGCCGCCGGGCTGGCCGAGAAATCGGCCAGGCGCTTGGCCGCATCGGCCTTGGGCGAGCCTTTGATCACTGCGGTTGCCTCGATCTCCCAGCCCAAACCCTCCTTTGGCAGCACGATGTCCAACGGCGCGCCTTGGCGCTTGAGCTGAACGGCCGGGTATTCGAACGAAATACCGATCGGGAACTCGCCCGCCGCCGCCAGCTTGCACGGTTTGGAGCCGGAATGAACGTACTGGCCGATGTTCTGGTGCAGCGCATCCATGTAGGCCCAGCCCTGCGGCTCGCCAAAGGTCTGCAACCAGGCACTGACATCCAGGAACCCGGTGCCGGACGAGGCCGGGTTGGGCATGACAATCTTGCCTTTGTACTCAGGCTTGGTCAGGTCCTGCCAGCTCACCGGTTTGCTCAGGCCCTGTTTCTCGGCCTCGATGGTGTTGAAGCAAATGGTGGCGGCCCACACGTCCATGCCGACCCAGGCTGGCGGGTTGGCGGCGTCGCGATAATTGCCGGAGATCTTGCCCAGGTCCTTTGGCGCATAGGCTTCGAGCATGCCGTTCTGATCGAGGATGGCCAGGCTCGATGCCGCCAGCCCCCACACAGCGTCAGCTTGCGGGCGCTCTTTCTCCGCCAGCAGCTTGGCGGTGATGATACCGGTGGAATCACGCACCCACTTGATCTCGATATCCGGGTTGGCTTTCTCGAAGGCCTGCTTGTAGGTTTTCAGCTGCTCGGCTTCCAGGGCGGTGTAGACCGTCAGTTGGGTATCGGCGGCCGAAGCCTGCAGGCTGAACACGGCGGAAACGGCAACGGCAAGAGCAAGGTGCTTGTGCATGGGTAGGTTCCTTACAGGTCAGACGGTCGCGGCGCGTTGGCGCCAGGCTTGGGAGCGGCGCAGCAGGCCGCGCGAGGCTGCAGCCAGCAACAGTGAAGCGCCGGCACTGGTCAGCAGAATCAAGGTGGACATGGCGGCGGCACCGCCAACGTTGCCGGCGTCGTCCATGTTCAGCACGGCAACGGCAGCCAGGAGGGTGTCGGGGCTGTACAGAAAGATCGCTGCCGACACGGTGGTCATCGCCGATACGAACAGGTAGCGGATGATGTCCAGCAGCGCCGGCAGGCAAATCGGCACGGTCACGCGCAGGAAGTGCTTGTACAACGGCGCTTTCAGCGACAGCGCGGCGGCCTCGAACTCGCCGTCGAGCTGGCGCAGGGCGGTGGTCGCGGTCATCTGCGCGGTGGTCAGGTAATGGGCAATGGTGCACACCACCAGCAACCCCATGCCGCCGTACAGCACATGCAGCGGGTTGCCGTTCAGGTTGAAGAAGAATACGTAGCCCAGGCCCAGCACCAGGCCCGGCACGGCCATGGGAATGAAGCTGAGCAGGCGCAGCGCATGATTGAGCAGACGTTGGCCCTGGGTCTTCTCCATCAGGTAGGCACCAGTGAAGATCACGATGCTGCCGATCAGCGCGGTGCCAATGGCCATGGTCACGCTATTGCGGTAGGCCAGCCAGCCGCCACCGGCAGTGTCTTCGAACAGGTAGTGGCGCAGCGACAACGACAGGTTGTAGGGCCAGAAAGTGACCAGCGAGGAGTACACCGCCATACCGATCACCACCAGCAACGCCGCGCACACCAGCAGCACAATGGTCAGGAAGCAGGCATCGCGGCCGCGTGATGGCTTGGGTTCGAACACCTGGGCACGGCCACCCATGGCCTCGCCCTGGCGTCTACGCAGCCAGGCGTCGACGGTAAAGCTGAACAGGGCCGGCAACAGCAGCACCATGCCGATCAGCGCGCCACGGCCGAACTGTTGCTGGCCCACCACCGCCTTGTAGGCTTCCAGCGCCAGCACTTGATAGTCGCCCCCCACCACGACCGGTACACCGAAGTCTGTGATAGTCAGCGTGAATACCAGGCAAAACGCCGCGAATACCGCCTGGCGCGAGGCCGGCCAGGTGATGCTGGTGAACGCCCGCCACGAGCCTGCCCCCATGCTGGAGGCCGCATCGAACAGGCGAGCATCGGCCAGTGACAGTGCCGACAGCAGAATCATCAGCGCATGCGGGAAGGTATAGATGGCCTCGCCCAGCACGATGCCCCAGAAGCCGTAGATATTGTCGCTGAGCAACCCACGCAGCAGGCCCTGGTTGCCAAACAGGTAGACCAGGGCGATCGCCGGCAGCATCGACGGTGCCAGCAATGGCAGCAGCGAAATCCCCCGCCACAGGCCCTTGGCCGGGATCAACGTGCGTTGCAGGGCAAAGGCGAACAAATAGGCCAGCGGTACCACAATGGCCGCGACAGTGAAGGCCACCGACAGGCTGTTGCCAAGCAACCAATGGAAGCTGGCGCTGGTGAACAATTCACGGGCCGCCAGCAAGCCACCGCCCTGGCCCGCTTCACCGCTGAAACCACGCCAGAAGATCGCCAGCAACGGCATCAGCACGGCCAGCACCAACAGAATCAGCAGCAGGCTCTTGCCGCCGATGACGAACAGCCGGTCACCCAGGGCGATGCCAGCACGCGGCGCGACGTTGGCCTGGCTCAACGGCAGGGACATTGGCGCGGCCATCTCAGGCAAACACCTGCAGGCTCTGCGGCGGCAATGCCACCCAGATGTCCTGCGAACCCAGGCGCGGCATGGCCTCGGGTGCCAGTTCGGCCAGCAGGGCATGGCCTGGCAGGGCCTTGAGTTCAAAGCTCATGCGGCAGCGGTTACCGAGGAAGGTGATTTCGCGGACCATGGCCGGGAACAGGTTCTCTTCGTGCACCACCGGGTTGACCGTGATCGCCTCCGGGCGGCAGAACAGCCGGCCACTGCTGGCCTGGGCTGAACCCGGCGCCAGGCGCATGTTCATGTCGCCGACCAGGGCATGGCTGTCGCTGCGGCGCTGGAACGGCAGCCAGTTGCCCTGGCCAACGAACTCGGCCACGAACGGCGTGGCCGGGTGGTCGTAGATTTCCTGCGGGGTGGCGTACTGCTCGACCTGACCGTTGTTCATCACCGCAATGCGGTCGGCCATCAACATGGCCTCGTCCTGGTTGTGGGTAACCATCAACGTGGTGATGCCCAGTTGGCGCTGCAGCTGACGCAGTTCGGTGCACAAGTGCTCGCGCACCCGGGCGTCCAGCGCCGACATCGGCTCATCGAGCAGCAGCAGCGATGGCGACGGTGCCAGCGCGCGGGCCAGGGCCACACGTTGCTGCTGGCCACCGGAGAGCTGGCCTGGGTACTTCTTCTCGCTGCCAGACAGGCCAACCAGTTCGAGCATTTCGGCCACCCGCTGACGGGCCTGCTCGCGACCACTGCCCGTCAGGCCATAGGCGATATTGGCTTCGACGGTAAGGTTGGGAAACAGCGCATAGGACTGGAACAGGATGCCGTAGTCCCGCGCCTGGGGTGACAGCTTGGAGATATCGCGTTCGCCGATGTACAGCGTACCGCGGTCCTGGCGCTCCAGGCCGGCAATGCAGCGCAGCAGCGTGGTCTTGCCACAACCGGACGGGCCGAGCAGGCACACCAGTTCGCCCGCGGCGATGTCCAGCGAGACATCGTTGAGCGCCGTAAAGGCACCGAAGCGCTTGTGGATATTGCACACTTTTATCTGTGCGCCGGAGGTGGTGTGGTTCATGGCATGGCCTCATCGAAGAGATGGGGCCATGCTAGGCAGGCTGTGCGAAGGTTCTGTGGCTTTAAGGCAAAAGCCGGTGATAGTGGTATAGGCAGATTTAGTAGTGGCCTGTGCCGGCCTCTTCGCGGGTAAACCCGCTCCTACAACGGCATGCATGTTCGCGGAAAATGCAGGCACGCGGGTACGCTGAAATGTAGGAGCGGGTTTACCCGCGAAGAAGCCAGCAAAAATCTAGAACTGCGAACCGGCCACTTCCTGCGCCACCCCCAGGAATGCCGCCGGCAACCGGGCCTGGCGCCGCTCCTTCAGGCAATACAGGTACTCGTGCATCACCGGCGCATTCTCCAGCGCCAGCACCCGGAGTTCGGGGTTGTGCGGCACCTCATGACGGGCAATCACGCTGATGCCGATATTGCGCAGCACCGCTTCGCGGATCGACTCTCGGCTGCCGATTTCCATCAGGGCGCCGGCCTTGACCCCGGCCTCCTGCATCATCTGCTCGGTCAGCTTGCGTGTGGTCGAGCCCTTCTCGCGCATCAGCAGGCAATGCCCCGACACCACCTCGATCGACACCGTCTGGCGTTGGGCCAGAGGGTGGTTGCGGTGCACCGCCACCACCAAAGGGTCAGTGCCCAGTATCCGCCGCACCAACCGCGCGTCCTCCACCCATTGCGACGACGCGGCAATATCCACCCGGTAATCCTCGAGCATTTCCAGCACCTGCTGCGAGTTGCCGATCTCCACCGCCACTTCAACCTGCGGCAAGCGTTCGCGATAGATCTTGACCAGGTCGAGGATGTAGTAAGGCGCAGTGGCCGCAATGCGCAGGCTGCCCTGGGCCTGACCACTGTTGCGCAGCTCGAACTCGATGTCGGCTTCCTGCTGCAGCAGCGCCTTGACCATCGGCAGCAGGCGTAAGCCCTCCTCGCTCAACACCAGGCGCCGCCCGCCGCGGTAGAACAACTCCACGGCGTACTGGCCTTCCAGGCTGCGGATCTGCGTGGTCACCGTGGGCTGGCTGAGGCCTAGCTTCTTCGCCGCCTGGGTAATGCTGCCCAGACGGGCCACCATGTAGAAGGCCTTCAGCTCGGAACTCAGCATGCACGTCCTCTATTTGCGCAAAAGGCGCAAGCCGTTGAACACCACCAGCAAGCTCACGCCCATATCAGCGAACACCGCCATCCACATCGTGGCCATGCCGGCAAAGGTGATCGCCAGAAATATCGCCTTGATGCCCAACGCCAGAACGATGTTCTGCATGAGGATCGCCGCACTTTGGCGCGACAGCCTGACGAAGGCCGGGATTTTGCGCAAGTCATCGTCCATCAGCGCCACATCAGCTGTCTCGATGGCGGTGTCGGTGCCGGCAGCAGCCATGGCAAAACCGATTTCGGCGCGGGCCAGCGCCGGGGCGTCGTTGATGCCGTCACCGACCATGCCTACCCGATGGCCTTGGGCGTACAACGCCTCAATGGTTTTCAGCTTGTCGGCCGGCAACAGGTTGCCCTCGGCGCGGTCGATCCCCACCACGGCGGCAATGGCCTGCGCAGTATGCGGATTGTCACCGGTCAGCATGACAGTCTTGATACCCAGTTGATGCAATTCGGCGATCGCCTGACGGCTGCTGTCCTTGACCGTGTCGGCCACGGCGAACAGTGCCAGAGGGCCGGATCGGTCGAGCAGCAGGACCACGGTCTTGCCCTGGCGCTCCAGCGCATCCAGTTGGGCCTCCAGCGCTGGCGAACACAGCCCCAGTTCCTCGACCAGGCGGTGGTTGCCCAAGTGGTAGACCTCACCGGCGATGACACCACGCACGCCACGCCCGGCCAGGGCGGCGAAGTCACTGACCTCGCTCAAGGCCAGGCCTTGCTGCTTGCCGAACTCGGCAATGGCGCGGGACACCGGGTGGTCCGAACGCTCGCCCAGGCTGGCCGCCAAGGCTTGCGCACGGTCTTCGAACAGCGGCGCCAGCACCTTGGCGTCGGTCTGCACCGGCTTGCCATGGGTGATGGTGCCGGTCTTGTCCAGGGCCAGGAAATCCAGGTGGCGGCCACCCTCCAGGTACACGCCACCCTTGATCAGGATGCCTTTGCGCGCAGCGGCGGCCAGGCCACTGACGATGGTCACCGGAGTCGAGATCACCAGCGCGCAGGGGCAGGCCACCACCAGCAGCACCAAGGCGCGGTAAACCCAGTCGAACCAGGCGCCAGCCATGAACAGCGGGGGTAACAGCGCCACGGCCAGGGCAATGGCGAATACCACCGGGGTGTAGATACGCGAGAAACGGTCGACGAAGCGTTGGGTAGGCGCCCGCGCGCCCTGCGCTTCCTCCACAGCCTTGATGATCCGCGCCAGGGTCGACTGCCCGGCAGCGGCGGTGACGCGAAACTCCAGCGCCCCCGCCTGGTTGATGGTGCCAGCGAACAGCTTGTCACCCACCCCCTTCTCCACAGGCAGGCTTTCACCGGTAATCGGCGCCTGATCGACGCTGGATTGCCCGCTGGTCACTTCACCGTCCAGGCCGATGCGCTCACCGGGGCGCACCCGCACCAGTGCGCCGATGGCCACCTCACGCACTTCCAGCTCGCGCCATTGGCCATCGGCCTGCTGCACCGTAGCCATGTCCGGGGTCAGCTGCATCAACCCGCCGATGGCATTGCGCGCACGGTCCAGCGAACGCGCTTCGATCAGTTCGGCAACGGTGAACAGCACCATGACCATCGCCGCCTCCGGCCACTGGCCGATCAATATGGCCCCCGTCACGGCGATACTCATCAGCGCATTGATGTTGAGGTTACGGTTTTTCAGGGCAATCCAGCCCTTCTTGTAGGTACCCAGGCCGCAACCGAGGATCGCGGCAAGCGCCAGTCCCGCTACCACCCACTCAGGGGCCAGTGCAGCAAAGTGCACGATTTCGGCGGCGATCGCGGCGACGCCCGACAATGCCAGTGGCCACCAACGGGCCTTGGCCGGTTTTGGCACGCTGGCGCTGCCGTCTTCCTGGGCGGCAATCGGCTCGGCCTTCATGCCCAGGCTGTCGATCGCCCGCTCGATATCGGCGGTGCCGTCCAAGGTATGGCGCACGCCAAGCACGCGGTTGATCAGGTTGAATTCCAGCTGTTCGATACCGGCCAGCTTGCTCAGTTTGTCCTGAATCAGGGTCTGCTCGGTGGGGCAGTCCATGGCATCGATGCGGAAACGACTGAGTTGTGCCTGGGCACTGGCCGTTTCGCTCAGTTGCACCAGCGGCGGCACAGCTTTGGCGCCGCAGCAGCTGTGGCCGTGGGCAGCATGGCCATGGTCGTCATCACCATGAGCGTGATCGTGCGGATGCTTGTGTTCGTGGCTGACAGGCTGGTTCATGGGGTCATCCTTAAATTGAGCCTGTTGCCAAGTGAACACCCTGTAGCCACTATAGGGTCAAGCCACTTGCTGGAGATTTCGTGATGAAGATCGGAGAACTGGCCAAAGCCACCGACTGCGCGGTGGAAACCATCCGCTACTACGAGCGTGAAAACCTGCTGCCAGAGCCGGCGCGCAGCGAGGGCAACTACCGGTTGTACACCCAGGCCCATGTGGAGCGGCTGACCTTCATCCGCAACTGCCGCACGCTGGACATGACCCTGGACGAAATTCGCAGCCTGCTACGCCTGCGCGACAGCCCCGACGACGCGTGCGGCAGCGTCAATGCGCTGATCGACGAACATATCGAGCATGTTCAGGCGCGGATCGATGGCTTGGTGGCATTGCAAGAGCAGCTGGTGGAGCTGCGGCGGCGCTGCAACACGCAGGGGAGTGAATGCGCGATCTTGCAGCAACTGGAGACAAACGGGGCGGTATCGGTGCCGGATACCGAACATTCGCATGTGGGGCGGAGTCACGGGCATTGAGCCAAAAGCTTCGCGGGTGAACCCGCTCCCCAGGGACCGCGCACGACTTAGCGCCTGTGCAGTACCCTGTGGGAGCGGGTTCACCCGCGAAGAGGCCAGTTCACACAATGGAGATCTATCAGACCGCCATCGGCGCTGTCATCGGCGCATGGTGCTCATAGCCTTCCAGCCAGAAATCACTCGGTTCGATCTTCTCCAGCCACTCCGGCTCGTATTTACCAGTCTCGGCAAACGACGGCACACGGTCGCTGATGACCAGCTTCGGCGCTTCCAGCGGCTCGCGCTTGAGCTGCTCGTTGAGCATGTCCAGGTGGTTTTCATACACATGGGCATCGCCGATGAAGTAGGTGAACCAGCGCGGTGTATAGCCGGTCAGGCGGCCAAACAGCGACAGCAGCGCCGCGCCTTCGGTGAGGTTGAACGGCGTGCCCAGCCCCAGGTCGTTGGAGCGGATGTAGAGGGTCAGGGAAATTTCCCTGGTCTCGACATTCGGGTGGAACTGGTACAGCAAGTGACACGGTGGCAGTGCCATTTCGTCCAGTTGCGCGCAGTTCCAGCCGTGGAACAGGATGCGGCGGCTACCCGGGTCGTTGGCGATGGTGTCCAGGCACTGGCGCACCTGGTCGATTGCCTTGTACAGGATGACGAACGCGACGCCGTCCTCTTCGTCCTGGGCAATACGGCGGAAACCGGCTTGCTCGGCCATTTCGATGGCCGCCGGGTTGCTCAGCGGGATGCGCTTGTAGCCCGGCCACTGGCGCCATTGCACGCCATAGATCTCGCCCAGGTCGTCATGGCCCTGACGGAATGGGTTGGCCAGCCACTGGGCGTTTTCGTTGGCGTTCTGGTCCCAGACCTTGCAGCCCAGCTCGCGGAACTCACCGGCGTTCTTCACGCCACGCAGGAAACCGACCATTTCACCGATCGCCGACTTGAACGCCAGCTTGCGCGTGGTAATGGCCGGAAAGCCCTTCTGCAGGTCGAAACGCAGCATCGCGCCCGGCAGGCTGATGGTGCGGATGCCGGTGCGGTTTCCCTGCAACGTGCCGTTATCAATGACGTCGCGGACCAGGTCCAGATACTGTTTCATGGCTTACCTGTAGCAAAAACGGCAGGGGGATCGCCCCTGCCGTGGGATTAATCAGGCGGGTTTCGCCGTGGGCTTGCGATTATAAGCCCACCAGATCAGACCGAGGCCAGCCAGGATCATCGGCACACAGAGAATCTGACCCATGGTCAGCCAGCCCCAGGCGATGTAACCCAGCTGAGCATCCGGCACCCGCACGAATTCGACGATGAAGCGGAAGATACCGTAGAACAGCGCGAACATGCCTGACACCGCCATGGTCGGCCGTGGCTTGCGCGAGAACAGCCACAGGATGACGAACAGCGCCACGCCCTCAAGGGCGAACTGGTACAGCTGCGACGGGTGGCGCGGCAACTGGGCCGGGTCGCTGAACGGCGGGAAGATCATCGCCCATGGCACGTCGGTGGGTTTGCCCCACAGTTCGGCGTTGATGAAGTTGCCGATACGCCCGGCACCCAGGCCAATCGGCACCAGCGGGGCGACGAAGTCCATCAGCTCGAAGAACGACTTGTTGTTGCGCTTGCCGAACCACAAGGCCGCCAGCATCACGCCGATGAAGCCGCCGTGGAACGACATACCGCCTTTCCACACCTCGAAGATCAGCGTCGGGTTGGCCAGGTAGGCGTGCAAGTCGTAGAACAGCACATAGCCCAGGCGCCCGCCGACAATCACCCCCATCGACAGCCAGAACACCAGGTCGGACAGCTTCTCGCGGCTCCAGGTGGGGTCGAAGCGGTTGAGCCGGCGTGAGGCCAGCAACCAGGCACCGCCGATGCCGATCAGGTACATCAGGCCGTACCAATGGATTTTCAACGGCCCGATGGCCAAGGCCACGGGGTCTATCTGCGGGTAAGGCAGCATGGAACTTCCTCTCGATTCAAATCAAAAAGCTGAGGCCGACACAGAACAGCAGGGCTGCGAACAGGCGTTTCAACAAACGTGGCGACAGCTTGTGCGCCAGGCGCGCGCCGAAGCGGGCGAAAAACATGCTGGTCACGGCAATGCCGACCAGGGCGGGCAGGTACACGTACCCCAGGCTGTGGGGCGGCAGGTGCTCCTCGTGCCAACCCAACAGCATGAAGCTCAGGGCACTGGCTACAGCAATCGGCAGGCCACAGGCCGATGACGTGGCCACTGCCTGCTGCATGGGCAGGCTACGCCAGGTGAGGAACGGCACCGTCAGCGAACCACCGCCAATGCCAAAAATGGCCGAGGCCCAGCCAATCACGCCACCTGCACCGATCAGCCCAGGTTTGCCGGGGACGCCACGGCTGGCCTTGGGTTTGAGGTCAAGGGCCATCTGCGCGGCGATGACCAGGGCGAACACACCGATGATCTTTTGCAGCAGTGGCCCCTGGATCAGCGAAGCGGTCTTGGCACCGACACCGGCACCCAGGAGGATGCCGATGGTCATCCAGATGAAGATAGGCCATTGCACCGCGCGCTTGCGGTGGTGCTCCCGCACAGCGTTGATCGAAGTGAAGACGATGGTGGCCAATGACGTGCCGACGGCCAGGTGGGTCAGCACCGAAGCGTCGAAACCCTGCAGGGTAAAGCTGAACACCAGCACCGGCACGATGATGATGCCGCCGCCCACGCCGAACAGCCCGGCCAGCACACCGGCACAGGCGCCCAACAACAGATAGAGCACGAATTCCATTCGGCGTCCCCTAGAAATCAATCCGGCATGGTAACGGAAGCCGGGCTCGGGGCTCTAGTGAACTCTGTGTCAGGATGGATCCGCTTCGTTCCTGTGGGTACAGTGGCAAAAAAACACAGAGG
Source organism: Pseudomonas sp. KCJK9058 (assembly GCF_046230975.1). Classification (NCBI taxonomy): domain Bacteria; kingdom Pseudomonadati; phylum Pseudomonadota; class Gammaproteobacteria; order Pseudomonadales; family Pseudomonadaceae; genus Pseudomonas; species Pseudomonas sp. KCJK9058. The sequence continues at coordinate 14,438 of NZ_JBJJLR010000001.1, forward strand.
TCCAACCTATGTGCCTGATCGTATTTGCCTGGCGGCCGGGGCACGCCCTGCCGCTGATCGTGGCGGCCAACCGCGACGAATTCTATGCCCGCCCCACTCAGCCCCTGGCGGCCTGGGAGGATGCACCTGGGGTGCATGCCGGGCGCGACCTGGAGGCAGGCGGTACCTGGCTGGGCGTAGGCCCACAGGGGCGCTTTGCCGCGCTGACCAACATCCGCGACCCGGGCCAGGCGCAGGGGTCCCGCTCGCGGGGTGAGCTGGTGGCGGCGTTTCTGCAGGGCGAGCTAGGGGTTGAGGCTTACCTGGACCAGGTGGCCAGCCGTAGCGGGCAGTACTCGGGGTTCAACCTGCTGGTGGGTAATGGGCAGCAACTGGGTTATCTGCATGCCCGTGAGGCCACGCCGCGCCTGCTGAAGGCTGGGGTTTACGGGCTTTCGAACGCCGGGCTGGATACACCGTGGCCGAAGCTGGTGAAGGCACGTGACGGGCTGGAAAACCTGCTGGACACGCCGGAGCCGCACAGGCTGCTGGCTTTACTCGCGGATAACGAGCCCGCGGCTGATGGCGACCTACCCGAGACAGGCGTGGGGTTGGCAACCGAGAAGTTGCTATCGAGCGTCTTCATCGCCAGCCAAAATTACGGGACCCGGGCGAGCACAGTGCTCATTGTGGATGATCAGGGGCAAAGACGGCTGGTTGAGCGCAGTTTCGGGCCTTTTGGCGGGCATTTGGGGGAAATTGAGTTGTTGGCCTGAACATTTGATGTTGTCTGTTCGGGCCTCTTCGCGGGTAAACCCGCTCCTACCACGTACACACATCTGGGGTTGGACCCAGGCCGTTGTAGGAGCGGGTTTACCCGCGAAGAGGCCGGACCTGCTGGCCAATCTCCACCACCCGTTCACCGTTGCCGCCGCCATCGTATTCGCGGGTAAACCCGCTCCTACAATAATCGGGTGACACACATCGGGGGTTTAGGCGCAGGCCGGTTGTAGGAGCGGGTTCACCCGCGAAGAGGCCGGGACAGGCCACATCACCCTCACAAGGTTTTATTAGCCCCAGGCCCAATCATCCGCGCCAACCCAAGGTTCTTCAGAGCCAGCTGCAGCGAGCTGTGGATAACCTGCGGGTTGTCATGGCTCAAGGCCTCGGCCAGCAGTTCCTTGGCCTTGCCCATATTGATCTGGCGCAGCATCCACTTGACCTTCGGCAGGTTGGTGGCGTTCATCGACAGGCTGTCGAAGCCCATGGCCATCAACAGGACCGCTGCCGCCGGGTCACCGGCCATCTCGCCGCAGATGCTCACCGGCTTGCCTTCGCCATGGGCGTCGCGCACCACCGTGTTCAGCGCCTGCAGTACCGCCGGGTGCAGGTAATCGTACAGGTCGGCGACCCGCGGGTTGTTGCGGTCCACCGCCAACAGGTACTGGGTCAGGTCGTTGGAGCCTACCGACAGGAAGTCCACCTGCCGCGCCAGCTCCTTGGTCTGGTACACCGCCGCCGGGATTTCCACCATCACACCCACGGGCGGCATCGGTACATCGGTACCTTCGTCACGCACTTCACCCCAGGCACGGTGGATAAGGTGCAGCGCCTCTTCCAGCTCGTGAATGCCGGAAATCATCGGCAGCAGGATGCGCAGGTTGTTCAGGCCCTCGCTGGCCTTGAGCATGGCGCGGGTCTGTACCAGGAAGATTTCCGGGTGGTCGAGGGTGACGCGAATGCCGCGCCAGCCGAGGAACGGGTTTTCTTCCTTGATGGGGAAGTACGACAGAGCCTTGTCGCCACCGATGTCGAGGGTACGCATGGTCACCGGCAGCGGGTGGAAGGCCGCCAGCTGCTCACGGTAGATGGCCAGCTGCTCTTTCTCACTGGGGAAGCGCTGGTTGATCATGAACGGCACTTCGGTGCGGTACAGGCCTACCCCTTCGGCACCGCGCTGCTGGGCACGGGCCACGTCAGCGAGCAGGCCAGTGTTGACCCACAGGGGCATGCGGTGGCCGTCGGGGGTGACGCACGGAAGTTCGCGCAGTGCATCCAGCCCTTGGGCCAGCTGGCGTTCCTCCTCGACCACTTCGCTGTACTGCTTGCGCAGCACTTCGCTGGGGTTGGTGAACACCTCGCCCTTGTAGCCGTCGACGATCAGTTCAATACCGTCGACTTTGGAGTATGGCAGGTCGACCAGGCCCATCACCGTGGGGATGCCCATGGCCCGCGCGAGGATGGCGACGTGGGAGTTGCCCGAGCCGAGTACCGAGACCAGGCCGACCAGCTTGCCTTCCGGCACTTCACCGAGCATGGCCGGTGTCAGTTCCTCACTGACCAGGATGGTGTTGTCGGCATACACCAACGACTGCGAGCGCGCTTCCTGCAGGTAGGCCAAAAGGCGGCGCCCCAGGTCCTTGACGTCGGAGGCACGCTCACGCAGGTAGTCGTCGTCCATCAGCTCGAAGCGGTTGACGTGCTCACCAACCACCTGGCGCAGGGCGCCCTGGGCCCACTGGCCGGTCTTGATGACCTCGGTCACCTCACCGCCCAGGGCTGCGTCTTCTAGCATCATCAGATAGACGTCGAACAGCGCACGCTCTTCCGGGCGCAGCTGGGTGGCCAGTTTGGCCGACAGCTTGCGCATGTCGTCGCGCACACCTTCCAGGGCGTTCTGGAACAGCTTGAGTTCGGCGTCGATGTCATCGACGGTCTTGTCCGGGACCACTTCCAGGTCGGCCGGCGGCAACATCACCACCGCACGCCCCACCGCGGCACCAGGCGAACCCGGCACACCCACGAAGCGCGCTTCCTGAATACCTTTGCCCTGACGGCCCAGGCCACGGATCGAGCCGGTAGCCTCGGCGTGGGCGATAACCCCGGCAAGCTGGGCGCTCATGGTGACCAGGAAGGCTTCCTCGCCCTCGTCGAACTGACGGCGCTCCTTTTGCTGGATGACCAATACCCCGACCACACGGCGGTGGTGGATGATCGGCGCCCCCAGGAAGGAGGCGAATTTCTCTTCGCCGGTTTCGGCAAAGTAGCGGTAACGCGGGTGGTCGGCGGCGTTTTCCAGGTTCAGCGGCTCTTCCCGGGTACCGACCAGGCCAACCAGGCCTTCGTTGGGGGCCATGCTGACCTTGCCGATGGAGCGCTTGTTCAGGCCTTCGGTCGCCATCAGCACGAAGCGGTTGGTTTCCGGGTCGAGCAGGTAGACCGAGCAGACCTGGCTGCCCATGGCTTCCTTGACGCGCAAGACAATGATCCCCAACGCCGACTTGAGATCTTTGGCGGAGTTTACTTCCTGGACGATCTTGCGCAGCGTATTGAGCATGGCTCGGGGTCGAACTCCGTCGTCAGTCGCGCGTCAACAGACGCGGTGCTAGCTCTTTCAGGGCGCGCCGGTACACCTCGCGCTTGAATGTCACAACCTGGCCCAGCGGATACCAATAGCTCACCCAGCGCCAACCGTCGAATTCTGGCTTGCCGGTCAGGTCCATCCGCACCCGTTGTTCGTTGCTCACCAGGCGCAGCAGGAACCACTTCTGCTTCTGGCCGATGCACAGCGGCTGGCTGTGGGTACGTACCAATCGCTGGGGTAAACGATAACGCAACCAGCCACGGGTGCAGGCAAGAATTTCTACATCGTCGCGTTCAAGGCCAACTTCTTCGTTCAGCTCGCGGTACAGGGCGTCTTCCGGCGTCTCGTCAGGGTTGATACCACCCTGGGGGAATTGCCAGGCATCCTGGTTGATCCGTCGAGCCCATAGCACCTGCCCGGCATCATTCGTGAGAATGATCCCGACATTGGGGCGAAAACCATCCGGGTCGATCACGGCAGCAACCTCGCAAACGCATGTCAACGCATTGTTCCACAAAGCTTGCGAGCGCAGCAACGCGCCCGCCAAGCTTATGTGCAGCTGCGTGAAAACTCCGTATTCTGCGGGCCTACCCTGCGGCTGATGCGAGTGACCGCGATGCGCCTGGCTTTATTCGACCTGGACAATACCCTCCTCGGTGGCGACAGCGACCATGCCTGGGGTGACTATCTTTGCGAGCGCGGCATTCTCGACCCGGTCGCCTACAAGCAACGCAACGACAGCTTCTACCAGGATTACCTCAATGGCACCCTGGACCTGCAGGCCTACCTGGCCTTTTCAATGGAAATCCTGGCGGCAACACCCATGCCCCAGCTCGACGAATGGCACCGCGACTTCATGCGCGACTGCATCGAGCCCATCGTCCTGCCCAAGGCCCTGGCCTTGCTGCAGCAGCACCGCGAGGCGGGCGACCAGCTGGTGATCATCACCGCTACCAACCGCTTCGTCACCGCACCAATCGCCCGGCGCCTGGGGGTGCGGGTGTTGCTGGCAACCGAATGCGAGGTACGCGACGGCCGCTACACCGGGCGTAGTACCGATATACCGTGTTTCCGTGAAGGCAAAGTGACGCGGCTGGAGCGCTGGATGCTGGAGAACGGCTTTGATCTTGAGGACAGCTACTTCTACAGCGACTCGATGAATGACCTGCCGTTGTTGCAGCGGGTGACGCATGCAGTGGCAGTGGACCCGGCCCCGGACCTGCGGGCCGAGGCGGATAAGCGTGGGTGGCCGGTGATCTCGCTGCGGGATTGAGGTTTTCCCGTGCCGGTCTTTTCGCGGGCACGCCCGCTCCCACAGGAATCACCACAGGCCTTGAGGGCTGCGCTGTACCTGTAGGAGCGGGTTCACCCGCGAATAGGCCGGCACAATCAGCACAAGGCTGTCAGACCGGCTTGGCCCCCATCAGCCCGGCAATGGACAGGAAGCAAACCCCACTGAATACCGCCAGCGCCAGGGTAAACCGCAACCCTACCACCTCGGCCTTGCGCAGCCGGTTCAGCCGCACCAGCAGCCACCACACGGCAAACGCGCCAAATGTATAGATGACACTGGATGCCAACACCCAGGTCTGCCCCAGTGGCCAGCCCACCAGGTGTACCAGCCACCAGCCGGTGAACGGCATGCTCACCAGGCTCAGGCCCATCACCAACCAGACGAACACCAATGGCCGGCGCAGCAGCTTGGCGTAGGCCTCGGCATCGCCCTGGCGGCGGGCGCGCCAGGTCCAGATCGCCAGGCCCAGGGCGCCCAGAAGCAGCAGCGCGGTGGCGATGATGTGCAGGGTCTTGAGCGTGGTCAGGTGTTCCATGTTTCGGTCGTCCTTAAACGGGCATTTTGCGGTCGCTTCTTCGCGGGCCATCAGCCCTAGCTTAGCCGCTCAGCCCAGGAACAGTTTGTAGGCCGGGTTTTCGGTCTCGTCCCAGTACGGGTAACCGATCTTGGCCAGCGCTGCCGGCACCAGGTGACGTTCGTCCTCCGGTACCTGCAGCCCCGCCACCACGCGCCCATCAGCCGCGCCATGGTTGCGGTAGTGGAACATCGAGATGTTCCAGCGCCCGCCCAGCTTGTTGAGGAAGTTGAACAGCGCCCCCGGCCGCTCGGGGAATTCGAAGCGCAGCACCATTTCGTCGCTGGCACCGGCCGAGTGGCCGCCGACCATATGACGAATATGCAGCTTGGCCAGTTCGTTGTCGGTCAGATCGGTAACCGGGAAGCCCTGCTCGGTCAGTTGCTGCACCAGCGCCGCACGCGGGTCGTTTTCCGGGTGGGTCTGCACCCCAACGAAGATATGCGCTTCGTCAGAGGTGTGCTTGCGGTAGTTGAACTCAGTGATCTGACGCTTGCCGATAGCCTCGCAGAAGGCCTTGAAGCTACCCGGGCGCTCAGGGATGGTCACGGCGATGATCGCCTCGCGCTTTTCACCCAGCTCGGCACGTTCGGCCACATGGCGCAAGCGATCGAAATTGACGTTGGCACCGGAGTCGATGGCCACCAGGGTCTGGCCGCTGACGCCATATAGCTCGACGTACTTCTTGATGCCCGCCACACCCAGCGCGCCAGCAGGCTCGGTGATCGAGCGGGTATCGTCGTAGATATCCTTGATTGCTGCACAGATCTCATCGGTACTGACAGTGACGACTTCGTCCACATGGTGGCGGCAGATATCGAAGGTGTGCTGGCCAATCTGCGCCACCGCCACGCCATCGGCGAACAGCCCGACCTGCGGCAGCACCACGCGCTCACCGGCAGCCATGGCCGCCTGCAGGCAATTGGAATCGTCCGGCTCGACACCGATTACCTTGATTTCCGGGCGCAGGTACTTCACGTAGGCAGCAATGCCAGCGATTAGGCCGCCACCGCCCACCGGCACGAAGATCGCATCCAGCTGGCCAGGGTGTTGGCGCAGGATTTCCATGGCGACGGTGCCCTGCCCGGCGATGGTGTGCGGATCGTCGTAAGGGTGAACGTAGACGAAGCCCTTTTCATCGACCAGTTTCAACGAATAGGCCAGCGCTTCAGGGAACGAATCGCCATGCAGCACCACCTTGCCACCGCGCGAGCGCACGCCTTCAACCTTGATCTCCGGAGTAGTCTTGGGCATCACGATGGTGGCCTTGATGCCCATTTCGCGCGCGGCCAGGGCCAAGCCTTGGGCGTGGTTACCGGCCGAGGCGGTGACCACGCCACGGGCCAGTTCTTCCGGGCTCAGCTGGGCCAGCTTGTTATACGCGCCGCGGATCTTGAACGAGAACACTGGCTGCAGGTCTTCGCGCTTGAGCAGAATCTGGTTGCCCAGGCGCTTGCTCAGCTGCCCGGCGCTCTGCAACGGGGTTTCGACGGCAACGTCATAGACGCGCGAGGTGAGGATCTTCTTGACGTACTGTTCGAGCATCGGGAAAGCATCACTGGGCCGCGGGACGAGGGCTGGGAGTCTACCCTAGCGCTACGTCGGGCGACCACAGCAAAGCCGTGCGAGCCGTTATACTAGGTGACTTTGAAACCGCCCTGCCCCTTCCGGAGCCCGCATGACCCAGGACCAACTCAAACAGGCCGTCGCCCAGGCCGCTGTCGACTTCATTCTGCCCAAGCTGGATGAAAAGAGCGTCGTAGGCGTCGGTACCGGTTCGACCGCCAACTTCTTCATCGATGCCCTGGCTCAGCACAAGACCGCGTTCGACGGCGCAGTCGCCAGCTCCGAAGCCACTGCCCAGCGCCTGAAGGGCCATGGCATCCCGGTCTACGAACTGAACAGCGTCAGCGAGCTTGAGTTTTACGTGGACGGTGCTGACGAGAGCGACGCACACCTGCACCTGATCAAGGGCGGCGGCGCAGCCCTGACCCGCGAAAAGATCGTCGCGGCCGTGGCCAAGACCTTCATCTGCATCGCCGACGGCAGCAAGCTGGTGCCGGTACTGGGGGCCTTCCCGCTGCCGGTCGAAGTGATCCCCATGGCCCGCAGCCACGTGGCACGGCAGCTGGTGAAGCTGGGTGGCGATCCGGTGTACCGTGAAGGCGTGGTCACCGACAACGGCAACGTGATCCTGGATGTGTACAACCTGCAGATCACCAACCCGGTGGAACTGGAAGCGCAGATCAACGCCATCGTCGGCGTGGTGACCAACGGCCTGTTCGCGGCGCGGCCGGCGGATCTGCTGTTATTGGGCACTGCTGAGGGCGTTAAGAGCCTCAAAGCCGAGTAAAAATCTTCGCGGGTAAACCCGCTCCTACAAGGTACCCCACCGGCCTGGAACCGTGGCGATCCCTGTAGGAGCGGGTTTACCCGCGAACAGGCCCTGACAGGCGATCAATCAGTCGGCTGCTTGAACACATAGAACAGGTTCGGCTCACTGACCAGGTAAATGGTCCCCGCTTCATCCATCGCAATGCCCTCCGCCTGCGGCACCGTCGCCTGCAACCCCTGGAAGCCCTTGCGCAACGACAGGGTACTCAGCGGCTGGCCCTGTACATCCAGCTCCAGCACCAACCGCGACTCGTCCGACAATGCCAGCAAATGCCCGCTGCGTTCATCGAACTGCAAACTCGACAAATCCCGTACAAACAACCGTGAATCGCGCTTGCGGTCCTGCACCACATGCACGGCGTAGGGCTTTTCCGGATTGTCATGCGGGAAGCCATGCACCTCATAGATCAGCATCGGGTCACGCTCTTTCGCCACGAACAGGCGCTTGCCCGCCGAATCGTAGGCAAGGCCCTCGAAGCCTTTGTTGCCATTGAGGCCAATACCCAATGTCAGCTGTTCGGCATCACCGGCATCGAGAAACATCGTGTCGTCTTCCAGCCGTACGCGAATCAGCCGTTGCTGACGCTCGTCGGTGATCACATAGCTGTTAGGCCCAACGTACTCCACAGCCTCCGGGTCGCCGAAGCCAGTCAGCGGCACACGCCGCAGGATACGGCCATCCAGCGACAGCTCGATCAGCTCCGAACGGGCGTTGGTGACCGTGAAGAGGGTTTTGCGGTCGGGGTCGTAGGTCAGCGCCGAAATGTCATCATCCAGCCCTTCGATCGGCTGCGCCTCCAGCACCACCCGGTAGCGATCCAGACCAATGCTGCGCTCCACAGGCTGCCACCAGGTCTTCAGATTGAACCAGCCACGCTCGAACAGGCGAAACTCCTGCCCTGCCCAGCCAAGCAGGAGCAGACCAAGGGCAGCCAGAACAAGGAACAGGCGAACAAAACGACGCATAGGGACAGACTCGACACAGGGGTGGCGAATCTAATCATGAATGGCTGAAGCAAAGCTTAATGCAAGCGTCAGGCAATTCTGATGATGTTGTCAGTTCTTTTTGAATCGGTAGAAAAGCGCCGGCTCGCTGACCATGTACAAGGTGCCCTTGTCGTCCATGGCCACCCCTTCAGCCCGCGGAATGGTGCCTTCAAGCCCGTTGAAGCCGCCCAGCAGCGTCATGAAGCTGACTTGCTGGCCCTGCTCGTCCAGCTCCAGCAGCATGTTGGAGTCGGCCGAAAGCACCAGCAGGTGGCCAGTACGCGGGTCGACACCCAGCGCAGACAGGTTGCGCAAGTCGAGCTCATCGCTAGGCAACGGCTGCTTCTCACCCTTGAGCGGGCTGCGGCCATCGGTGTTCCAGGTGTACAGCTTGGGCGGGCGCTCCTCACCAATGATCAGGCGCTGGCGCAGCGGGTCCCAGGCGACGGCCTCGAAGCCCTTGTTGCTCTTGGCCGAAGGGCCCAGGTCATGGCTCGGGAAGTCATCGTGGTTCAGCGCGGTGGTCTGCGCGTTCACCTTGACCACGGTCAGGTCATGCAGGCGCTCGTCGGTGATGGCCAGGTTGCCGTCTTCCAGCACCGCGATACCTTCGGGGTTGTTCCAGCCGTTGAGCGGGATCTTGCGCAGTACATCGCCCTCCAGGCTCAGCTCGACCAGGATCGGGTTCTTGCCCATGACCGCGAACAGGGTACGGGTTTGCGGGTTGAAGGCAACGTCCGAGGCTTCGTCATCCTCCATGCCTGGCAAAGGCTTGGCGTCGATGTCCACCTGGTAATCCGGCAGCCACACGCTTTCGCTGCGCTCGGCGGTGCTTTCGAAGCCTTCTTTTACCCACAGTGCACCGCGGTCATCCCAGTGCATGGCCACGGCCACGCCATAGCCGATCACCGCCGCCACGGCCAGGCCGAAGGGCCAGCGCAGGTAGAAACGACGCTTGGGGGTTACCGGGGCGCTGGAGGAAGACGGCATGCGGTGATCCTGGGGAAATGGGCGTAGGTACGCGCATTATCCGGATTGGGTGTGAAAAATCGGTAAACAGTGCCTGCCTCTTCGCGGGCATGCCCGCTCTCAAGGGGCAGCGCAGTATTCAAGGCCTGTGCAATCCCTGTAGGAGCGGGTTTACCCGCGAAGAAGGCGACACGGTTTCGAGTTAAAGCACCCGGCTTTCGAAGCGGCTCACACCCGGCAGTTCCAGCACCAGCTCGTCACCGACATTGAACGGCCCAACACCCGCCGGGGTACCGGTGAGGATTACATCCCCCGCTTGTAGCGAGAAATGCGCTGCCATGTACTGGATCATCGGCACGATCGGGTTCAGCATCATCGCGCTGCTACCCTCCTGGCGCACTTCGCCGTTCACGGTCAGGCGCACCGGGATGTCTGTCACGTCCTCAAAGCTGGCGGCCGAGACGAACGGTGGCAGCACGCAAGCGCCGTCAAAGCACTTGGCCAGCTCCCAAGGCAGGCCCTTTTCCTTCAGTTTGGCCTGCACGTCGCGCAGGGTCAGGTCCAGCGCCGGTGCATAACCGGAAATGGCGTCCAGCACCTCTTCCTCGCTCGGGTGAGTCGACAGCGGCTTGCCCAGCAGCACGGCAATTTCAACTTCATAGTGCACCGACCCACGCTCGGCCGGGATCTTGAAGCCACCTTCGGCCGGCACCACGCAGCTGCCTGGCTTGATGAACAGCAGCGGCTCGGTGGGGATCGGGTTGTCCAGTTCCTTGGCGTGCTCGGCATAGTTACGGCCGATGCACACCACCTTGCCCAGCGGGAAGTGAATGCGCGTGCCGTCTACGTACTGGTGCTGGTAACTCATGGCCGACTCCTTCTGGATACTGCTTTTTATTCAGGTGCGAAGATCTTACCCGGATTCATGATGCCGTTAGGGTCGAACACGGCCTTTATTGCCTTCATGCAGGCGATTTCTTCGGGGGAGCGGCTGTAGCCCAGGTAGTCACGTTTGGTCATGCCCACGCCATGCTCGGCAGAAATCGACCCGTTGTAACGCTCGACGATCTCGAACACCCACTTGTTGACCTTGGCACACGAAGCGAAGAAGTCGTCCTTGCTCATATGCTCGGGCTTGAGGATGTTCAGGTGCAGGTTGCCGTCACCAATATGGCCGTACCACACCACTTCATAGTCCGGGTAATGCGCTGAGACGATGGCGTCGATATCGCGCAGGAACGCAGGCACTTTCGAGACGGTGACGGAAATGTCGTTCTTGTACGGTGTCCAGTGCGAGATGGTTTCCGACAGGTACTCGCGCAGCTTCCACAGGTTTCTCAGCTGGCTTTCGCTCTGGCTCATCACCCCATCCAGCACCCAACCCTGCTCGACGCAGTGCTCGAAGGTAGCCAATGCTTCATTGGCAACCTCTTCAGTGCTGGCCTCGAACTCCAGCAGCGCATAGAACGGGCAATCCGTCGCGAATGGCGCAGGCACATCGCCGCGGGCGAGGATCTTGGCCAACCCCTTGTCGGAGAAGAACTCGAAAGCGGTCAGGTCCAGCTTGCCCTGGAAGGCGTGCAGCACCGGCATGATAGCGTCGAAGTCCGGTGTGCCCAGCACCATGGCGGTGAGGTTGCGCGGTGCGCGGTCCAGGCGCATGGTGGCCTCGACCACGAAGCCCAGCGTACCCTCGGCACCAATGAACAGCTGGCGCAGGTCGTAGCCGGTGGCGTTCTTGATCAGGTCTTTGTTCAGCTCCAGCAACTCGCCCTTGCCGGTGACCACTTTCAGCCCGGCCACCCAGTTGCGGGTCATACCGTAACGAATCACCTTGATCCCGCCGGCATTGGTGCCGATATTGCCGCCAATCTGGCTGGAACCGCTGGAAGCGAAGTCCACCGGGTAATACAGGCCTTGCTCTTCGGCATAGGTTTGCAGCTGCCGGGTGACGACCCCTGGCTGGCAAACCACAGTACGGTCGAAAGCATTGAAGCCAAGGATCTGGTTCATGTAGTCGAAGGCGACGACAACCTCGCCATTGGCCGCCACGGCGCCGGCAGAAAGCCCGGTGCGCCCGCCAGAGGGCACCAGCGCCACCTTGTGCGCATTGGCCCAGTGCACAATGGCTTGCACCTGTTCTATCGTTTTGGGAAAGACGATGGCGCTGGGCGCTGGCGGGTAATGCTTGGTCCAGTCCTTGCCATACGCTTCGAGGGAAACCGGGTCAGTCAGGACCTTGCCAGGGTCGACAAGGGTCATCAGTTCTTCAATAACAGCGGGGTGGGTCATCGCTGGAACTCTCGACTTATTCATGGTCACCCTGAGCACTCTTCACCTGTCGGGATAAGCTCAGATTGTGTCGCGTATGCTAGCATAGCCCTCCCGCTGTTCATGCTAAGGCTGCCCTCGCGCCTGGCATCACCCCTCGCCAATTTATCTCCGGGATACAGGTTTACGCAGATGAGCAAGACTTCTCTCGACAAGAGCAAGATCCGGTTCCTTCTTCTTGAAGGTGTGCACCAGAACGCGGTCGATACCCTCAAGGCCGCCGGCTACACCAACATCGAATACCTCACTGGTTCGTTGCCGGAAGCCGAGCTGAAGGAAAAGATCGCTGATGCCCACTTCATCGGCATCCGTTCGCGTACCCAGCTCACTGAAGAGATCTTCGACTGCGCCAAGAAACTGGTCGCTGTTGGCTGCTTCTGCATCGGTACCAACCAGGTTGACCTGGAAGCTGCCCGCGCGCGCGGTATCGCCGTGTTCAACGCACCGTACTCCAACACCCGTTCGGTGGCCGAGTTGGTGCTGGCCGAAGCCATCCTGCTGCTGCGCGGCATCCCTGAGAAGAACGCCTCCTGCCACCGTGGTGGCTGGATCAAGAGCGCGGCCAACTCGTTCGAAATCCGCGGCAAGAAACTGGGCATCGTCGGCTACGGCTCGATTGGTACCCAGCTTTCGGTACTGGCTGAGAACATGGGCATGCAGGTGTACTTCTTCGACCCGCTGACCAAGCTGCCACTGGGCAACGCCGTGCAGGTCACCAGCCTGAACGAGCTGCTGGGCCTGGCTGACATCGTCTCGCTGCACGTGCCTGAGCTGCCCTCCACCCAGTGGATGATCGGCGAGAAGGAAATCCGCTCGATGAAGAAGGGCGCGATCCTGATCAACGCCGCCCGTGGCACCGTGGTCGAACTGGACCACCTGGCCGCTGCCATCAAGGACAAGCACCTGATCGGCGCCGCCATCGACGTGTTCCCGGTCGAGCCACGCTCCAACGACGAAGAGTTCGAGAGCCCGCTGCGCGGCCTCGACAACGTGATCCTGACCCCGCACATCGGTGGTTCCACCGCCGAAGCCCAGGCCAACATCGGCCTGGAAGTGGCCGAGAAACTGGTCAAGTACAGCGACAACGGTACTTCGGTGTCCTCGGTCAACTTCCCAGAAGTGGCCCTGCCGGCTCACCCAGGCAAGCACCGTCTGCTGCACATCCACGAAAACATCCCGGGCGTGCTCAGCGAGATCAACAAGGTCTTCGCCGAGAACGGTATCAACATCTCCGGTCAGTTCCTGCAGACCAACGAGAAAGTCGGTTACGTGGTAATCGACGTTGACGCCGAGTACTCGGACCTGGCGCAGGAAAAACTGCAACAGGTCAAAGGCACCATCCGTTCGCGCGTCCTGTTCTAAGGTCGCTGGCGGTATGAAAAAGGGAGGCCCTGGTGGCCTCCCTTTTTTATTTCACTTCAACCGTGATCTTCTTCGACTCGACGCTAGGCTTGAACGGCACATGATACTGGTCACCCAGAATCAGTTGCAGGGTGTGCTTGCCCGGGGTCAGGGTAATGCTGGTTTCGGTCTGTGCCTTGCCGAAGTGCAGCACTTGCGGCCCCTTCGGCAGTGCGACGCCGGCCTCTGGCATCAGGCTGGTTGGCAGCGGCATGTCAGCCACCGGCTCTTTGTCGACATCCACCAGCAGATGGTGGTGCCCGGTGTGCGGGGTTTGGTCACCCGCAGGCTTGAGGCCCATACCCTCGATACCGAACTTGACGGTGAAGGTCTTGTCGACCGTTGCACCATCGGCGGGGGAAACGATGAAGACCTTCGCCTCCTTGGGCGGCTCCTGGCTCTTCAGGGCGTCAGTGGCACTGGCGAACACCGACGCTCCCATCAGCAGACCGGCAACGGCAGCACGCGAAAATAGGCTGTTCATTCACTTCTCCTGTGATTCACTTATTGACCGCAGCCTGTAATCCAAAGGCGGCGGTAGTTCACCTTAGTTGAAATATCCGCCAAGGTGTTCACATTGCCTGGCAGAAATATTTCAGTCAGGGTTAAACAATGCCGAGGCTTGAAGGTCATAGGCTGCGCTCGATCACGGCGAGGAAGAAAGCCGTGACGATCGATTTCAAACTGCTAAATGAAAAGGGGCATACATGCGTTCGACCATAGGGGTACTGCTGGCAGTACTGATCAGTCCATTGGCTCAGGCAGAGCTGATCGACGAAATCGCCGACCGGGGCGAACTGCGCATTGCCGTACAGGCCGAGAACTCGCCATACGCCTTCAAACAAGACGACCACCTGACAGGTTTCGACATCGAATTTGGCCAGGCCCTGGCCAAGGAACTGGACTTGCGCGCCGAGTTCGTCGAAGCCCCCTCTGCCGAAGTACTGGCGGGTGTCGAGAGTGGCAAGTACGACATCGCATTCGCTCCGTCGAGTGAATCGCTCACAGACGACGGCCCGCTCGATGTAAGCCTGCCGATTGGTGAGAAGAAGCTGGTAATCCCGTTCCAGAAGGACAACCCGGCGTTTGAAAGTGCCGTAAACAATGCGTTGCAGCGTTTGAAAGAGAGTGGCCGGACTGCCGAGCTTGAGCAGAAGTGGTTCAAGGGTGTGCAGGAGACTGCAGCCGGGCAGTGAGGTCTTCTTTGCAACCTGTAGCCGCGAATACGTTCGCGGCGGCAATGGTGAACGGCGGGTGGAGATTGGCCAGCATGGCCGGCCTCTTCGCGGGTGAACCCGCTCCTACACGACGGCCTGTGTCCAACCCCCGATGGGTGTCCACCACCGTGGTAGGACCGGGTTCACCCGCGAAAGGGCCGGCACAGGTTCAAGCAGATCTATCAGCCAAAGCCCGCTGCGCCTGGTCCAGCTCCAGCTCGCTGAACACCTGCACGCCCGCCCGCCGCAGCAGCGCCGTGGTTACCCCTTCCCCCGCCACTTTCACACCCCTGAAGGTGCCATCATAGGTCAACCGGTTGCCACACGAAGGGCTGCCAGACTTCAGCACCGCTACACGAATGCCATGCCGCCGTACCAGCTCCAGCGCCAACCGCGCACCCGCCAGAAACGCGGCACTGACATCTTCACCCGTCACCGTCAGCACCTGCGTGTCGCCATCGAGCACTGCGCTGCCCTGCCCTCCCGGGATCTCCGCTGGTGGCCGCGGCGTCGGCAAGCCGCCGGCTACCTCCGGGCACAACGGCACCACGCGCCCTTCGGCCTGCCACTGCTGCAACAAATCAGGATGACCGCTTGCCCGGCCGTCATAGCGTACTGGCTGCCCCAACAGGCAGGCGCTCACCAGCACCTTGGGCCTCTCAGAACGGGTCATTGCCACGCCGCCTGAACCAGCCGGTCAACGACAACCGCTCACGCCCAGCCGGCAGGACTTCGTGAGGCACTTCGCCCGACAGGAATACCACCAGGCAACCGGCCACTGGCTCGACATCGTGCTCGACACCGTCGGCCAGGAACATACGCAACTGGCCACCGTCATGCGATTGCCAACCTTCATTGAGGTAAAGCACCGCCGAGACCATGCGACGGTCATCGTCGCGGAAGCGGTCCAGGTGCCGGCGATAGAACGCCCCCGGTGGGTACAGGGCAAAGTGGCACTCAAAGTCTTCCAGGCCCAGGAAAAGGCCTTGGTTGATTGCCAGGCGCAGCTGATCCATCGCCGCCAGGTACTGGTCGCAGGCCTCGGCCTGCCCCGGGTCGATCCACTGGATCTGGTCACCGCGAATGGCTTCGCGCACCTCCTGGGTAGCACCCCGCCCAACCCCTGCGGGGTTCAGTTCGCCTTCGGCATCACGCCGCCGGCACTCGGCTGCCAGCGCGCGCACCAAGTCGGCAGGCAGAAAGTGCGCCTGCTGGGACCAGCCATGGGTGGCCAGATCGTCGACGACGGCCGCAAGCATCGGGTGTTCAGGGGATATGTGCATGGCGCGCATCATATCCATTCGCCCTGTCGCCGCACAGCGCCACTTGGCCGAGAAACACGCGGGTATCTCGACAAACCGGCGCCGGGCCAAGGACAATAGCCACCTGCCGACAGGAGTCCTGAATGCGCCGTCTGTTTTCCCTGATTCTGCTGATGATCTGCACCATGCCTGTCTGGGCAGACAACCTGGATCAACTGTACAAGGCCGCCGGCTGGCCCGACCAGCGCGCCCACTTCAACGATGCCCTGACCGCTGCCCAGGAGCGCTACCGCAACAGTTTGCCACCCGCCGTCTACCAGGCGCTGGTCAACAACAGCAACCAGCGCTTCCAGGCCCAGGCGGTGGACCGTCGCGCCCAGGCAAAGCTGCGCGCCACCCTGGCCAACCCGGCACCGGCCCTGGCCTTCTTCCAGTCACCGCTAGGGCGCAAAGTGGTGGCGGCCGAGCTCAAGGCCACCCGCAAGGACGAACTGGCCAAGAACGCCAAAGGCCTGCCCAAGATCCAGGCCAGCGACGATCGCCTGCTGGTCATCGGCCACCTGGCCCAAGCCCTGCCTGCGCGTGAAGCCGGCGCCGAAGTCAGCCTTGCCATCGCCGGTGTAGCCGCCGACAGCCTCAGCTCGATGATCCCCGGCCTGTTCGGCGGCGGCCAGGCCCAGAGCCTGCTGGATGGCCAGCGCCAGCGGTTGATGGGGCAGATTGGCGAAGACCTGAACAACACCCTGCTGTACGTCTACCGCGACCTGTCCGATGCCGAGCTGGAAGCGTTCGCCACCTTTGCCGAGTCGCCCGAGGGCAAGGCTTACTACCAGGCGGCCCTGGCCGCTGTACGCGCCGGCCTGGCGGTTGGCCAAAGCACCAACGACCTGAAGTGATCAGCCCAGGCGCTGGTCGATGAAGTCGAAGTAGCGCTGGCGGATACCCGGCAACTCGTTGGCCAGGTGGTGACGGGCCTCGGGCAGCATCAGGATCTGCGGCTCGGCAAACTTGGCCTTGAGCACTTCGAGGTTGTAGGGCCAGTCCACCGTGCCATCCGCCTCCCCCTGCACGATCAATGGCCGACGCGCACTGCGCGGCGCGGCCTCGATGCGTTTGACCCAGGCGATCAGTGCGCCCACCCAGGCCGTTGGCAGGCGACGCGGTTGCAGCGGGTCGGCCTCCAGGAACGGCAGGAAGGCCGGGTCGTTGGTGTTCTCACTGAAGCGCCGTTCGATGCCATTGACGAAGTGGCGCAGCACGCAATAACTGAACTTCGACCAGCGCCAGGAACATGGCCGCACCAGCGGGGCCAGCAGGATGACCTGGCCATCGACGGGGCTGCGTGCGCCGTGGTACAGCAGATGGTCCACGGCAATCGCCCCCCCCGTGCTCTGCCCACAAAGGTGCCACGGGTGCGGCAGTTGCAGCGTGTGCGCCTGTTCGAACAAGGCCTCCAGCACCTGCTGGTACACCGCAAAATCATTGATGCTGGCCCGCTCACCGCTGGACAGGCCGTGGCCGGGCAGGTCACAGCTGATCACGGCGAAACCCTGCTTGAGTGCCCACTCGATCACATGTCGGTAGAGGCCCATGTGGTCGTAATAGCCGTGCAGCAGGAACAGCGTCGCGCTTGGCTGCTCGGGCAGCCATGCCTGCCCGACCAGGTCGAACCCCGCTGCCTGAAAGCTGCCCAGCCAGCTGTGTGCCGGCAGGTTCAGGCCATAGAAGCGCTGGTAGTCCTGCGCTTGTGCCGACAGTGGCTGGCGAGTGGTGAACGGCGCCAGGCTGGTGCGCAGGCGGTCGGGGTGAAAGGCAGGGGGCATCGGGTACATCCACATTGATGCAAGTATTGATCTGGAATCTTCAGCTCTGGCCGGCGCCATGGCAAGCTTGCTCACCTCCAACAACCAGCATCGATCAAGTTGTGGGAGCGACCTTGTGTCGCGAACGGGCCGCAAAGCGGCCCCAGCGATCTATGCATGATGCCGAGATCCTGGGGCCGCTGCGCGGCCCTTTCGCGACGCAAGGCCGCTCCCACAGGGATCGCGCCAGCTTTTAGAAATTGAGCAAGACAGTTGCTCCCACAAGGGCCACCGACTCTTCATGAATAGCCGAATCATCAAACCGCTGTGCACGGTCATCGCCTTGTTGGTCGGCGCCGTAATTCTCTGGCAGGCCTACAGCGCCTTTCAGGCTCTCTACCTGCGCCCGTTCGACAACCAGGCCACGCTGTTCGACGGCAGCCAATTACAGCTACCTGCCGAGCTGGCCGGTGCTGGCCCGATCCGCGTCGTGCATTTCTGGGACCCGGCCTGCCCATGCAACGTTGGCAACCAACAGCACCTGGGCGACCTTATCAGCCAGTTCGCTGGCTACGACGTTACCTTCCATGTGCTGCAAAAGCCCGGCAGCCACGGCCAGCTACCGGCCAATATCGGTAGCTTGCAACCCATCACCCACCTGCCCGGCAGCGAGCACCTGCCTGCGTCCCCGGCCGTGGCCATCTGGGACCGGCAAGGCCGCCTGGCTTATTTTGGCCCCTACAGCGAAGGTGCCGTGTGCAACGCCAGCAACAGCTTCATCGAGCCAATCCTCAAGGCTTTGCTCGACGGCCGCCAGGTCAACGCCTCCAATACCCTGGCGGTAGGCTGCTACTGCCCTTGGTCGGGCTGACGGACCCTCGCCGGGTTACCCACCACCGTCGCGCCCGCGGGCACATCCCGGGTCACCACACTGCCGGCGCCGACGATGGCGTTATCACCGATGGTCACCCCCGGCAGGATGATCGCCGCACCGCCAATCCACACGTTGTCGCCGATGGTCACCGGCCGCCCACTCTCCAGCCCGCTGCGCCGCACTTCAGGATCAAGGGGATGGTCGGCGGTATAGATCTGCACGTTGGGGCCGATCTGGCAGTCCTCGCCGATACGCACCGGTACCACGTCGAGGATCACGCAGTTGAAGTTCATGAACGTATTACGGCCAACGCTGATGTTGTAGCCGTAGTCGCAATAGAACGGCGGGCGAATCACCGCGCCTTCGCCAACCTGGCCAAAGTGCTCCACAAGCAGCCCGTGGCGTGCGTCGTTGAGCAGTTCGACACTGTTGTTGTAGCGGTGCATCCAGTGCTTGTTGGCGATCTGCTCGGCCTGCAGTTCAGGGCAGCCAGCATGGTAGAGCTGGCCGGTGAGCATTTTGTGTTTTTCGCTGAGGGACATGGAAACTCCTTCCTGGGGCTATGCTCTGTTCGCGAATCCGCCGATGATCGGACCACATTTTTCGTTTGAATGCACAAGGAGTCTGAATGAAGCGCAGCATGACCCTGCTGGCGGTGGTAGTCACCGTTTCCGCTGGCGCCGCCGGTTACTGGTACGTGCAGGGGAAGCTGCCGCAGCGCGAGGGCGAGGTCGCCATTACCGGCCTGCAAGCGCCGGTCAGCGTGCGCTACGACACCCGCGGCGTGCCACACCTGCAGGCACAGAGCGAGCCGGACCTTTACCGTGCACTGGGCTACGTGCATGCCCAGGACCGGCTGTTCCAGATGGAGATTTTGCGCCGCCTGGCCCGTGGCGAACTGGCTGAGGTGCTCGGCGACAAGCTGCTGCCCACCGACACCCTGTTCCGCAGCCTGCGCATACGCGAGCAGGCCGCGCTGATGGCCAAGCGGCAGGATCCGCAGGCGCCGGCATGGCAGGCCCTGCAAGCCTACCTCGAGGGGGTCAACAGTTGGCAGGCCAGCCACCCCAAGCCCACGGAATTCGACCTGCTCGGCATCACCCCGCGCCCGTTCACCGCCGAGGACACGCTGAGCATCGCCGGCTACCTGGCCTACAGTTTTGCCGCCGCGTTCCGCACCGAGCCAGCGCTGACCTACATCCGCGACCAGCTGGGGCCTGACTACCTGAAAATATTCGACCTTGGCTGGCAACCCGAGGGCGCACTGGGCACGCCACTGGCCGCTGCCGACTGGCAAAGCCTGGAAGCACTTGCGCGCTTAAGCAATGAGGCACTGGGCGACGCCGGCATCCCGCAGTTCGAAGGCAGCAACGCCTGGGCGGTCGCGGGTAGCCGCACCCGCAGTGGCAAGCCGTTGCTGGCTGGCGACCCGCACATCAGCTTCGCCGTACCTGCGGTGTGGTACGAGGCCGAACTGTCAGCGCCCGGTTTCAATCTCTACGGCTATTTCCAGGCACTCAACCCGTTCGCTCTGCTCGGCCACAACCGTGATTTTGGCTGGAGCCTGACCATGTTCCAGAACGATGACGTCGACCTGATCGCCGAAAAGACCAACCCCGCCAACGCCGATCAGGTGATGGTCGATGGCCAGTGGCGCACACTGGAAAAGACCGAGCAGACGATTGCCGTCAAAGGCGAGCAGCCGCTCACCATCAGCCTGCGCCGCTCGCCCCATGGCCCGATCGTCAACGACGTACTGGGCAGCACCACTGGCCCCACGCCAATCGCCATGTGGTGGGCATTCCTGGAAACCGAAAACCCGATCCTCGACGGCTTCTACCAGCTCAACCGCGCCGACACACTGAGCAAGATGCGCGAGGCTGCCGCCAAGGTTCACGCGCCCGGGCTCAACTTTGTCTGGGCCAATGCCCGTGGCGACATCGGCTGGTGGGCGGCGGCAAAGCTGCCAATCCGCCCCGACGGGGTCGACCCGGCGTTCATCCTCGACGGCACCAGCGCCCAGGCCGACAAGCTCGGTTTCTACCCCTTCAGCGTCAACCCACAACAGGAAAACCCGGCCCTCGGCTATATCGTCTCGGCCAACTACCAGCCACCGGCGGCGGTGCCGATACCGGGTTACTACAACCTGCCCGACCGTGGCCGCCAGCTTGATCGCCACCTGACCAACCCAGAGGTGAAATGGGACACCCAAAACAGCCAGGCACTGCAGTTGGACACCGCCAGTGACTATGGCCCGCGCACGCTTGCCCCGCTTCTGGCAACCCTGCGGGCGGTGGCAGAAGGTGATGAAGAGCAAGAGCTGGTCGAGCAACTGGCGGCTTGGGCTGGGGACTACCCGCTCGACTCGACCAGCGCCACGCTGTTCAACCAATTCCTTTATGAACTGGCATTCGCGGCCCTGCATGACGAGCTGGGCGATACCTGGTTCCCGGTGCTGATCAGCACCCGCGCCATCGACGCCGCCCTGCCACGCCTGGCAGCGCAAGCCGATTCACCCTGGTGGAACACCCGTGGTGGCAGCCAGCGAACGGACCGTACCACCGTCGTGCGCACAGCGTGGCAAAGCAGCTTGAAGCACCTGCGCGACACCCTGGGCAGTGATCCGGCCAGCTGGCAATGGGGCAAGGCCCATACCCTGACCCACAACCATCCGCTGGGGGTGAAAAAGCCGCTGAACCTGCTGTTCAACGTTGGACCGTTTGCCGCACCGGGTACTCATGAAGTACCGAACAACCTTTCGGCGAAGATCGGCCCGGCGCCATGGCCGGTGACGTACGGGCCGTCGACGCGGCGGCTGATCGACTTTGCCGATGCCGGGCAGGCGCTGACCATCAACCCGGTCGGGCAGAGTGGCGTGCCGTTTGACCGGCATTACGCGGACCAGGCTGAGGGGTATGTGCAGGGGCAGTATCAGAAGGCACAGATGGGGGTAATACCGGCGCAGAGTACCTTGCGATTGGTGCCAGGGCCGTAAGGGGCTGCCTTGCTCAAAACCCAAAAGTTTGCGCGAGCACTGTGGGGATTTAGCCGCGAACACCGGCGCAGCCGGTGCCATGCTCCGCGTTGGATTCTTCGCGGGTAAACCCGCTCCCACAGGGATCGCACCAGCTTTCAGAAATCCCAGCAATGAAAACGCCGACACAAAGGTGTCGGCGTTGGGTCATGCAAGGTGAAGCAAGCGCATCAGAACGCCGGCAGCACCGCACCCTGGTACTTCTTGGCAATGAATTCCTTCACTTCAGGGCTGGTCAGGGCCTTGGCCAGTTTCTGGATGGCTTCGCTGTCCTTGTTGTCCGGGCGGGCAACCAGGAAGTTCACGTACGGCGAGTCGGCACCTTCGATCACCAGCGCGTCCTTGGCCGGGTTCAGGCCGGCTTCCAGGGCGTAGTTGGTGTTAATCATGTCCAGGTCGACCTGGTCCAGCACACGCGGCAGCATGGCCGATTCAAGCTCGCGGAACTTCAGCTTCTTCGGGTTCTCGGCAATGTCCTTTGGCGTGGCCAGGGCGTTTTTCGGGTCTTTCAGGGTGATCAGGCCAGCCTTCTGCAGCAGGATCAGGGCGCGGCCGCTGTTGCTGCCTTCGTTAGGGATGGCAACGGTGGCGCCCTCCTTCAGCTCGGACAGGTTCTTGATCTTCTTCGAGTAACCACCGAACGGCTCGACGTGCACACCGATCACGGTTTCCAGGTGGGTGCCCTTGCCTTCGTTGAAGCTCTTCAAGTACGGCAGGGTCTGGAAGTAGTTGGCGTCCAGGCGCTTCTGGTCCACCTGCACGTTCGGCTGTACGTAATCGGTGAAGACCTTGATCTGAAGGTCCACGCCTTCTTTTGCCAGGGTCGGCTTGATCAGTTCGAGAATTTCGGCGTGCGGTACCGGGGTAGCGGCAACCACCAGTTTCTCGGCAGCGGCGGCCAGGCCGGAGAACGACAGGGCAGCAGCCAGGGCAGTGGTCAGCAGGGTCTTCTTCATGGTGGTCCTTGTTCTGAATCTGGGCCATCGACGATGGCAAATCGGGTGCCCAACCGGTTCACCAGTGGGCTTGAGGCGGACGATACCCAAATTTTTTATTCCGCAACAATATCTTTTACTTAGCTGCTTATTCCAAAAACACAATACCATCAGCCTCTTTCCCATGAGCGATGTCTAACGCGCGGGGTCAGGCAGTTCGAGATCCTCCGGCAGGATCTCTTCGCCGTCATTGACCAGCAAGGCAAAGTGGATGACGTTCTCCAGTTCGCGGGTATTGCCCGGCCAGAAATGCGCCTCCAGAACCCGCTGCGCCGCCTCGCTCACCAAGGGCACAGGCCGTTGCAGGCGCACGCTGTAGATGCCCACGAAGTACTCGGCCAGCGGCAGGATATCGCCCGGCCGCTCGCGCAGCGGCGGCAGTTCCAGCGCGCCCTCGCGCAGATACTGGTACAGGCGCTCGTTGAAGCGCCCTGCACGTACTACACGGGCCAGGTCGATGCTGGTGGCGGCTACCAGACGCACATCCACCGGCTGTGGCTGCTGCGCGCCCACCCGAGTGACCTCGCGGTTTTCCAGGGCCGCCAGCAGCTTACCCTGGATGGCCAACGGCAAGTCGGCAATCTCGTCCAGGTACAAGGTGCCGCCGCTGGCCGAACCGAACCAGCCGGCGCGGCTGCTGGCCGTACCGCCATGGGTGCCCGCGCTATAGCCAAACAGCTCGGCATCGGCGTAGGTGGGGCTGATGGCCGCGCAGTTGACCGAAACGAACAACCCTCCACGGTCGCTGGTACGGTGGATCTGCCGAGCCAGCAGCTCCTTGCCGGTGCCGGTCTCGCCTCGGATCAGCACCGGCAAAGGTTGTGGCGCCAGGCGCTCAAGGTCCTCGCGCAGCTGCTGCGAGCGCGGGTCGATGAACACCAGCGCCTTGGCACGAATGCTCAGCGGGCTCTTGTCCAGCTCGGGGAAGGTCAGCAGCGGCTGGCCGAACGGGTTTTGAAACGTCATGACGAACTCCCGCCCCAGGCCCGTAATGGCCAGGCGTCAGGCAAAGGGTGAACAGTAAGGGCGATCAGGCGCGGCGCAGTGCGCGCTGCTCGATCCGGCTCTGCAAGCGATACAGGTAGGCGAAGCCTTGTTCCCAGCGCTCATGACCGGACTTGACGTTGATGTGCCCGGCATTGCTCAGCAAACCCGCTTCGGCGCCCCATGCCTGGGCCAGGTACAGCGCCCGTGGCACGTTCACGGCCGGGTCGTTGTCCGAGCTGACGACCTGGCTAGGGAACGGCAGCACCTCGGTAGGAATCGGCGCAAAGTTGCGCAGCACGGGTGCACAAGTGGGCCGTTCGACATCTGCCGGCGCCACCAGCAGTGCACCACGCACCTGCCGCAGCAAGGCTGGGCTTGCCTGCGCTGCCCAATGGGCGACAGTGATGCAACCAAGGCTGTGGGCAATCAGGATCACCGGCGAGCGCTCGGCGGCAATCGCCTGCTCCAGCGCGTGCACCCAGTCCTGCCGCTGCGGGGTGAGCCAGTCTTGCTGTTCAACCCGAGCACTGTTGGGCAGGGTGCGCTGCCAGTGACTCTGCCAATGGTTGTCTGGCGATCCTTGCCAACCCGGCACAATCAGGTAGCGAATCGACTCATTGCGCATGGGGACGCCTCCAGTAAGTTTGCGTGCTTGGAGACAAGTATAGGGAGGGCGAAATATTCGTAAAGGAATAAGAAGATATTTATTAATACCCATAGTGCATAACAAGTGCGCTACCGCCACTCGCTTGTAAAAGGCTGTAAAGCTGCCCTGTCAAACGTTCAGGCAAGAAAAACCCGGGACCATGCCCGGGCTCTCTTTTCCTTGTGCGACTCAGATATCCGCCACCTTCTGCCATACCTTCGGCCGGAAGAACAACGTCTCTCCCCGCGCCAGCCCGGTCAGGCTGTCATGGTCTTTCACCACCTCGGCCTCGATCAGCTCGCTCTGCCCTTCCACCTTCAAGGTCACCCGCGTGGTCGCGCCCAACGGCCGAATGTCACGCACCTCTGCCGCATGGTGCCCTTCGGTCTCATGCCGCGACAGCGACACCTCGTGCGGGCGAAACAGCACGTGATGCCCTTCGCTCAAGGCCAGGCGGTTGGAGTCACCGAGGAAGTGGTAGACGAAATCGTTGGCCGGCTGATCGTACACCTCACCCGGCGAGCCGATCTGCTCGATCACGCCCTTGTTCATGACCACGATGCGGTCGGCTACTTCCATGGCTTCTTCCTGGTCGTGGGTAACGAACACCGACGTCAGGTTGATATCCTCGTGCAGCCGCGCCAGCCAGCGCCGCAGCTCTTTTCGCACCTTGGCATCCAGCGCACCGAATGGCTCGTCCAGCAGCAGCACCTTCGGCTCCACCGCCAGGGCACGGGCCAGGGCGATACGCTGACGCTGGCCACCGGAAAGCTGCTCGGGGTAGCGGTCGGACAGCCAGTCCAGTTGCACCATGTTCAGCAGCTCATGCACCTTCTCGGCAATCTTGCTCTCGCTTGGGCGCTCGCCCTTGGGCTTCATGCGCAGGCCGAAAGCAACGTTGTCGAACACGCTCATGTGGCGGAACAGCGCGTAGTGCTGGAACACGAACCCGACGTTACGGTCACGCACGTCATGGCCGGAAACGTCCTCGCCATGGAACACGATGTTGCCCTGGTCCGGGGTTTCCAGGCCGGCAATGATGCGCAGCAGGGTGGTCTTGCCACAGCCGGACGGGCCGAGCAGAGCCACCAGCTCGCCGCTGTTGATGTCCAGGTTGATTGCGTTCAGGGCCTGGAAGCTGTTGAAGCGCTTGCTGACGTTACGAACTTCGATCGACATGAATCATTCCTCCGCGGCGCTATGGCGCAGGCGGTTAATACGGTTCTCGCTCCACTGCTTGAGCAGCAGGATGAAGAGCGCCAGGATCAGCAACAGGCTGG
The DNA here is from genome assembly GCF_046230975.1 of Pseudomonas sp. KCJK9058. Classification (NCBI taxonomy): domain Bacteria; kingdom Pseudomonadati; phylum Pseudomonadota; class Gammaproteobacteria; order Pseudomonadales; family Pseudomonadaceae; genus Pseudomonas; species Pseudomonas sp. KCJK9058. The sequence goes on from NZ_JBJJLR010000001.1 coordinate 39,828, forward strand.
CCACGCTGAAGGCTGCGACGTGGTTGTACTCGTTGTAGAGAATCTCCACATGCAGCGGCAAGGTGTTGGTCACGCCACGGATGTGGCCCGACACCACCGACACCGCACCGAACTCGCCCATGGCCCGCGCGGTACACAGCACCACGCCGTAGATCAGCCCCCATTTGATGTTCGGCAGGGTCACGTGCCAGAACATCTGCAAGCCGTTGGCACCGAGCAGCCGTGCAGCCTCCTCCTCCTGCGTGCCTTGCTCCTGCATCAGCGGGATCAGCTCACGGGCCACGAACGGTACGGTAACGAAAATGGTCGCAAGGACAATGCCCGGCAGGGCGAACACGATCTGGATATCGTGGTCCTGCAGCCACGGACCGAACAGGCCTTGCGCGCCGAACATCAGCACGTAGACCAGGCCGGCGATCACGGGTGACACCGAGAACGGCAGGTCGATCAGGGTGACCAGGATGCTCTTGCCACGGAAGGTGTACTTGCTCACGCACCAGGCAGCGCTTACGCCAAATACCAGGTTCAGCGGCACCGAGATAACCACGGCGAGCAGGGTCAGTTTCAGCGCCGACAACGCATCGGGTTCGAAGATCGCCTCGAAGAAGGTGCCAAAACCGTTCTTCAGTGCCTGCGATACCACGATCACCAGCGGCAGCAGCAGGAACAGGGCGAACACCAGCCAGCCAAGGCCGATCAGGATACGCCGTGACGTGGCGCTGCCACGGCGGGCGGCGTTGGCTGCGGCACTTGCACTCAGGGATGAACTGGACATGCCGGCCTCCTTCAAGGGGTTTCGATGCGGCGCTGCAGCAGGTTGATCAGCAGCAGCAGGATGAAGGAAACCACCAGCATCAACACGCCGATGGCGGTCGCGCCGGTGTAGTCGTACTGGTCGAGCTTGACCATGATCAGCAGCGGCAGGATTTCGGTCTTCATCGGCATGTTGCCAGCAATGAAGATCACCGAACCATACTCGCCCACGCCACGGGCGAAGGCCAGGGCAAAGCCGGTGAGCCATGCCGGTAGCAGGGCCGGCGCCAGGATGTGGCGGAACACCTGCAATGGCTTGGCCCCCAGGCAGGCTGCGGCCTCTTCCACTTCACGCGGGATGTCGGCCAGTACCGGCTGCACCGTGCGCACCACGAACGGCAGGGTCACGAAGGTCAGTGCCAGGGTGATGCCCAGCGGGGTGTAGGCGATCTTGAAGCCCAGGTCGGTGGCGAACTGGCCGACCCAGCCCTGCGGCGCGTACAGGGCAGTCAGGGCGATACCGGCAACCGCGGTCGGCAAGGCGAACGGCAGGTCGATCATCGCATCGATGATCTTGCGCCCAGGGAAGGTGTAACGCACCAGCACCCAAGCCAGCAGGGTACCGATCACACCGTTGATGATGGCGGCGAACAGGGCGGTGCCGAAGCTCAGCTTGAGCGCAGCGATCACCCGCGGCGCACTGATGATGGTCCAGAACTGCTCGAAGGTCAGCTGCGAGGCATGGACGAACATGGCCGCCAGCGGTATCAGCACGATCAGGCTGAGGTACACCAAGGTGTAGCCCAGCGTCAGCCCGAAGCCGGGTATGACGGGGGAGATGCGACGCGACATAAATATCCCTGGTTGAACGCACTAAGCCCGGAAACAATCCCGGGCCGGTGCAAGCTTTTGTATCCTGGGGCTGCTTGGCAGCCCATTCGCGACACAAGGCCGCTCCCACAGGGGACTATGGTTCCTTGTGGGAGCGGCCTTGTGCCGCGAATGGGCCGCAACGCGGCCCCGCGTTCCTTTGGCCCTTACTGTGCCTGATAGATCTGGTCGAACACACCGCCATCATTGAAGAATTTCGGTTGTGCAGTCTTCCACCCACCAAAGTCCTTGTCGATGGTCACCAGGTCCAGTTTCGGGAACTGCTTGCCGAACTCCGCAGCGACCTTCTCGTCACGCGGGCGGTAGAAGTTCTCGGCGGCAATCTTCTGCCCGGCCGGGCTGTACAGGTGCTTGAGGTATTCGGTGGCAATCTCGGTATTGCCCTTCTTCTCGGCGTTCTTGTCGACCACGGCCACTGGCGGCTCGGCCAGGATCGACAGCGACGGCACGACGATGTCGAACTTGTCGGCACCCCCGTCTTCCTTCAGGGCCAGGAAGGCCTCGTTTTCCCAGGCCAGCAACACGTCGCCCTGGCCATTGTTGACGAAGGTGATGGTCGAACCACGGGCGCCGGTATCCAGCACCGGTACATGCTTGAACAGCTCCTGCACATAGGCCTTGGCCTTCTCTTCGCTACCGCCGGCCTTCAGGCCGTACGCCCATGCTGCGAGGAAGTTCCAGCGCGCACCGCCGGAGGTTTTCGGGTTCGGGGTGATGACCGACACGTCCTTCTTGATCAGGTCGCCCCAGTCCTTGATGCCTTTCGGGTTGCCCTTGCGCACCAGGAACACGATGGTCGAGGTGTACGGGGTGCTGGCGTCAGGCAGGCGGGTCTGCCAGTTCTCGGGCAGTGTCTTGCCAAGCTTGGCCACTTCGTCGATGTCACCGGCCAGGGCCAGGGTCACCACGTCAGCGCGCAGGCCGTCGATCACCGCACGGGCCTGCTTGCCCGACCCTCCATGGGATTGCTGGATTTTCACCTTGTCACCCGGATGGGCCTGTTGCCAGTGTTTGATGAACTCAGCGTTGTACTGCTGGTACAGCTCACGGGTCGGGTCGTAGGACACGTTGAGCAGTTCGTAGTCCTTGGCGATGGCGGAACCGGCAAAAACAGCACTGGCCAGGGCGGCGAGCGCATAACGGCGGATGGACATGGTGAAGCTCCCGATTGGCATTTTTCTAGTTTTGAATGTTGTGGCGCCGATCAGCCGGGCTTGTTGCCGGGCTGTTGCAGGCGGAACTTCTCCTTGCGCTCGATCTGTACGACCTGAGCGTTGTGCACGGTGATCTCCACCGCACCGAAACGCAGGTCGCGCAAGGCGCTCTGGATTTCACGCAAGATGGTGGCTTCGTCCTGACCGTCGATGCTACGCAGAGATGCACTCATGCTCGTTCTCCTTGGAGTGAGGGCGCCGGGCAGAGGTTTGAAGGGGATTTGCGCCTGGCTTGAGGGCAATAGTAGTGAGGCGGGATTATTCTTAAAAATACTGTTTAAGAATTTTTATATAACCATTTAAAAGCACGCGCCCCTGGTAGGAGCGGGTTTACCCGCGAATACGGTGGTCGATGCCCCATCGCATTCGCGGGTAAACCCGCTCCTACAAGGGGCCATATGGGCCTTCAGGCGTGTTTCTGCGGCTCGCGGATCTTGTACCAGGCCACGTACAGCGCCGGCAGGAACAGCAGCGTCAGCAAGGTCGCCACGATGATCCCGCCAATCATGGCGTAGGCCATGGGGCCCCAGAACACCTCGCGTGCAATCGGGATCATGCCCAGGCTCGCCGCCGCCGCGGTCAGCAGGATCGGCCGGCGCCGATGGTTGGTGGCCTCCACCACCGCATCCCACGGCGACAGGCCCTGGGCTTCGAACTCGTCGATCTGGGTCACCAGGATCACCGAGTTACGAATGATGATGCCCGCCAGCGCAAGGATGCCGAGGATCGCCACAAAGCCCATCGGCGTACCCGTAGGCACCAGCGCCAACACCACGCCAATCAGCCCCAGCGGCGCCACGCTGACCACCAGGAACAGCTTCTGCACGCTGTGCAACTGGATCATCAGGAAGGTCGCCATGAGGAACAGCATCAGTGGGATGACCTTGGCGATCGGCCCCTGGGCCTTGCTGCTTTCTTCAACCGTACCCCCCGTGGCCACTTCGTAACCGACCGGCAGCTTGCTGGCGAACTCGTCAATTTTTGGCTTCAGCTGGGCCACCAGGTCAGTGGGCTGGATCTCGCCATTGACTGAGGCCTTGATGGTGATGGTCGGCTTGCGGTCGCGGCGCCACACCAGCGGCTGTTCCAGTTCGTAGCGCACGGTGGCGAACGACAGCAGCGGGATCGACGTGCCGTTAGGGGTGAGAATTTGCAGGTTCTGCAGGGTATCAGGCGAGCCACGCTCGCTGTCTTCGGCGCGCGCGACCACATCGACCAAGTAGATGTTGTCGTTGACCTGGGTGATCTGCACGCCACTGACGATGCTGTTCATCACATTGGCAACATCTTCGGACGACAGCCCCAGCTGGCGTGCCTTGTCCTGGGCAATTTCCACGCGCAGCACCTTACCCGGCTCGTTCCAGTCGTAGATCATCTCGCCGATGTGCTCGTTCTGGTCGAGCAAGGTGGCCAGCTCGATGGCGTGTTTGCGCACCTGGTCGATGTCGGCACCGCTGACCCGGTACTGGATCGGCCGGCCTACCGGCGGGCCCATCTCCAGCGATTGCACGTTGGTGCCGACGCCGACGAACTCTTCGTGCAGGATCTTCTGCAGGCGGTCCATCATGGCCTCACGCTCTTCGAAGCCCTTGCTGACAATCACCAGCTGCGCGTAGTAAGGGTTCTGCAACTGCTGATCGAGGGGCAGGTAGAAGCGGATCGCGCCCTGGCCGATGTAGGTACTCCAGTGCACCAGGTCCGGGTCGTCCTTGATCCGTGCCTCGAAGCGGTCGACCACCTTGCGCGTCTCCTCGATCGAGGCGTTCTGCGGCAGGTTGAGGTCGACGAGAATTTCCGGGCGGTCCGAGGACGGGAAAAACTGGTTCTGCACAAAACGCATGCAGAAGATCGCCAGGGCAAACAGCACCACGGTGCCGATGATGGTCAACCAGCGGTTGCGCATGCACCACAGCAACCCGCCTTCAAATGCCCGCCCGACCCGGCCAGGCTCAGCCTCGTGAGCCTTGAGCTTGTCGCCTTTGAGAATATGCACGCCAAGCACCGGCGCGAAGAACACAGCCACCACCCACGACACGATCAGGGCCACGGCAATCACCGCGAACAGGGTGAAGGTGTATTCACCCGCAGAGCTGGCGTTGAGGCCGATAGGCACGAACCCGGCCACGGTCACCAAGGTGCCGGTAAGCATGGGGAAGGCTGTGGAGGTGTAGGCGAACGTCGCCGCCTGCTCCTTGCTTTCACCCATTTCCAGCCGCGTGACCATCACCTCCACGGTAATCATCGCATCGTCCACCAGCAGGCCAAGCGCAATGATCAGCGCCCCCAGCGAAATCCGCTGCATGGTGATGCCGCTGTACTCCATGAACACGAACACCATGGCCAGCACCAGCGGGATCGAGCAGGCCACCACCAGCCCGGCGCGCACGCCAAGACTGACAAAGCTCACGGCCAGCACGATCACCACCGCCTCGAACAGCGCGCTGGTGAAACCGCCGACCGCCTGCTTGACCACCACGGCCTGGTCAGAAACGGTGTGTACACCGACACCCACCGGCAGGTCCTGGACCACCTGGTCCATGCGCTTTTTCAACGCCGCACCGAACACCTGGATGTTGCCGCCGGCCTTCATGCCGATGGCCAGGCCAAGGGCTGTCTGGCCGTTGTAACGGAACATTGGCGAGGGCGGGTCGACATAGCCGCGCTCGATGTCGGCGATATCAGCCAGGCGGAAGAAGCGGTCGTTGATCCTCAAGTTGACGGATTGCAGGTCTTTCTCCGAGGCAAACTGCCCGGACGTGCGCACCGAGATGCGCTCCGGGCCGGCCTCGATCATGCCGGCCGGCGTCACCGCATTCTGCGCTTGAAGTGCCTGCATTACCTGGCGCTGGTCAATGCCCAGGGCAGCCAGCTTGCGGGTGGAGAAGTTCAGGTACAGCACTTCGTCCTGGGTGCCGACCAGCTCGATCTTGCCGATGTTGGGTACATCGCGGACCTCGGCCCTTGCCTGTTCCACGTAGTCCCGCAGTTGGCGCAGGGTCAGGCCGTCGGCGGTAAAGGCATAGATCGAACCGAATACATCACCGAATTCGTCGTTGAAGCCCGGCCCCTGGATACCGGCGGGAAATTCGCCACGAATGTCCTGGATCTTCTTGCGCACCTGGTACCAGATTTCCGGGATGTCCTTGGCCTTGGTGGTGTCGCGAAGGTACACGTAGACCGTGGATTCGCCGGGGCGGGTGTAGCTTTTGGTGTAGTCGAGTGAATCGAGTTCCTCGAGCTTTTTCTCGATACGGTCGGTGACCTGGTAGAGGGTTTCGTCCTGGGTCGCACCGGGCCAGCGGGTCTGGATGACCATGGTTTTGATGGTGAACGACGGGTCTTCCTCACGGCCCAGGTTGAAGTAGGAGAAAATCCCCATCAACAGGCCAACGAACATCAGGTACCAGACGAACGATTGATGCTTGAGCGCCCAGTCGGACAGGTTGAAGCTTCCTTTCATTGCGCATCCTCGTCGAAGGTGACCTTCTGGCCAGGCTTGAGACTGTTGACGCCGGCAGTGACCACGCGCTCACCGGGCTGCACGCCGGCGCTCAGTACGATGCTGTCATCGGTGCGGTCGATCAGCGCCACGTCACGGGTGGCCACGGTCTTGTGCTGCGTATCGATCACCCACACCTGGGTCTTGCCGTCGCGCTCGAGCAAGGCACTCAAGGGCAGTTCGCTGCGCGGGGACACTTCCGAGCTAAGGGTCACACTGATGGCGGTGCCAAGGTGAAAGGCCGCCGGTGTGCTGGCCAGGGTCAGGCGAGCACGGCGGGTCCGGGTGGTGGCATCGGCCTGGGGCTCCAGTTCGCGCAGGCTGGCCGTGGTGTTGATGGTCGGGTCCAGTTGCGAAGCAACGGTGAAGGTCAGGCCTTTGCTCAACTGCTCGGCCAGATCGATCGGCAGGTCGATTACCGCTTCCTTCACGTCCGGCCGGGCCAGGGTCACCACGGCTTGCCCGGCGGTAACGGTTTGCCCGGCTTCGGCCTGCCACGCGGTAATCACGGCAGCGTGGTCGGTACGCAGGGTGCTGTAGTCGAGCTGGTCGCGGGCCTGGCTGACGGCGGAGCGCGCCTGCTCCAACGCCGCGCTGGTGGTTTTCAGGTTGGTCTGGGCAATATCCAGCTGTGCCTGGGCGCCTACCCCACGGTCATACAACTGCTGCTGGCGACGGGCATCGGCCTGGGCGTTGATCCACTGTGCCTGCACCTTGGCCAGATCGCCTTCGGCGGCGCGCAGCTGGTTCTGCTGGTCGGTGGGGTCCAGGGTGGCCAAGGTGTCGCCCGGTTTCACCTGGGCGCCCACGTCCAGCCAGCGCCGGGCAATGCGCCCGGAAACCCGGAAGCCCAAGGTGCTTTCGAAGCGCGCCTGGATACTGCCGGCGAAGCGGCCCAGCTGCGACTGCACCTGGGGTTCGACCTTGACCGACAGCACTGGCCGGATCGCCTCTGGTGCCTCTTCTTCGCTACTGCAACCGACCAGCAGCACCCCGGCCGACAGCATCAGCAGCAGACGCTTCATAGCTCACCCCCTGGGCCCTTGGCGTCGACCTTCTGTACCTGCATGCCGGGGTGCAGCAACTGGCCGCCATTGACCACTACGGTCTCGCCGGCTTTCAGGCCGCTGGCGACCACGATCTTGCCGGTGAGGTAACGGCGGATTTTGACTTTGCGCAGTTCCACCTTGTCGCCCTCGCCCACCACCCACACGGCAGGCTCATGCAAGGCCTTGGTCAGCGCCGACCACGGCAGCTCGATGCTGGGCCGGCCCTGGGCATTGGTGGTGGCAGTAACCGGTGCCCCCAATTGCATCCCGGGCGGCACGTCCTTGAGCCCCACCTTGACCTGCACGGTGCCGCTTTGCGCCGACACGGTGGGGGTTATTTCGCGCACGAAGCCACGGGCCTGGACCTTGGGATCGTCCAGCAGGCTCACGACTACCCCGGCATCGCTGGGCGGTGCCACCAGCAGCGACTCGTAGACGTTGAACACCGCATCGCGGTCGCCATCGACGGCCAGGCTGAAGATCGGCATGGTCGCCTGCACCACCTGGCCGACCTCGGCCTGACGCTCGGTGATGACCCCGGCGGCCTCGGAGACCAGTGCGGTGTAGCTGAGTTGCTCGTTGGCATTGGCCAGTTGCGCCTGGGCGGCCTTGAGTGCGCTCTGATTGCTGCGCAGCGCGGCTTCGGCAGCATCGTATTCGCTCTGGCTGGTGTAGCCCTTGGGCAGCAGTTTTTGCTGGCGCACGAAGGCCGCACTGGTCTGGGTAACGCGCGCCTGCGCGGCGAATACTTCGGCCTTGGCCGAGTCGACATTGTTCTGCAGGTCTTTCGGGTCAAGCCGGGCCAGCACCTGGTTGGCCTTGACGTGATCGCCTACGTCGACGCTACGCGAAATGATCTTGCCGCCGACGCGGAATGACAAATCGGTCTGCACCCTTGCCTGTACGTCGCCGGTCAGGGTGACCCTGGCAGCGAAATCGGTGGGTTGTACCTGCTGCACCCCCACCCGAGGCAGCGTCTTGGGGACCTCTTCCTTGCTACAGCCGGTGAGCATGTACAACAACCCCAGACAGATGACCGACAGCGGACGCATCAACGCCATGCTGGCTCCTTGCTTGCGCACAAATGATTTGTGGGATGCGACTGTGAGCGTAGTTCAGGGTTCGATAAACATCACTGGCGGGGGCCATGCTGGCATTTTTGGTGCCTGTGGGGGCCTCTTCGCGGGCACGCCCGCTCCCACAGAGAGAGCGCACTATTCGAGACCTGCGCGGTACCTGTGGGAGCGGGCGAGCCCGCGAAGAGGCCTCCACAGCCAGGTATCAGTATCTGCCATATCCAGAAACCATCGGTCTTCTGCCATCCCCGCTCCAACCGCTACCTTTCACAGGGAGGTTCACATTCAAGGAAGATCAAAATGCCGTTAGCCGAATCCCACCGACTGCGCCGCGGGCGCTTCTCCGAGCCTGGCAGGCTCTACATGCTGACCACCATCACGCATCAACGCAAACCACTGTTCCGCGACTTCCACCATGCCCGTCTGGTGGTCAAACACCTTCGGGTCTCAGATGACATTCAGGACTGCCAATCGTTGGCCTGGGTAGTGATGCCGGACCATCTGCATTGGCTAATTGAGCTGAAAGAAGTGACATTGGGAACGCTGATGCGCAAGTTCAAATCACGCACAGCGATTGCCTTGCGCAAGGCCGGTGTCGGGCACAAGCCGATATGGCAATCGGGTTACCAGAACCATGCGCTGCGGCGGGAAGAGTGTGTGGTTCATGTAGCCCGGTACATTGTTGCCAATCCCTTGAGGGCTGGATTGGTCAGAAGTATCAGGGACTATCCACATTGGGATGCGGTATGGCTTTGAATCGGTGCTGGAGCCTTCGCGGGCATGCCCGCTCCCACAGAGCTCACCACAACCCTGAAAGCTATGACACCCCTACCCCACAGGGCTCACCACAACCCTGAAGATCGTGATGCCCCTGCCCCAGGGCTCAGCACAACCCTGAAGGCTGTGATACCCCTGCCCCAAAGGGCTCACCACAACCCTGAAGGCTGTGATACCCCTGCCCCAAAGGGCTCACCACAACCCTGAAGGCTGTGATACCCCTGCCCCACAGGGCTCATCACAACCCTGAAGGCTGTGATACCCCTGCCCCACAGGGCTCAGCACAACCCTGAAGGCTGTGATACCCCTGCCCCAAAGGGCTCACCACAACCCTGAAGGCTGTGATACCCCTGCCCCACAGGGCTCACCACAACCCTGAAGGCTGTGAGGTCCCTGTGGGAGCGGGCGTGCCCGCGAAAGGGCCATGTCAGGCCGACGCAGCCACCTGCGCCGGGCGCTTGACCTGCGGCTGCGAAGCGTTGGCTGCAGCACCCTCTTCGATCGCCTGCTGAATCGCCTTGCGACGACGCTCTTCGGCCTGGCGGCTGAAGTACCAGACGAAGAAGGTCACCAGCGATACCGACAGCAAGATCAGGCTGGCCACGGCGTTGATCTCCGGTTTCACACCCAGACGCACCGCCGAGAACACTTCCATCGGCAAGGTGGTCGAGCCAGGCCCGGAGACGAAGCTGGCCAGTACCAGGTCGTCCAGCGACAGGGCGAACGACATCATGCCGCCCGCCGCCAGCGATGGCGCGATCATCGGGATGGTGATCAGGAAGAACACCTTCCACGGCTTGGCACCCAGGTCCATCGCCGCTTCCTCGATCGACAGGTCCAGCTCACGCAGGCGAGCCGACACCACCACCGCCACATACGCCGCACAGAACGTTGTGTGGGCGATCCAGATGGTGACGATACCCCGCTCCTGCGGCCAGCCGATCATCTGCGCCATGGCCACGAACAGCAGCAACAGCGACAGACCGGTGATCACTTCGGGCATTACCAGCGGCGCAGTGACCAGGCCACCGAACAGCGTGCGGCCCTTGAAGCGGGTGACGCGGGTCAGCACGAAGGCCGCCAGGGTACCCAGCGCCACTGCCGCCACCGCCGTGTAGCAGGCGATTTCCAGCGAGCGCATCACCGAACCCATCAGCTGGGTGTTGTCGAGCAGGCCGACGTACCATTTGATCGACCAGCCGCCCCACACCGTCACCAGCTTGGAGGCGTTGAACGAGTAGATCACCAGGATCAGCATCGGCAGGTAGATGAACAGCAAGCCGAGCACCAGCATCAGCTTGGAGAAACTGAAGCGTTTCATGCGCGGCCCTCCATCTCTTTGGCCTGGCTACGGTTGAACAGCAGGATCGGCACGATCAGGATCGCCAGCATCACCACTGCCAGGGCGGATGCCACCGGCCAGTCACGGTTGTTGAAGAACTCCTGCCACAGCACTTTACCGATCATCAGGGTTTCCGGGCCGCCGAGCAGTTCCGGGATCACGAACTCGCCCACCACCGGGATGAACACCAGCATGCAGCCGGCGATGATGCCGTTTTTCGACAGCGGTACCGTGATCTTCCAGAAGCTGTTGAAGGTGCTCGAACCCAGGTCGGAGGCAGCTTCGAGCAGGCTCGGATCATGCTTCACCAGGTTGGCGAACAGCGGCAGGATCATGAACGGCAGGTACGAATAGACCACGCCGATGTAGACCGCCAGGTTGGTGTTGAGGATCTGCAACGGCTGGTCGATCAACCCGGTCCACAGGAGGAAACCGTTGAGCAGGCCGTTGTTGCTGAGGATACCCATCCAGGCATAGACGCGGATCAGGATCGCGGTCCAGGTTGGCATCATGATCAGCAACAGCAGGACCGTCTGGGTCTCCTTCTTGGCGTTGGCAATGGCGTAGGCCATCGGGAAGCCGATCAGCAGGCACAGCAGGGTGCTGAAGAACGCCATCTTCAACGAACCCAGGTAGGCCGAGAGGTACAGCTCATCCTCGGTCAACAGCCCGTAGTTGGCCAGGTTGAGGACCAGCTGGATCTTGTCTTCGACGTAGGTGTAGATCTCGGTATACGGCGGGATTGCCACATCAGCTTCGGCAAAACTGATCTTCAGGACGATGAAGAACGGCAGCATGAAGAACAGGAACAGCCAGATGAACGGCACGCCGATCACCAAGTGCCGCCCCTCCGGGACCAGACGCTGGAAGGCTCGCTTGAGCTTGCGCAGTTTCATGACCGCAGTACCACGCCGCTGTCGTCTTCCCACCATACGTACACTTCATCGCCCCAGGTAGGACGGGTACCTTGGCGCTCGGCGTTGGCAACGAACGACTGGACGATCTTGCCGCTCGGCAGCTCCACATAGAACACCGAGTGGCCGCCCAGGTAGGCGATGTCGTGGATCTTGCCGCGCGACCAGTTGTGCTCGCAGGTTGGCTGCTGGGTGGTGACCAGCATCTTTTCCGGGCGCAGGGCGTAGGTGATGTGCTTGTCTTCCACCGAGGTGGTGATGCCGTGGCCCACGTAGATCTTGCGCTCCAGCTCCGGGCTGGCAATGATCGCGTAACCTTCGGCGTCGTCGACCACGTCACCTTCGAACAGGTTGACGTTACCGATGAACTCGCACACCAGTCGGCTGGTAGGTGTCTCGTAGATGTCCACTGGCGAGCCGATCTGGGCGATCCAGCCCAGGTGCATGATGGCGATGCGCTGGGCCATGGTCATGGCCTCTTCCTGATCGTGGGTCACCATCACGCAGGTTACACCCACGCGCTCGATGATCTCGACCAGTTCCAGCTGCATCTGCGAACGCAGTTTCTTGTCCAGTGCACCCATCGGCTCGTCGAGCAGCAGCAGTTTGGGGCGCTTGGCCAGCGAGCGGGCCAACGCCACACGCTGACGCTGGCCGCCCGACAACTGGTGCGGCTTGCGCTTGGCGTACTGAGTCATGTGCACCAGCTTGAGCATCTCGGCTACGCGGGCATCGATCTCGGCCTTGGGCATCTTGTCCTGCTGCAGGCCGAAGGCGATGTTCTGCGCCACGGTCATGTGCGGGAACAGCGCGTAGGACTGGAACATCATGTTGATCGGCCGCTCGTACGGCGGCATGTCGGTGATGTCGACGCCATCGAGGAAGATCCGCCCTTCGGACGGGCGCTCGAAGCCGGCCAGCATACGCAGCAAGGTGGACTTGCCGGAACCGGAGCCGCCCAGCAGGGCGAAGATCTCGCCCTTGCGGATTTCCAGGGACACATCGTCCACGGCTACCGTTTCGTCGAACTTTTTCGTGACCCGGTCGATCTTGACCAGCACCTGCTTGGGTTGCTGGCCACCCTCGAGGGCTTTTTTATAGGCACCGGAGGCAACTGCCATGAGTGAAACTCCCAACAAGATTTTTGTGCCCGCGTGGCCTGTTCTACGGTGCCGTCGCGGGTCTGGATTTTTACTTGCCCGACTTGACCTTGGTCCAGCTGCGGGTCATCAGCCGTTGCACCTTGGGGGGCAACTCTGAGTTCACGAACATCTTGTCCAGCACTTCCTGCGGTGGGTAAACCGCGGCGTCAGTCCTTACGGCCTGGTCCATCAGGGCGCCAGCCTTGGGGTTCGGGTTGGCGTAACCGACGTAATCACTGACCTGGGCGATAACCTCAGGTTTCAGCAAATAGTTGATGAAGGCATGCGCCTCTTTGACGTTCTTGGCGTCCTTGGGGATCGCCAGCACGTCGAACCAGAGGTTGCCGCCTTCCTTGGGAATGGCGTAGGCCAGGTTCACGCCCTTCTTCGCTTCTTCAGCACGGGCCTTGGCCTGGAACACATCACCCGAAAAACCTGCCGCGACGCAGATGTCGCCGTTGGCCAGGTCGGTGATGTACTTGGACGAGTGGAAGTAGGTCACGTACGGGCGCACCGCCAGCAGCTTCTGCTCGGCCTTGGCGTAATCCTTGGGGTCGGTGCTGTTCGGGTTGAGGCCCATGTAGTTGAGCACCGCTGGCAGCATTTCGTCCGCCGAGTCGAGGAAGGCCACACCGCACTTGGAGAGCTTCTTCATGTTTTCGGGTTCGAACAGCACGGCCCAGGAGTCGATGGTGTCCACGCCCAGCGCGGCCTTGACCTTGTCGACGTTGTAACCGATGCCGTTGGTACCCCACAGGTAAGGCACCGCGTATTGGTTGCCCGGGTCGTTCTTTTCCAGGCGCTTCATCAACGCCGGGTCGAGATTGGAATAGTTGGGCAGCAGGTTCTTGTCGAGCTTCTGGAAGGCGCCCGCCTTGATCTGCTTGCCGAGGAAATGGTTGGACGGCACCACCACGTCATAGCCGGTGTTACCGGCCAGCAGCTTGCCTTCCAGGGTTTCGTTGGAGTCGAACACGTCTTGCACAGGCTTGATGCCCGTGGCTTTCTCGAAGTCCGCGAGTGTGGTCGGGCCGATGTAGTCGGACCAGTTATAGAAGTGCACCGTCGGCGCCGCTTGGACGCTGCATGCCAGCGTCAGGCCCGCGCCAGCCATCAAGGCCTTGCGGAATACAGAAATAGACAAGTGGGGGTCCTCACAATCAGTGCCTGGGTAGCGACAATGCTGCCGCACACGCAAAACCGGCGCGCAACTTAACTTCGCAGCTTCGATGCCGCAATCATCAATTACCTTTCAATGGCTCTGGGCCGAAAAACCCGGCCCAGAGCTGTCGCATCGGGCTTACTTGCCCGACTTGATCTTCGTCCAGCTGCGGGTGATCACTCGCTGCACAGAAGCGTCAGGCGCAGCGATCGCGTACAGCTGCTTCTTCACTTCGGCAGGCGGGTAGATGCTTGGGTCGCTGGTGATGTCTTTGTCCACGAACGGGGTGGCAGCAGCGTTACCGTTCGGGAAGCGTACGGCGTTGGTGATTTCAGCCATGATTTCCGGCTGCATCAGGAAGTTCATGAACTCGTAGGCCGCGTCTTTATGCTCGGCATCTTTCGGGATGGCGACCATGTCGTAGAAAGTACCGGCACCTTCCTTCGGAATGACGTAGTCCACTTTGACCTTGTCGCCCGCTTCATGGGCACGGGCCTTGGACTGCTCCAGGTCACCCGAGTAACCGACGGCTACACAGATGTTGCCGTTGGCCATGTCGCCGATGTACTTGGACGAGTGGAAATAGGTGATCGAAGGACGGATCTTGAGGAACAGGTCCTCGGCGGCCTTCAGGTCTTCTTTCTTGGTGCTGTCGGTCGGCTTGCCGAGGTAGTGCAGCGCAGCCGGGAGCATTTCGGTCGGGGCGTCGAGGAAGCTCACGCCGCAGCTCTTGAGCTTGGCGATGTTCTCAGGCTTGAACACCACGTCCCACGAATCGATCTTGTCCACGCCCAGCACAGCCTTGACCTTTTCCGGGTTGTAGCCAATGCCGATCGAGCCCCACATGTAAGGGAAGGCATGCTTGTTGTCCTTGTCGCTGGCATCGCCAACGGCCTTGAGCAGGTCGGGGTCGAGGTTCTTCCAGTTCGGCAGCTTGGACCGGTCCAGCTCCTCGTACACGCCCGCCTTGATCTGCTTGGCCAGGAAATTGTTCGAAGGCACGACGATGTCGTAGCCCGACTTGCCTGCCAGCAGCTTGGCTTCCAGGGTTTCGTTGCTGTCGAAGACGTCGTACTTGACCTTGATCCCCGTCTGCTTCTCGAACTTGGCGATGGTGTCCGGAGCGATGTAGTCCGACCAGTTATAGACGTTCAACACTTTGTCTTCAGCCTGAACAGCGGAGGCCATGGCACCCATCAGGGCGGCGGCCAGCAACGTCTTGCCCATTTTATTCATGCGTAATGCTCCAGAATTTTTATTTAGCAACTGTCCAGCAGCCAGAACCCACGGTGCAGAGCGCGCGGCGACTGAAACAGTCGCTAGTCTGGCAAGTTACAAGGCCCTGTATCAAGGAAAGCAGGGCCATGTAACGACTTAATGTCACAACGCTAGCCTAGCAAACGCTTATCGAATCGCCTCAAGGGTCAGGTCCAGGCACTTGCGCGCCTTTTCCACCAGTTCGTCGATCTCCGCATGGCTGATTACCAGCGGCGGCGCGATGATCATGGTGTCACCCACCGCACGCATGATGAGCCCGTTCTCAAAGCAGAAGGTGCGGCAGATCATGCCCACGCCCTTGCCCTCGTAACGGCTGCGGGTGGCCTTGTCCTTAACCAGCTCGATCGCACCCAGCATGCCCAGGCCGCGCACTTCACCCACCAGTGGATGGTCCTGCAGCTCACGCAAACGCTTTTGCAAATACGGTGCCGCTTCCGTGCGCGCCTTCTCGACAATTTTCTCGTCACGCAGGATGCGCAGGTTTTCCAGGCCCACCGCAGCCGCCACCGGGTGACCGGAGTAGGTGAAACCGTGGTTGAAGTCGCCGCCTTCGCTGATCACCTTGGCCACGGTGTCACGCACAATCACACCGCCCATGGGGATGTAACCGGAGGTCAGGCCTTTCGCGATGGTCATCAGGTCGGGCTTGAGGTCGTAGTAGTCCGAGCCGAACCACTCGCCGGTACGGCCGAAGCCGCAGATCACCTCGTCGGCGACGAACAGGATGTCGTACCTGGCGAGGATCTCCTTCACCTTCGGCCAGTAGGTTTCCGGCGGGATGATCACGCCGCCAGCGCCCTGGATCGGCTCGGCGATGAAGGCAGCGACGTTGTCTTCGCCGACTTCGAGGATCTTCTTCTCCAACTGCTCGGCGGCCCAGACACCGAATTCGTCAGGGGTCATGTCGCCACCCTCGCCGAACCAGTACGGCTGAGGGATGTGTACGATGCCCGGAATCGGCAGGCCACCCTGCTCGTGCATGCCGCTCATGCCGCCCAGGCAAGCACCGGCGAAGGTGGACCCGTGGTAACCGTTGATGCGGCCGATGATGGTCTGCTTGTGCGGTTTGCCCTTCAGCGCCCAGTAGTGGCGCACCATGCGCAGCACTGTGTCGTTGCCTTCGGAGCCGGAGCCGGTGAAGAACACATGGGTCATACCTTTCGGCGCCACGTCGGTGATCGCCTTGGCCAGCTCGAGCGCAGGCGGGTGAGCGGTCTGGAAGAACAGGTTGTAGTACGGCAGCTCACGCATCTGTTTTTCCGCCGCCTGCACCAGCTCTTCACGGCCGTAGCCGACCGCCACACACCACAGACCGGCCATGCCGTCGAGAATCTTGTGCCCCTCGCTATCCCACAAATGCACACCCTGGGCCTTGGTGATAATGCGCGGCCCCTTCTCCTTCAGTTGCTTGTAGTCACTGAAAGGTGCGAGGTGATGCTCCCCGCTCAGGGTTTGCCATTCACGGGTTTGCGGGTTGTTGACGCTCATGTGCTTCTCCGTTATTGGACCGCCGCGCTCCTGCGGCACCAGGGTTGATCAGACAGCGAACAGCAGGAACTCACGCTCCCACGAACTGATGACACGTTTGAAGTTTTCGTGCTCGGCGCGCTTGGTCGCGACATACCCGGTAATGAATTTCTTGCCCAGGTACTGCACCAGCGCACGGCTGTTTTCCATGCGTTCCAAGGCATCTTCGATGGTCAGGGGCAGGCGCAGGTTGCGGCGTTCGTAACCACGGCCCTGCACTGGCGCGCTGGCCTCGATGCCTTCGACCATGCCGATGTAGCCACACAGCAGGCTGGCGGCGATGGCCAGGTATGGGTTGGCGTCGGCGCCCGGCAGGCGGTTTTCGACGCGCCGGCTTTGCGGGCCGGCATCCGGTACACGCAGGCCGACGGTGCGGTTTTCTTCGCCCCACTCCACGTTTACCGGAGCCGAAGTGTCGGGCAGGAAGCGGCGGAACGAGTTGACGTTGGGCGCGAACAGCGGCAGCGCCTCGGGGATGAACTTCTGCAGGCCGCCAATGTGGTTCAGGAACAGCTCGCTCATGCTGCCGTCTTCATTGCTGAAGATGTTCTTGCCGGTGGCCACGTCGACCACACTCTGGTGCAGGTGCATGGCACTGCCCGGCTCGCCGGTCATCGGTTTGGCCATGAAAGTGGCAGCCACGTTGTGCTTGAGCGCCGCCTCGCGCATGGTGCGCTTGAACACCAGGATCTGGTCGGCCAGGTGCAGAGCGTCGCCGTGACGGAAGTTGATTTCCATCTGCGCCGTGCCGTCTTCGTGGATCAGCGTGTCGAGGTCCAGCTGCTGCAGCTCGCACCAGTCGTAGACGTCTTCGAACAGCGGGTCGAATTCGTTGGCAGCTTCGATCGAGAACGACTGACGGCCGGTTTCCGGGCGACCGGAACGGCCTACCGGGGGCTGCAGCGGGAAGTCCGGGTCTTCGCTGCGCTTGGTCAGGTAGAACTCCATCTCCGGTGCGACGATCGGCTGCCAGCCCTTGTCAGCGTATAGCTTGAGCACTTTCTTCAGCACGTTGCGCGGCGACAGTTCGACCGGGTTGCCCTTCTTGTCGTAGGTGTCGTGGATGACCTGTGCGGTTGGCTCGATGGCCCACGGCACGAGGAACACAGCGTTCTCGTCAGGGCGGCAGATCATGTCGATGTCTGCAGGGTCGAGCAGTTCGTAATAGATGTCGTCGTCGACGTAGTCGCCGGTCACGGTCTGCAGCAGCACGCTTTCGGGCAGCCGCATGCCTTTTTCAGCGATGAATTTGTTGGTTGGCGAAATCTTGCCGCGCGTGATGCCGGTCAGGTCGCTGATCATGCATTCGACTTCGGTGATCTTGTGCTCTTTCAACCAATCGGTGAGCTGGTCGAGGTTGTTACTCATAAATACCTCAGGAGGTAAGGTGGTCCGCGACTTGATTCTGGATGGAGTCGATTGCTAAAGCAAAAACCCACGCGCAGAGCCACAGTGGATACACTGAAATCAGCTGTGTCCGTAATGAGTTCAAAAGGCAGGAAGACGAAGCGAAGGGCGGCAAGCCGCTACGAGGACGGGTCCGGGAACGCCAAACGTCAATTATTGCGGCCAGGGCGACCACGCCATTGACGAAGCTTGCAAAAACGACGGAAGTACCCGATTGCACTGCGCACGCAGTACTTTCAGGTCGCGGCAAGCGGACCATGTGACCCTCGTATTATTGTGTTCTGGGTTGTGACCGAGCTTAGCCTTGTTCATTTTTTTACACAACACTTCCGTAAAAAATAAAACACGGCACGTTTGAGATCACCCTTTCAGGCAGAAATAGCGGATAATGGCCTGCCCCGATATGCAGCAAATCTGCCGTAGATGTGCCATTTCAGGGCGTCATGGGGTTGGCTTGACATCAGTATGGCTTTTCGGTTGACTGGTCCTGCAAGCCCCCCTTGATTGATATTTTTAACAACAAAGGTGTTGCATCATGTCGGTACCCCCGCGTGCCGTTCAGCTTAACGAAGCGAACGCGTTCCTTAAGGAACATCCTGAGGTTCTCTACGTTGACCTTCTGATTGCAGATATGAATGGTGTGGTGCGTGGCAAGCGCATAGAGCGCACCAGCCTCCACAAGGTTTACGAGAAAGGCATCAATCTGCCGGCCTCCCTCTTTGCCCTGGACATCAACGGTTCCACCGTCGAAAGCACCGGGCTGGGCCTGGACATCGGCGATGCTGACCGCATCTGCTATCCAATCCCCGACACGCTCTGTAATGAGCCGTGGCAAAAACGCCCTACCGCCCAGCTGCTGATGACCATGCACGAGCTGGAAGGCGAGCCGTTCTTCGCCGACCCGCGTGAAGTGCTGCGCCAGGTGGTGAGCAAGTTCACCGATATGGGCCTGACCATCTGCGCCGCATTCGAGCTGGAGTTCTACCTGATCGACCAGGAGAACGTGAATGGCCGCCCGCAGCCGCCGCGCTCGCCAATCTCGGGCAAGCGCCCGCAGTCGACCCAGGTGTACCTGATCGACGACCTCGACGAGTATGCCGACTGCCTGCAGGACATCCTCGAAGGCGCGAAGGAGCAAGGCATCCCGGCCGACGCCATCGTCAAGGAAAGCGCCCCGGCGCAGTTCGAAGTCAACCTGCACCACGTGCCCGACCCGCTCAAGGCCTGCGATTACGCGGTACTGCTCAAGCGGTTGATCAAGAACATCGCCTACGACCATGAAATGGACACCACTTTCATGGCCAAGCCCTACCCGGGCCAGGCTGGTAACGGCCTGCATGTACACATTTCCGTGCTGGACAAAGATGGCAACAACATCTTCACCAGCGAGGATCCCGAGCAGAACGCCGCGCTACGTCACGCTGTCGGCGGTGTGCTCGAGACCCTGCCCGCGTCCATGGCGTTCCTCTGCCCGAACGTCAACTCGTACCGCCGCTTCGGCGCGCAGTTCTACGTACCGAACGCGCCAAGCTGGGGCCTGGACAACCGCACCGTGGCCCTGCGCGTACCGACCGGCTCGCCGGACGCCGTGCGCATCGAGCACCGCGTGGCCGGTGCCGACGCCAACCCGTACCTGATGATGGCTGCGGTGCTGGCGGGCGTGCACCACGGCCTGACCAACAAGATCGAACCGGGCGAGCCGATCGAAGGCAACTCGTACGAGCAGCTGGAGCAGAGCCTGCCGAACAACCTGCGCGATGCCCTGCGCGAGCTGGACGACAGCGAAATCCTGAACAAGTACATCGATCCGAAGTACATCGACATCTTTGTCGCGTGCAAGGAAAGCGAGCTGGAAGAGTTCGAGCACTCGATCTCCGACCTCGAGTACAACTGGTACCTGCATACCGTGTAAACGAAAACGCCGCCCCCCATTGTGGGAGCGGCGTCGCGATAGGGGCGAAAGTGCCCCCAATATTTGCGCATCAAGCTGATAATGTCGGGGCCGCTTTGCGGCCCTTTCGCGACGCAAGGCCGCTCCCACATGAGCTGCGGTACAGGCTTACAAGGGCTTCTCGAAAATCTTCGAATTGCGCTGGTAGTTGTACAGCGAAGCCCGCGCCGCCGGCAGCCGCTCCACGCCACTGGGCGCAAAGCCGCGCTCGCGAAACCAGTGCGCAGTGCGCGTAGTCAGCACGAACAAAGTACTCAAACCCATTTGCCGTGCCCGGCTCTCGATGCGTTCCAGCAGCTCATCGCCACGTCCGCCATGGCGGTACTCCGGGTTCACCGCCAGGCAAGCCAGCTCCCCGGCCTCGGAATCGGCAATCGGGTACAGCGCCGCACAGGCGATGATCATGCCCTCGCGCTCGACCACGCTGAACTGCTCGATCTCTCGTTCCAGCACTTCGCGCGAACGGCGCACCAGGATGCCCTGCTCTTCCAGCGGGCTGATCAACTCCAGCAGGCCACCGACGTCCTCGATGGTCGCCTCGCGCACCACTTCGAACTGCTCCTGCGACACCAGCGTACCGCCACCGCCCCGGGTGAACAGCTCGGTGAGCAGCGCGCCGTCCTCGGCATAGCTGACGATATGGCTGCGCGCCACACCGCCTTTGCAAGCCTCGGCCGCAGCATCCAGCAGTTCGCCCTGGTAGTCGCTGCCTAGACGCTGCAGATGCGGAGCAACCTGCTGCGGGCGCAGTTCACGCACCAGCCTACCGTCAGCGTCCAACAGACCCGGCTCGGCGCCGAACAGCAACAATTTGTCGGCACCCAGTTCGATGGCCGCGCGGGTAGCCACGTCTTCGCAGGCCAGGTTGAAGATTTCACCGGTAGGCGAGTAGCCCAAGGGCGACAACAGCACGATAGAGCGCTCGTCGAGCAGGCGGCTGATGCCCTTACGGTCGACGCGGCGCACTTCGCCAGTGTGGTGGTAGTCCACGCCTTCGAGCACGCCGATCGGCCGCGCAGTGACCAGGTTGCCGGAGGCCACGCGCAGGCGCGAGCCCTGCATGGGCGAAGCGGCGATGTCCATCGACAGCCGCGCTTCAATGGCCAGGCGCAGGGCGCCGACGGCATCGATCACGCAGTCCAGGGTGGCCGCATCAGTAATACGCATGCCCCGGTGATAGTGCGGCGTCAGGCCGCGATCGGCCAGCCGGCTTTCGATCTGCGGGCGCGAGCCATGCACCAGCACCAGGCGCACGCCCAGGCTGTGCAGCAGCACCAGGTCGTGGACGATATTGCCAAAATTAGGGTGTTCCACCCCATCGCCAGGGAGCATGACCACAAAGGTGCAGTCGCGATGGGCATTGATATAGGGGGATGCATGACGCAGCCAGTTGACGTAATCGGGCATGACAGGGCCTGTGGATAAGTGGACGGAGAACGGCGATGCAGGGGGCGTTCAGGATCATCGTCGGAACAGGCTTGCGGTCACGCGCGGTCTCCTCTAGGCAGGAACGAATCAGTTCGATTGACGTTTAGTGCAGGCAATAGTGCCGGATCAGGTCACGCAATAGACGCACGGTAGGCTCGATTCGTGACATTTCAAGGTATTCGCCGGGCTGGTGGGCGCAGGCAATGTCGCCAGGGCCCAGCACGATGGTCTGGCAGCCCAGTTGCTGAAGATAAGGTGCTTCGGTGCCGAACGCCACCGCTTCAGCGCGATGGCCAGTCAGGCGCTCCGCGACCTGAACCAGTTCGACATCGGCAGCCTGCTCGAACGGCGGCACCTCCGGGAACAGCGGCGCATAGTCGATGCGCACCTCATGGCGCTCGGCCACGGGTACCAGCTTTTCGCGAATGGCCGCGCGCAGTTGCTCCACATCCATGCCCGGCAGCGGCCGCAGGTCGAATTCCAGGGCACACTGGCCGCAGATGCGGTTGGGGTTGTCACCGCCGTGGATGCAGCCGAAGTTCATGGTCGGGGTCGGCACGGTGAACTGGGGGTTGCTATAGGTGTTTTGCCAGTGCTGGCGCAGGCCCATCAGCTCGCCCATGACCGCATGCATGGCTTCCATGGCGCTGCGGCCCAGGCTTGGATCCGACGAATGGCCACTGCGGCCGAGGATGTCGATGCGGTCCATGAGGATGCCCTTGTGCATGCGAATTGGCCGCAGCCCGGTAGGCTCACCGATGACCGCTGCACGCCCCAGTGGCTGGCCGGCCTCGGCCAGGGCACGGGCGCCGGACATGGAGCTTTCTTCGTCGCAGGTGGCAAGGATCAGCAGCGGCTCCTTGAAGTCGTGCTCCAGCAGCGGGATGACCGCTTCGATGACCAGGGCGAAGAAGCCCTTCATGTCGCAGCTGCCCAGGCCGACCCAACGGCCATCGGCTTCGGTCAGCTTCAGCGGGTCGCTGGCCCACAGCTGTTCGTCATAGGGCACGGTATCGCTGTGCCCGGCAAGCACCAGCCCTCCCGGGCCGGTGCCACGGCTGGCCAGCAGGTTAAACTTGCCGGGGCTGACCTGCTGGATATCGCACTTGAAACCCAGGTCGCCGAGCCAACCGGCCAACAGGTCGATAACCTGGCGGTTGGACTGGTCCAGCGCAGGTTGGGTACAGCTAACCGAAGGCGCGGCGATCAAGGCGGCAAACTGGTCTTTCAGCGTCGGCAACGGCATGCGCGTACTCCTCGGAAACGTTGCCCATCATAGGACTATCCGCTGTCTGGAATAAACCGTTGAGGGCTGACTGCTGTAGACTCTCTGCCAACCACGCCCCCTCTTTCGAGTCTGTGATGCACAAAGAAACCGAACTGAAGCTCCGCGCCAGCCGCGAGACCCTTGCCGCACTTCGCGAGCACCCTCTGCTGAAAAAGCGCAACAAGTCCGGCTGGCAGACCCGTGAACTGCTCAACCAGTACTTCGACACCCCCGAGCGTGAGCTGTCCGCCGCCCGTGTCGCCCTGCGCCTGCGCCGCGATGGCGACGCTGTCATCCAAACCCTCAAGTGCCGCGGCCAGAGCGTGGCTGGCCTGTCAGAGCGCAACGAGTACGAATGGAACCTGGACAAGGTCAAGCTCGACCT
Organism: Pseudomonas sp. KCJK9058; assembly: GCF_046230975.1. Classification (NCBI taxonomy): domain Bacteria; kingdom Pseudomonadati; phylum Pseudomonadota; class Gammaproteobacteria; order Pseudomonadales; family Pseudomonadaceae; genus Pseudomonas; species Pseudomonas sp. KCJK9058. The sequence continues at coordinate 62,890 of NZ_JBJJLR010000001.1, forward strand.
GAAGAAGCTGGACGCCACCTGCTGGCCCGAGCAACTGGCCAACCTGGACAAGAAAACCATCAAGCCGCTGTTCACCACCGACTTCAGCCGTGAATACGCTGAAATCGCCTGGGGCCGCGGCAAGAGCAAGGTGGTGATCGAGGCCGCGCTGGACCAAGGCTTCGTGATCGCCGGCAAGCGCAAGGAAGAGATCTGCGAGCTGGAGCTGGAGCTGCGTGAAGGTGAACCGCAAGCACTGCTGGAACTGGCTGCAGAACTGGCCGCCAGCCTGCCGCTGATGCCGTGCGACATCAGCAAGGCTGAGCGCGGTTACCGCCTGCTGGAACCGGACAGCTACGAGCTGGACCTGCCGCACACCGCGCTGGAAGCCGAAATGGCCTTGGACGACGCCTATGCCGCCCTCGCCTGGCAACTGCTGGGCAGCAGCCAGCGCCTGGCCGAGCAGTACCGCCACAACGGCCACTGGCGCCTGCTCCAGGACTGGGTCGAGTGCCTGAGCGAGCTGCGCGCACTCACCGCCAGCCTGGGCCAGGCAGCACCGCGCGCCACCACCCGCGACCTGCGCGCCAGCCTTGATGCCTTGCTTGAAGACTGGCGCCCGCTGGTGCAGGCCGGCAACGATGACGAAGACATCCGTCGCGCCGCGCCCGAGCAGTTCGCCGAAGAACTGGAAGACGTACGCTGGGGCCAGTTCTCGCTGGAAACCTCACGCTGGCTGATGGCCCGGACCTGGACCGCAGAGCGCAAGGGCCGCGGCGAACGCCAGGGCAAGGCGCAACTGGCCAGCTGGCTGGGGCACCTGCTGGGTGAGGAAGGCCGCGCGCTGAAGCTGCCGCTGTACACCCAGCGCCCGGAAGACCTGGCCGAGCAGCTGCCACGTATCGAGCAGCTTCTGGCCTGGCTGCACCACGCCCGCCAGGTGCTGGAAGCGCCGCAAATGGACCGCTTGTACGGCGACCTGAAAAAGCTGCACGAGCTGGCCGAGCAGCCTATCAGCGATGAAGTGCTGGAAGCGCGTATCGAACAGGCTCGGGCGGTGGACCAGAGCCGCGGCTGGAAGCACCTGCTCAAGGCGTGATACCGCGCCGCCTGCTTCGCGGGTAAACCCGCTCCTACGTAGGATCCGCGCCAGGCGTGGGACCAGTGTAGGAACGGGTCCACCCGCGAATGGCCTCACCGGTGTAGGAGCGGGTTTACCCGCGAATGGCCTCAACGCGATAGCGGCAGGCTAGTGGTGGACTTGATCTCGGAAAGCGCCACAATCGAATTCACCTCCTGAATCCCCGGCACGTTCGACAGTTTTTCGAAGAAGAACCGCTCGTAGGCCTCGATGTCCGACGTGACGATTCGCAGCAGAAAGTCCACAGCCCCCATCAGTACATAACACTCCAGCACCTCAGGGAACCCGCGGATCGCCTCGGTGAACTCGGTGAAGTTGGAGCGCCCGTGGGCGTTCAATTTCACTTCGGCGAAAATCTGCGTGTTCAGGCCGACCTTCTTACGGTCCAGCAAGGTCACCTGCCCCCGAATCACCCCCTCTTCCTTCAAGCGCTGAATGCGGCGCCAGCACGGCGATTGCGACAGCCCGACGCGCTCGGCGATCTGTGCACTGGACAGCGAAGCGTCCTCCTGCAGCAGTTCGAGGATGCGACGGTCGTAGGCGTCCAGCTCGCTGTGCATTGTTTATTCTCCACATCAGATTTTTTTGAATAAAAGAATTCACCAATAAGGCGAAATCACCCAATCATAGCGAAAAAATACCGCCACCAACGTGCAAGAATTTCTCCCTCATTTGCGGAGACCAGCATGAACGCACAGCCCCGTACCGACGCCTGGGCCGCCACCAACGCCCACAGCACCGTGCTCTATCGCCTGCAGGCCGAGGCCGAGCCCGATAGCCTGTGCCGGGTACTCAACCTGTTCGCCTTGCAGTTCCTGACCCCGCATAGCGTGCAGGTCAGCCAGCAGGATGACTGGCTGGATATCGAAATCGGCATTGGCGGGTTGAGCTGGCACCGGGCCGAGGTCATTGCACAGAAACTGCGTAACCTGGTGTGTGTGGGTGAGGTGAGCCTGACCAACTTGCAGCGAGTGGCGTTGGCAGTGGTCTGAACCATCCTCTCTGCCGGGCCGGTACCGCATAGCACTCAAGTGCCCGTACGATCCCTGTCGGAGCGGGTCCACCCGCGAAGCGTCCGGTACAGGCGCAGCAAAATCCCGAAACCTTTCACCTCCGATAGCCTCCCGCCGCCCGGCTAGCCTTGATCAGCACTACCCGATCAGGCACGGACGCCAACCATGCACACCCCCGACAACCCCGCGCTCGACCTCAAGCGCGTGCTCCAGGCCCTGCTCGCTGACCAGCACCTGCACGCCAGCGATACCCTGCAAGTACTCGAACACGCCGCTGCCCACCCCGCTAGCCACCCGCTGGAGCACATTGCCGCCTGCAGCCTGGAAAGCCGCCAGCACCCCGGCCAGCCCCTGGACCTTGAGCACCTTTGCCAGTGGCTGGCCGACAAGGTCGGCCAACCCTACCTGCGCATCGACCCCATGCAACTCGACCTGCCCCAGGTCACCGGCCTGATCTCCCCAGCCTTCGCCCAGCGCCACGGCATCCTCATCGTCGCGGCCGATGCCTCCAGCGTCACCGTCGCCAGCGCCCAGCCTTTCCAGGATGACTGGCAGGCCGACCTGGCCCGCAGCCTCGGCCGGTCGATCCGTCGCGTACTGGCCAGCCCGCAGCAGATCCGTCAGTCAGCGCAGTCGTTCCACCGCCTGGCCCAGTCGGTAAAAGGCGCGCAATATCAGCAGTCGGCCAGCCTGGGGGAACTTGAGCAATTGCTTGAGCTGGGCAAACGCCAGGCCGAGGCCAGCGCAGACGACGCGCATATCGTGCATATCGTCGACTGGCTGTTGCAGTACGCCATCGAGCAACGCGCCAGCGATATCCACTTGGAACCACGCCGCGAACAGGGCCAGCTGCGCTACCGCATCGATGGCCTGCTGCACACCGTCTATGCCTTCCCCGCGGGGGTCACCCTGGCCCTCGTCAGCCGCCTGAAACACCTGGGCCGCATGGACGTTGCAGAGAAACGCCGGCCGCAGGACGGCCGGCTGCAAAGCCGCCTGCCCGGTGGTGGCGAAGTGGAGCTGCGGCTTTCAACCCTGCCCACCCCGTTTGGCGAGAAACTGGTGCTGCGCCTGTTCGACCCGCACCAGTTGCAAGAGGGCTTCGACCGCCTTGGCCTGCAAGGCCAGCAACTGGCCCAATGGCAGCGCCTGCTACGTCAGCGCCAAGGCATCATCCTGGTCACCGGCCCCACCGGTTCCGGCAAAACCAGCACGCTGTACACCAGCCTCAAACTGCTGGCCACCCCACAGGTCAACCTGTGCACCATCGAAGACCCGATCGAGCGCCTGGAGCCAGCCTTCAACCAGCTGCAGGTACAGCCCGCGCTGGACCTGGGGTTTGCCAACGCGGTCAGGGCCATGCTGCGCCAAGATCCCGATATCATCATGATCGGCGAAATTCGCGACCGCGAAACCGCCCTGGTGGCAGTTCAGGCAGCGCTGACCGGGCACCTGGTACTGTCGACCCTGCATACCAACGACGCTTGTGCAGCGATTACCCGCTTGCAAGAGCTGGGTGTGGCCGACTACCTCATCAAGGCGACGCTTATCGGGGTGATGGCCCAGCGCCTGGTGCGAACCGTCTGCACCGACTGCCAGGCAGGTTCATCAGCCACCTGCCGAGCCTGCCGCGGCACCGGTTTTCAGGGGCGCACAGGATTATTCGAACTGCTCGAGCCCAGCGACACCTTGCGCGCATTGATCGGCCCTGATGCCGACCTGACCCGATTGCGGCGCCAGGCGCTGGCCGATGGCCTGATTGACCTGCGCCATTGCGGCGAGGCCAAAGTGGCCGCTGGACAGACCCGTGCCGAGGAAGTGCTGCGCGCCTGCAACTGACGAAAAGTCCTTTGTATTCAAGGAACTTGCCTCGCCCGAAAAGATCCAAGCGCGCATCTTCAACCATCACCCTTCGAGGTGTTTCAACATGCGTCTCAAAACCGCGATTGCCGCCGCTACCTTGCTTTCGCTGCCTCTTGGCTCGGCCATGGCCGATACCTTCTGGCGTAACGTGATGACTTCCGGTGCTACCACGGCGTCGAGCTACCTGACCTCGCGGGATCACAAGCTGGTAGTGGCCGCGCAGGATGACGCCAGCAGCTTCGTCGCCAGCGAAGGCGCGATCCGCGGGCCGTTCCTGGAAGCGGCCATGCGCGAGGCACGGGCAGAGAACCCAGGGATGCAGGCTTCCGACATGGAGTTGGCCAATGCCATCCTGGCCAAAAATGCAGTAGCCGAGTAACTGCGTCGCCTGCTTCGCGGGTAAACCCGCTCCTACAGGCACCCGCGAAGCATCCAACACCTACCTCAGCGATAAGCCTCCACCGGCACACACGCACAGAACAGATTCCTGTCCCCATACACGTTGTCTACCCGGTTCACCGCCGGCCAGTATTTGTGCTGGCGCACGTGAGCACTGGGGGCCACCGCCTGCTCCAGGCTATACGGCCTTTCCCACCCCCCCAGCACATCAGCCAAGGTATGCGGTGCATGCTTCAGCGGGTTGTTCTCCGCTGGCCAGTTGCCCTGCTGTACTTCGTCAATTTCCGCCCGAATCGCCAGCATCGCCTCGACGAACCGGTCCAGCTCGGCCTTCGACTCACTCTCGGTCGGCTCCACCATCAGCGTGCCCGGCACCGGGAACGACATGGTCGGTGCGTGGAAGCCATAGTCCATCAGGCGCTTGGCCACGTCCTCTTCGCTGATGCCTGTCAGCGCTTTCAACGGCCGCAGGTCGAGGATGCATTCATGCGCCACGCGCTGGTTGCGGCCGCGGTAGAGCACCGGGAACGCCGCGCCCAACTGGCTGGCCAGGTAGTTGGCCGAAAGGATGGCCACCTCGCTGGCGTCGGCCAGCTGCGGGCCCATCATGGCGATATACATCCAGCTGATCGGCAAGATGCTTGCGCTGCCCCAGGGCGCGGCGCTGACCGCGCTGTTGTTCGGGTCCAGCCCAGGCACCGGCACCACCGGGTGGCTGGCGACGAACGGCTTGAGGTGCGCGCGGATACCGATCGGCCCCATACCGGGGCCGCCACCGCCGTGGGGAATGCAGAACGTCTTGTGCAGGTTCATGTGTGAAACATCGGCCCCAATGTCTGCGGGGCGCGCCAGGCCCACCTGGGCATTGAGGTTGGCACCGTCCATGTAAACCTGGCCGCCGTGCTGGTGCACCACATCGCAGATTTCGCGTATCCCTTCCTCGTACACACCGTGGGTCGAAGGGTAGGTGATCATCAGGCACGACAGACGCTCCCCGGCCGCGTGCGCCTTGGCTTTGAGGTCAGCCAGGTCGACGTTGCCATCGTTGTCGCAATCGACGATCACCACGTCCATGCCGGCCATCTGTGCCGACGCCGGGTTGGTGCCGTGGGCCGACGACGGGATCAGGCACAACGTGCGCATCGGCTGATGGCGGCTGCGGTGATAGCGCGTAATGGCCATCAGGCCGGCGTATTCACCCTGAGCACCGGAGTTGGGCTGCATGCAGATCGCATCGAAGCCGGTGATCGCGCACAGCCAGCTTTCCAGTTCGTCGATCATCGCCTTGTAGCCTGCCGCCTGGGCCGCCGGGGCGAACGGGTGCAGCTGGGCAAAACCGGGCCAGGTGATGGGGATCATCTCACTGGTGGCGTTGAGCTTCATGGTGCACGAGCCCAGCGGAATCATCGACTGGTTCAGCGCCAGGTCCTTGTTCTCAAGCTGCTTGAGGTAGCGCAGCATCTCTGTTTCGCTGTGATGCAGGTTGAACACGGGGTGGGCGAGGAATGGCGTGCGTCGCACCAGGCTGGCGGGGATGCCTTCAGGCAGGGCCAGCTGATCGAGGGCGGTGATTTCCAGGCCATGATCCACCCCCAGGAAGATGTCGAGCAGGCGCAGCACCGTCTGTTCGTTGCAGGTTTCGTCCAGGCTCACGCCCAGGTGCCCGCGACCGAGAATGCGCAAATTGATGTGCGCGGCCTCGGCGCTTTCAATGATGGCAGCCTGGGCACCACCAACATTCAGGGTAAGGGTGTCGAAGAAGTGCTGATTGATGCGTTTGATGCCTTTGGCCTCAAGGCCGGCAGCCAGGATGAAGGTCAGCCGGTGCACACGCTGCGCGATGCGTTGCAGGCCTTCCGGGCCGTGGTACACCGCGTAGAAGCCGGCAATGTTGGCCAACAGCACCTGGGCCGTGCAGATGTTGGAGTTGGCCTTTTCGCGGCGAATATGCTGCTCGCGGGTTTGCAGGGCCATCCGTAATGCAGTGTTGCCACGGGCATCGCGCGATACGCCGATGATGCGCCCCGGCATGGCCCGCTTGTAGTCGTCGCGACAGGCGAAATAGGCCGCGTGAGGCCCGCCGTAGCCCATCGGCACACCAAAGCGCTGGGTCGAGCCCAGCACCACATCGGCGCCCAGCTCTCCGGGCGGTGCCAGCACCACCAGGCTCAGCAGGTCAGCGGCTACGCAGGCCAAGGCCTGTTGGCCGTGCAAATGGTCGATCAGCGGGCGCAAATCGCGCACTTCGCCGTGGGTGTCGGGGTACTGCAGCAAAGCGCCGAACACCGAGTGTTTGGCAAGGTTATCCACAGAATCGACGATCAGCTCGAAGCCGAACCCCTCGGCGCGGGTCTTGAGTACCGAAAGGGTCTGCGGGTGGCAGTGCTCGTCGGCGAAGAAGGCGTTGCTCTTGTTGCGTGCCACCCGCTTGGCCAGGGCCATGGCTTCGGCGGCAGCGGTGGCTTCATCAAGCAGCGAGGCATTGGCCAGAGGCAGGCCGGTGAGGTCGATGACCATTTGCTGGAAGTTCAGCAGCGCCTCCAGCCGGCCTTGGGCAATTTCGGGTTGGTAGGGCGTGTAGGCGGTGTACCAACCGGGGTTTTCCAGCACGTTGCGCAGGATGACCGTGGGGGTGATGGTACCGTGGTAGCCCATGCCGATGAGGCTGGTCCAGACCTGGTTCTGTTCGGCATAACCGGCCAGCTTGGCTAGGGCGGCTTGCTCGTCCAGTGCCGCTGGGAGGTCGAGGGGGCGATTGAGGCGGATGTCTGGGGGAACGGTCTGCTCGATCAGCTCGTTGCGGCTGGCGATACCCAGCGCGTTGAGCATGGCCTGCTGCTCTGTGGCATCGGGGCCCAGGTGGCGGCGCAGAAATGGGTTGAGCTCTTGCAGTTGATGCAGGGATGGCGACTGGGACATGACGACGCTCTCTTCCTAGACCAGGCCTCATGGAGACTTACAAGTCTAGGAAGGGATTGCCGATTGTGCGGGGAAACTTGTCTGCAGGCCCGGCCTCTTCGCGGCTAAAGCCGCTCCTACAGGGGCTGCACCGGTCTCGAATGCCGCGCTGTACCTGTGTAGGAGCGGCTTTAGCCGCGAAGCAAGCGACGCGGCCTTACTCGCCAATCAGCGCCTGGTAGCCAGCCGCATCCAGCAACTTGTCCAGCTCGGCCGGGTTGCTTGGCTTCAATTTGAAGATCCACGAACCGTAAGGCTCTTCGTTGAGCAGTTCCGGGCTATCGGCCAGCTCTTCGTTGACCGCAATCACTTCGCCACCGACCGGGGCATAGATGTCCGAAGCGGCCTTGACCGACTCCACCACACCTGCAGCGTCGCCAGCGCCAAACACTTTGCCGACTTCAGCCAGTTCGACGAACACCACATCACCCAAGGCTTGCTGGGCGTGATCGCTGATACCCACGGTCACACTGCCGTCGGCTTCCAGGCGAGCCCACTCATGGCTTTCGGCAAAACGCAGTTCGGCGGGGATATTGCTCATGTCTTGAATTCCTCGATTGGCTCAGCGGTACGCCCGCCGGTTATAAATTGTTCAGATCAGGATCTTGCCGTGGCGCACGAAGGTCGGTTTGACCACCCGCACCGGGTACCACTTGCCGCGAATTTCCACCTCGGCCCGATCACCGGTAGCCATAGGCACGCGCGCCAACGCAATGGACTTGCTCAGCGTAGGCGAGAAACTACCACTGGTGATCTCCCCTTCGCCAATGCCGGCTACACGCACGACCTGATGGGCGCGCAGTACACCGCGCTCTTCCAGCACCAGACCCACCAGCTTTTCCTGCACGCCGTGCTCGATTTCCGCAAGCAGGCCGACACGGCCGATGAAGTCGCGCTCGGCCGGTTCCCAGGCGATGCTCCAGCCCAGGTTGGAGGTGAGCGGGGTGTGGTTTTCGTCGATGTCCTGGCCGTACAGGTTCATGCCGGCTTCCAGGCGCAGGGTATCGCGGGCGCCCAGGCCGCTTGGGGCGATACCGGCGCCGACCAGGTCGTTGAAGAAGGCCACCGCCTGATCGCCCGGGAAAATGATCTCCAGGCCGTCCTCACCGGTATAGCCGGTGCGGGCAATGAACCAGTCGCCGTCAGCAACGCCCTCGAACGGGCGCAGTTCGCGGATGAGTGCCGCGCGCGCGGGGCTGAGCAGGGCCGCGACCTTTTCGCGGGCCCGCGGCCCCTGGATGGCAAGGATGGCCAGATCAGGGCGGACCTGGAAGTCCACGGAAAACCCGGCACGCTGCGATTGCAGCCAATCGAGCACCTTGGCACGGGTGGCGGCGTTGTTGACCAGGCGATAGCCGGTTTCCGTGCGGTAGACGATCAGATCATCGATTACACCGCCCTGTTCGTTCAGCAGTGGGCTATACAGCGCCTTGCCGGTGTCGTCGAGGCGGGCCACATCGTTGGCCAGCAAGCGCTGCAGCCAAACAGTGGCATCAGTGCCGTCGACATCGATCACGGTCATATGGGAGACATCGAAGACGCCGCAATCGCTGCGCACCTGGTGGTGCTCCTCGACCTGCGAGCCATAGTGCAGGGGCATGTCCCAGCCACCGAAATCGACCGTCTTGGCGCCTAGCGCCAGGTGCAGGTCATACAAAAGCGTGCGCTGTCCCATGGGTTTCTCCTTCCGGGCGTGGCGAAGCGGCGGCGGTCGATGACGTTGGGTCGTCAGCTTTTCTTGTTACTCACACCCGCCGCGCGAATGCCGCGCATTGTAGCCGCAAGGTCGCAAACTGACATCCTCAGTGACTGTGACCGGGTCGACGTGCCGAACGGCGAATCAGGCCGATGACCGGCAGCAGCCCCACCAATACCAAGGTCAGTGCCGGCAGCGAGGCGCGCGCCCACTCGCCTTCGCTGGTCATCTCGAACACCCGCACGGCGAGGGTGTCCCAGCCGAACGGCCGCATCAGCAAGGTGGCGGGCATTTCCTTGAGCACATCGACGAACACCAGCAGCGCGGCGCTAAGTGCCCCCGGCACCAGCAGCGGCAGATACACCTTGAAAAACAATCTTGCGCCGCCAACACCCAGGCTGCGCGAGGCTTCAGGGAGTGACGGGCGGATGCGCTCCAGGCTGCTCTCCAGCGGCCCGTAGGCCACCGCGATGAAGCGCACCAGGTAGGCCAGCAGCAACGCCGAGAGGCTGCCTAGCAGCAGCGGCTTGCCGGCGCCGCCCATCCAGCTGGACAGCGGGATGACCAGGTGGTTGTCGAGGTAACTGAAGGCCAGCATGATCGATACCGCCAACACCGAACCGGGCAGGGCATACCCCAGATTGGCCAGGCCAACCCCGGCGCGGATTCCGCCCGTCTGTGCCTGGCGCCGGGCGAAGGCCAGCAGCAGCGCCACGCATACCGTGACCAGCGCCGCCATGCTGCCCAGGTACAGGGTGTGCAGCACCAGGCCGACGTAACGCTCATCCAGGTCATGCCGACCGCGTTGCCAGAACCACACCAGCAACTGCAGCAGCGGGATGACGAAAGCGCAGGCAAACACCAACAGGCACCAGCCACTGGCCAACAGCGCCTTGAGGCCGCGCAGGTGATACAGCGCCTGCGCGCGCGGCCGTTCGTTGCCGCTTCGGCTGGCACCGCGGGCGCGGCGCTCACCGTACAGCACCAGCATCACCGCCAGCAGCAGCAGGCTGGCCAGCTGGGCCGCACTGGACAAGCTGAAGAAGCCGTACCAGGTCTTGTAGATGGCCGTGGTGAAAGTGTCGAAGTTGAACACGGCCACTGCACCGAAGTCGGCCAGGGTTTCCATCAGCGCCAGGGCGATACCGGCACCGATCGCCGGCCGAGCCATGGGTAAGGCCACCCGCCAGAATGCCTGCAGGGGCGATAACCCAAGTACCCGCGCCGCCTCCATCAGGCCCTTGCCCTGAGCCAGAAAAGCCGTGCGCGCCAACAAGTAGACATAGGGATAGAAGACCAGCACCAGGACGGTGATTACCCCACCAGTGGAACGCACACGAGGCAGGCGCATTGGCCCGAACACCTCGCGCAGGGCGCTTTGCACCGGGCCGGCAAAGTCCAGCAGGCCGACGAAGACGAATGCCAGCACGTAGGCCGGGATGGCGAACGGTAGCATCAGCGCCCAGTCCAGCCAGCGTCGACCGGGGAAGTCGCAGAGGCTGGTGAGCCAGGCCAGGCTGACGCCCAGCACGGTGACACCCACACCCACACCCACCACCAGGGTCAGGGTATTGCCGAGCAGGCGCCCCATCTGGGTGTCGAGCAGGTGGGACCAGATCTGCAGGTCGATGGATTGCCAGGACAACAGCAGCACGCTCAGGGGTAGCAGCACCAAGGCGGCGATCAGGGAGACCGGGAGGTACCAGCGGCGTTGGGGGGTGTGGGGCAAATTGAATGTCTCTGTGGCTGATTTGCGACCGCTTTGCGGTCGTTCGCGGGTAAACCCGCTCCTACGGGGACCGCGCAAGGCAGTGCAGATCCTGTAGGAGCGGGTTTACCCGCGAAAGGGCCCTAACGGGCCCAACGAGGATAAGGCCTGGCGCTTAGTTGTAGCCAGCCCGATCCATCAGACGAATGGCTTCAGCCTGGCGCTTGCCGGCAATTTCCACCGGAATGCTGTCGGCCTTGAAGCTGCCCCACGCCGCCACTTCCTCCGATGGCTTCACCTTCGGGTTGGCCGGGAACTCCTGGTTGATATCAGCAAACAGCTTTTGCGCTTCTTCGCCGGTCATCCATTCCACCAGTTTCTTCGCGGCCTCCGGGTGTGGCGCATGCTTGGTCAGGCCAATGCCCGACAGGTTCACGTGCACACCACGGTCACCCTGGTTGGGCCAGAAGATCTTCACCGGCAGGTTCGGGTTCTGCTTGTGCAGACGGCCGTAGTAGTAGGTGTTGACCACGCCCACATCACACTGCCCGGCCTCGATGGCCTGGATCACCGCGTTGTCGTCGGAGAACACATCGGTGGACAGGTTGTTGACCCACCCTTTGACGATTTGCTCGGTCTTGGCCTCACCGTGGGTTTCGATCAGGGTGGCGGTCAGCGACTGGTTGTACACCTTCTTGGCCGTACGCAGGCACAGACGGCCTTCCCACTGTTTGTCAGCCAGGGCTTCGTAGGTGCTCAACTCCTCGGGTTTGACCCGCTCGGTGGAGTAGATGATGGTGCGGGCACGCAGGCTCAGGCCGGTCCAGTCATGGGACGAGGCGCGGTACTGCGACGGGATGTTCTGGTCGATGACGTCGGACTCGATCGGCTGCAGGATGCCCATCTGCTCGGCCTGCCACAGGTTGCCTGCATCGACGGTCAGCAGCAGGTCGGCCACGCCGTTGTCGCCCTCGGCCTTGATGCGCTGCATCAGCGGGGCTTCCTTGTCGGTGATGAACTTGATCTTGACCCCGGTCTTGGCGGTATAGGCATCGAACACCGGCTTGATCAGCTCGTCGATGCGCGAGGAGTACACCACCACTTCGTCCGCTGCCTGGGCAGTGCCGCCGAACAGGGTCAGGGCCAAGGCGGCCAGTAGGGGCTTGCGTGGCAACATTTTAAGCACTCCTCGATCGTATGAGAGGTGCGAATGGTAGTGAATCCCATTTTCTGGCTCACCTACCTAGGCGTTACCGGATGTTGCAAAGGACTGCCACAGGTGATTGCGCCACGCTGTGGGAGCGGCCTAGTGTCGCGAAAGGGCCGCAGAGCGGCCCCGGCACTCTCAAGCCTTGGCCAGATCTGGCAGGTCACCACTCAAACCCAACGCCTGGCGCACAAACAGCGCCTTGGCCTCCGGCATCTGCTCCACCAGTTTCAACCCGCTGTTGCGCAACCAGCGCAACGGCAGCGGATCGGCCTGGAACAACCTCTCGAAGCCCTCCATCGCCGCCATCAACGCCAGGTTGTGTGGCATGCGCCGGCGCTCGTAACGGCTCAGCACCTTCACATCGGCCAGTCTCTCGCCGCGCTCGCAAGCATTGACCAGCACCTCGGCCAGCACCGCCGCGTCGAGGAAGCCGAGGTTCACACCCTGCCCGGCCAGCGGGTGGATGGTGTGCGCGGCATCGCCAATCAATGCCAGGCCTTCACCCACATAGCGCTTGGCGTGGCGCTGACGCAGCGGCACGCATACCCTTGGGTCGGCCTGCAACACGTCGCCCAGGCGGCCCTCGAAGGCACGCCCGAGGGCTTGCAGGAAGGCCGCTTCATCCATCGCCATCAGCTGCTCGGCATGCTCCGGAGTGGTCGACCATACGATTGAGCACCAATCTTGCTGGCCATCGCGGCTCAAGGGCAAAAAGGCCAATGGCCCTTCGTCAGTGAAGCGCTGCCAGGCCGTGGCCTGGTGCCCGGCGCTGCAACGTACGCTGGTGACAATGGCATGGTGCAGGTAGTCCCATTCGCGGGTTTCGCAGCCGGCCAGACGCCGCACCGCCGAATTGGCACCGTCGGCGGCGATCACCAACGGTGCACGCAGTTGCCGGCCATCGGCCAACGTCAGCAGCCACTCATCGCCAGAGCGGCGCAATTGCTCCAGCCGCGCATTGGCCAGCAGGCCGATGTCGCTGTCGTGCAGGCGCTCCAGCAGGCCGTCCTGTACCACCCGGTTCTCGACGATATGGCCGAGCACCTGGGCATGCACACTGGCCGCCGAGAAGTGAATCTGACCGGTGCCGCTGCCATCCCACACATGCATGTCGGAATATGGCGTGGCGCGTCGCTGGGCAATGCCGTCCCAAGCGCCAAGGCGCTCGAGGATGCGCTGGCTGGCCGCCGATAGCGCGCTGACACGCGGCTCGAACGGGGCCTGGGCATCGAAAGGTACGACCGTCAGCGGGCCACCGTCGAGCAACAAAATTTGCAGGCCACTGTGGCGCAACGCCAAGGCCAGGGCGCTGCCGACCATACCGGCACCCACAATCAACAGATCTGCGCGCATGTCCATGCCTTACGCCAGCCTCGCTTGCGGCTTGAGCCGCACGTATAGGGTTTTATCGACCCGCGCCACCAACTCGCCGGCGCCATCGCGGATATCGACCTGCAAACGCGGCAGGCATTTCTTGCCGGTGGCGGCCTGCTGGCGGATTTCCTGCAGCAGCGCATCATCGACGTGGAATTCGGCATACACCGGGCCTTTGCCCGGCGAGATGAAATCGATGCTGGCGGCCTTGTCCCAGACGATGTAGTCACGCCCCAACTGCTCGATCAACAGCAGCATGTAGAACGGATCGACCATGGCATACAGGCTGCCACCGAACTGGGTACCGACGTAATTGCGGTTCCAGCGAGTCAGTTTCATCGCCACCTTGACGCTACGCAGGTCCGGGCTGATGTGCTGCACACGAATACCGGCACCCAGGTATGGTGGGTAGAGGTTCAGCATCCAGCGCAGCATGCGCGCCCGACGCGCCAGTTTACGCGGGTTGCTCATGCCTGGCCCCGCGGATCAGGGCGGGTGCCCAGGCCCATGGCCTGGCGGGCGAACCAGCTTTTTGCCGGTGGCAGCAGGTCGAGCCCAAGCAGGCCAAGGTTGCGCCCGGCAGCCAGCAACGGCTGATTGCTGCCAAACAGGCGGGTGACCTGGTCAGAGAAGCCGATGGTCATCGCCTGGTCCAGGCGCTGGCGCTGGTGATAGGCCTGCAGCGTGGTCAGGTCGCCAGGCTGCTGTGGCCCCGCCAGCAGCGCCTCGGCCAGGGATTGCACGTCACGCAACGACAGATTGAAACCCTGGCCCGCGATGGGGTGCAGGCTGTGAGCTGCGTTGCCCAGCACCACCAGGTGCGGCCGCACCTGCTCCTGGGCCTCGATCAAGGACAGCGGGTAGAGGTGCCGTGCGCCTACTTGGCGCAGCGCGCCCAAGCGGTAGCCGAACACACCCTGCAGTTCGCGCAGGAAGCAGCGCTCGTCGATGTCGGCCAGGCGCCGCGCATCCATGCCCTGGCGGGTCCACACCAGTGCGCAGCGGTTTTCCGGCAACGGCAGCAAGGCCATGGGGCCCTCTTCGGTGAAGCGCTCGAAAGCCTGGCCGCCGTGGGCCTCACCCGGGGTAATGTTGGCGATCAACGCGCTCTGCTGGTAAGGCGTGTGGCGTACATGGATACCCAACTGCTCGCGCAGGCCAGAGCGGCCACCATCGGCCAGTACCGCCAGGTCACATTCCAGCTGGGTGTCGTCGTTCAGCCGCAGGCGGTAACCGCGTTCGATGGCCTGCATCGAGGTCACTTCGGCCGGGCAGCGCCAGCTCACCACCTCGCTGTCCAGCCCTTGCCACAGGCACTGGCCGAGCCAGGCGTTTTCCACCACGTAACCCAGCGCCGGTACGCCCTCTTCCAGGGCATCCAGGCGGGTGGCGCCAAAGCGACCACGGTCGGACACGTGAATCTGGCGAATAGGCTCGGCGCGGCGGCCGATGACCTGCCACAGGCCCAGTTGCTGATAAATCTGCTGGGTGCCGAAGGACAATGCCGACGAGCGCGCATCGTAGCTGGGCTGGTAGCAGTCGCCGGGGGCGAACGGCTCGATCAGCAGGATCTTCCAGCCGCGCGCCTTGGCGCCGGCCTGCAGGGCCAACGCCAGGCTTGCGCCAACCAGGCCACCGCCGATGATCGCCAGGTTTACCCGGCTCATGCCACGGCCTTGCGGGCAGCCTGCATCAGCGCCTCGATCTCGGCGACGGTACGCGGCACGCCCGAAGTCAGGATTTCACAACCTTGCCTGGTCACTACCACGTCGTCCTCGATCCTTACCCCAATGCCGCGCCACTTTTTGGCCACGGCCTGATTGTCGGCGCCAATGTAGATACCCGGCTCCACGGTCAGCGCCATGCCGGGTTCCAGCACACGCCACTCGCCGCCCACCTTGTACTCGCCCACGTCGTGCACATCCATGCCCAGCCAGTGCCCGGCGCGGTGCATGTAGAAGGCGCGATAGGCTTCGCTGTCGATCAGCGCCTGCACATCACCTTCGAGCAAGCCCAGCTCCACCAGGCCCGCGGTGATGACCCGCACGGTCGCCTCATGGGCGTGGTTCCAGTGCTTGCCGGGGGCTATTTCGGCAAACGCCGCCGCCTGAGCCTTGAGCACCAGCTCGTAGATGGCCTTCTGCTCGGGCGAAAACCGCCCACTGACCGGGAAGGTGCGGGTGATGTCGCTGGCATAGCAGTCGATTTCGCAGCCGGCGTCGATCAGCACCAGGTCGCCATCCTTGAGCGGCGCATCGTTCTGTTGATAGTGCAGGATGCAGCCATTGCGCCCGGCCGCAACGATCGAGCCGTAGGCCGGCATCTTCGCCCCGCCCTTGCGGAATTCGTAGTCCAGCTCGGCTTCCAGGCTGTATTCGTGCAGCCCGGCGCGGCAGGCCTGCATGGCCCGCACATGGGCCCGCGCAGAAATGTCTGCAGCAGCACGCATCACCTTCACTTCCGCCGCCGATTTATACAGGCGCATATCATGCAGCAGATGATCCAGCGCAACGAACTCGTTCGGTGGCTGGGCGCCCAGGCGTGCCTTGGAGCGGATCACGTTGATCCAGTCCATCAGCCGGCGGTCGAACTCCGGGTTGCTGCCCATGGCGCTGTAGACCCGCTCGCGGCCTTCGATCAGGCCAGGCAGGATCTCGTCGATATCCGTGATGGGGAAGGCATCGTCAGCGCCGAAATCGCGCACCGCCCCTTCCTGGCCGGCCCGCAGGCCGTCCCACAGCTCGCGCTCGGGGTTGCGTTCACGGCAGAACAGCACGTACTCGCCATGCTCGCGCCCTGGAATCAAAGCAATCACCGCCTCGGGCTCCGGGAAGCCGCTGAGGTACTGGAAGTCGCTGTCCTGGCGGTACACGTGCTCGACGTCGCGGTTGCGGATGGCAACCGCGGCGGCGGGCAGAATGGCGATGCTGTTGGGGACCATCTGCGCCATCAGCGCCTTGCGCCGACGGGCATACTCGGCCTTGGGAATGTGGCTCATGGGCAGACTACCCCTGGTTGATCAGTGCAGCGAGGGCTTGGGTGCGGGGGCGGCCGGCTTGGCCAGTTCGGAGAACAGCAGCAGGGGCGCCACACGCAGGTATTCCATGACTTCCATATAGTCGCTCTCGCCGTCTTCGGACTCTTCGAGCGCTTCCTGGACCTGCGAAATGGCCACTAGGTCCTGCAGCACTTCCTTGGCCTCATCGGACAAGTCCTTACCGCCAGCGTTCAGGCCGAAACCGGTCACGAAGCCTTGGCACCACTGGCCCAGCGCGGTGGCGCGGTCGCTCAGTGCAGCATCATCGGAAGGCAGCAGCAGGACGATCGCCATGTCGTCGCTGGTCAGCTCGCCCTTGACCATTTCCTGCAAGCCGACCAAGGCGTTGCGGACACTGTCACCAGGCTCGATTTCCAGCAGTTGGGCGGCATCGGCCAACCAGGCATCGGCATCGAAGCCGGCGCCGGCGCAGCTGCGGCCAATCAGCAGGCCGTGCAGTTCGGCCGGGGTGACAGGATGGCCATTGCTCGAGAGCAGTATGGCGAAAGCGTTGTAGGGCGATTGAGTATTGGGCATGGGCAGCTAGGCGCCAGACGGCGCAATGTCTAGAATGAAGACCTTGTATCCTAGCACCGGCAGGCGCGCCAAGACCATCGGCACTGGCCGTTGCCGCCCAGGGAGAGGCATCATCGCCAGGTGACTCAACGACGGAGCGAATCGAGTGCAACCCACGCAAGAGAACGACCTGCAGGCACTGATGAGCCGATTCGAGTTGCTGATCGAACGCGTCGAGCAACTAAAACGGCAAAATGCACTCCTAGTAGCTCAGGAAAAATCCTGGCGCGAAGAGCGCGCCCACCTCATCGAAAAGAACGAGATCGCCAAGCGCAAAGTCGAGTCGATGATTTTACGCCTCAAGGCTCTGGAGCAAGACTCATGAGTTCAAGCAATAGCGTCACCGTGCAGATCCTCGACAAGGAATACTCGATCATCTGCCCGCCGGAAGAGCGCAACAACCTGGTCAGCGCTGCGCGCTACCTGGACGGCAAGATGCGCGAGATCCGCAGCAGCGGCAAGGTGATCGGTGCCGACCGCATCGCGGTGATGGCGGCGTTGAACATTACCCACGAAATGCTGCACCGCCAGGAAGACCGCAACGATGCGCCGGTCACCGGCACGAACCGCGAACAGGTGCGCGACCTGCTGGATCGGGTAGATAAGGCTTTGTCCGACGACACGGATACCAAAATCGGCTGAGATTGGTATACTGGCGCCACTCCCTGGGGGATGCGCCAGTCGGTTATGTCCCTGAGCCGATACGCACAACCACGGGGGTTGCACGCTGGGGCCGGTGTGCATGTCCGCCCGACGGAAAGCCTTAACGCCCCCTGCAATCTCCACCTTGAACTTTCGGGTTCAAGGGCTACACCGATAGCGGTCTTATCGGGGAGCCTGAATTTTCTTGCCCGCCCCCAAGGCGGGCAATTCGTTTTGGCCGACTTTTTTCAAGCTTTGTACGACGATTCACCGCGCAGGCACTGTTCGTACCAAGCCAGCACATCTGGGATTGCCCGTGCCATGACCGAAAACGTGCCGCTCACCCGCCCCCAGCTTCGTCGCCTGCTTCGCAATGCCCGCCGCGCCCTTACCCCTGCCCAGCAACGCCAGGCCACCCTCGGCTTGTACCGCCAGCTGGCGCAACACCCCTTGTTCCGCCGCGCCCGCCACATTGCCCTGTACCTGCCCAACGACGGTGAAATCGACCCTCGCCTGCTGATGCGCGAAGCCCAGCGTCGCGGCAAGTGCACCTACCTGCCGGTGCTGCACGCCTGGCCGCGCACGCGCATGGTGTTCCAGCGTTTTGAGCAGGGTGAGAAGCTCAAGCCCAACCGCTTCCGTATTCCAGAGCCGATCATCGATCGCAAACGCCAGCGGCCGATCTGGGCGCTGGATCTGATTCTGCTGCCGCTGGTCGGTTTTGACGAAGTGGGCGGCCGCTTGGGTATGGGCGGTGGCTTCTATGATCGCAGCCTGGCCTACCAGGCGCGTCGGCAAACCTGGAAAAAACCGTTGCTGCTGGGGCTGGCGCATGAATGCCAGAAGGTCGAGCGGCTGGCGCAGGCCAGTTGGGATGTACCGCTGAAGGGCACGGTCTCGGACCGTGGCTGGTACCTGGCGCCACGTTGAGCGGCGCCAGCGGGGGGTATCAACGTTGTGGCTGGCTGGCGTCGACCGGCATCTGATAGGCGTTGTCCAGCTTGCGCTCCCAGAACCCTTGCGCATAACCGGTAGTGACCACACCCAGGCCAAAAATGAACACCAGGATCCACAGCAGATCCGGCTTTTTACGTTGATTCATCGAAGATTGCCCCCCAGGCAAACTGTTCAGTACTCGGCGATATTCTGGGTACCGCCGGCGCACGCGCTTTAAACGGGGCGCATTTTCCGACAACATGCGTCCGCACGCAAACCTTGACGCCAACCGGCTGTCGGTTTCGTGCAACAGGTTATTTCAAACCTTTTCAGGAGCAGCATCCATGGCTTACTGGCTGATGAAATCCGAGCCCGACGAGCTCTCCATCGAAGCCCTCGCACGCTTGGGCGAAGCGCGCTGGGACGGCGTGCGTAACTATCAGGCGCGTAATTTTCTGCGGGCCATGAGCGTGGGTGACGAATTCTTCTTCTACCACTCCAGCTGCCCGCAACCCGGCATCGCCGGCATTGCCAAAATCACCCGCGCGGCCTACCCGGACCCGACCGCGCTGGACCCGGAAAGCCATTATCACGATGCCAAGGCCACGATCGACAAGAACCCGTGGAGCGCGGTGGATGTGGCCCACGTACAAACCTTTCCAAGGGTGCTGGAACTGGGGTGGCTGAAACAGCAGGCCGGTCTGGTCGAGTTGCCCCTGGTGCAAAAAGGCAGCCGCCTGTCGGTCATGCCGGTAACGCCCGAACAATGGGCGGTGATTGTCGCGTTGCGCTGAATACGCAGCTATGGTCAAGGGCTTGACCGATATCAACACGCCACACATGGCCGCCAGGCATGATGGACTGTGCATGACCGCAAGGATGCAGAACGATGAACCGATACGCCCCTAGAATCTTCGCCACTGCACTGATCGCACTGCTCGCTGCAGCCGGCGGGCTGGGGTACTGGAAGTCGCTTCACGACCAGTTGCCCGAAGGCCTGAGCATGGGCAACGGCCGCCTTGAAGCCACCGAAGTGCAGATCGCCAGCAAGATCCCCGGTCGCCTGGCCGAAGTACTGGTCGATGAAGGCGACAACGTGACCCGTGGCCAGCTACTGGCACGCATCGACACACGCACCATGGAAGCCCAGCGCAGCCAGGCCGAAGCCGAAGTGCTGCGCGCCCGGGAAAACTACGCCGCCGCCCAGGCCACCGTGCAACTGCGCCAGAGTGAACTGCTGTTGGCCAGCCAGGAGCTCAAGCGCGTACGCGAAATCTTCCAGCGCAAGTTCGCCAGCCAGCAGTTGCTCGACCAACAGCAGGCGCGCTTTGACACGGCCAACGCAGCAGTAGTCGCTGCCCGCGCCCAACTGGCAGCGATCAAGGCCGCCATTGGCGCCGCCGAAGCCCAAGTGGCGCAGCTCACCAGCGAAATCGACGACAGCAGCCTGCGTGCGCCCATCAACGGCATCATCCAGCTGCGCCTGGCCGAACCCGGTGAAGTGCTGGGTGCCGGCGGCCGTGTGCTGATGCTGATCGACCCCAGCGACCAGTACATGAACCTGTACCTCCCGGCCTCTACCAGCGGCCGGCTGACCGTAGGCGATCAGGCGCGCATCGTGCTCGACGCCCTGCCCGAGCGCGCACTGCCGGCCAAGGTGGCCTTTGTCGCAGCCAAGGCCCAGTTCACCCCCAAACAGGTGGAAACCCGCGACGAACGGCAAAAGCTGGTGTTCCGGGTCAAACTGCGCCTGAGCGACCCAGGCGCCGTGCCGCAAGCCAAACCAGGCATGCCAGGCGCCGGCTATGTACGCACGGCTGAGGTGGACTGGCCGGCCAACCTGCAATGAACGCCCCGGCACTGCTGGCCGAAGGCATCAGCCACCGTTACGGCGACGTGATAGCCCTCCACCCACTAGGCTTCAGCCTCCCTGTGGGTACCCGCTGCGCGCTGATAGGCCCTGACGGGGCGGGCAAGTCGACCCTGCTGGGGCTGATCGCCGGCGTGAAACGCCTACAGCAGGGAGAGCTGCAGGTGCTGGGTGGCTCGATCCGCCAACGCCGCCATCGCACGGCGCTCTACCCCAAAGTGGCGTTCATGCCGCAAGGGCTGGGCAACAACCTGTACCCGGAACTGTCGATCAGCGAGAACATCCGTTTTTTTGCCACCCTGTTCGGGCTGGGCCGCCGTGAGTGTGAACAGCGCATGGCCAATCTGTTGCAGGCCACCGACCTGCAGCGCTTTGCCCAGCGCCCGGCCGGCAAGCTGTCGGGAGGCATGAAGCAGAAGCTGGGCCTTTGCTGCGCGCTGATCCACGAGCCAGACCTGCTTATCCTGGACGAGCCGACCACCGGCGTCGACCCACTGTCGCGGCGGCGCTTCTGGGAGCTGGTTGAACAGGTTCGCGCACAACGCCCGCAACTGACCTTGCTGGTGGCTACCGCCTACATGGAAGAAGCCGAACAGTTCGAGCATTGCCTGATGCTCGATGGCGGCCGGTTGCTGGCCGCCGGCCCTAGCCACGAACTGGCTGCAGTCACCCCGAGCGGCAAACTGGATGATGCCTTTACCCACTACCAGGGCGCGGGCAAGGCGCAGCATCAACCACTGGCAATCCCGCCGCGCCAAGCCACGGACGGCCCGGTCGCCATCGAGGCACACGACCTGACCCTGCGCTTTGGCGACTTCACAGCGGTGAACAAGGTCAGTTTCGCCATTGGCCGCGGGGAGATCTTCGGCTTCCTGGGTTCCAACGGTTGCGGCAAGACCACCACCATGAAAGTGCTCACCGGCCTGATGCCGGCCAGCGAGGGCAGCGCCAGCCTGCTGGGTCGCCCGGTGGACGCCAGCGACCTGGCCACACGCAAGCGGGTCGGCTTCATGTCGCAGAGTTTCTCTCTGTATGGCGAGCTCAGCACCCGGCAGAACCTGGCCCTGCATGCCCGCCTGTTCGACTTGCCCAAAGCCGAGAGCGCCCAGCGCATCGATGAGCTGATCGAGCGCTTCGACCTCGCCGCTATCGCCGACCAACCGTCTGGCGCCCTGCCCCTTGGTTTGCGCCAGCGCCTGTCGCTGGCAGTGGCGGTTCTGCATCGCCCGGAAGTCTTGATCCTCGACGAACCGACCTCCGGCGTCGACCCGGCCGCCCGCGACGACTTCTGGCGCCTGCTGGTAGAGCTGTCCCGCGAGCAGGGCGTGACCATTTTCCTCTCCACCCACTTCATGAACGAAGCCCAGCGCTGCGATCGTATTTCGCTGATGCACGCCGGGCGGGTGCTGGCCTGCGACACGCCCGATGCCCTGCAGCACCAGTACCAGGGCGACACGCTGGAAGACGCGTTCGTCCGCTGCCTGGAACAGGCCCAGGAACTGGCGCCAGCCGCCACCGACAGCAGCGTGCTGGAACAGGCGTCCACCCCCACCCTACCGCTGCGCCAGGGTTTCAGCCTGCGTCGCCTGCTCGCAGTGGCCGGCCGTGAGGGCAAGGAGCTGCTGCGCGACAAGGTGCGCCTGGCCTTCGCCTTACTGGGTGCACTGTTCATGATGGTGATCTTCGGCTACGGCATTTCACTGGATGTGGAAAACCTCGCCTTCGCCGTGCACGATCAGGACCAGAGCCCGCAAAGTCGTGCCTACCTCGAAGCCTTCCGTGGCTCACGCTACTTCGCCGAACAGGCGCCGATCCGCGACAGCAGCGAGCTGCACCAGCGCCTGCAACGCTCGGAAATCAAACTGGCACTGGAAATTCCGCCCGGCTTTGGTCGCGACCTGTACGCAGGACGCCAGCCGGTGGTGGCTGCCTGGCTCGACGGTGGCATGCCGTTCCGCGCCGAAACCAGCCGCAACTACGTGGAAGCCGTGCACCAGGCCAACCTGGAGCAACTGGCAAAGGCCAGCCCACAACCGCAGCCACGCCAGGACCCGGTGCGCCTGGAAACGCGTTTCCGCTACAACCAGGATGTGGTCAGCGTGAACGCCATCGGCCCGGGCGTGATGGCACTGATACTGGCCTTCATTCCGGCCATGCTCACGGCACTGGGCATCGTGCGCGAGAAGGAGCTCGGCTCCATCACCAACTTCTACGCCACACCCCTCACCCGCCTGGAATTCCTGCTTGGCAAGCAGATGCCCTACCTGGCTGTGAGCCTGGTCAACCTGGCGCTGCTGGTGGCGATGAACCGCTGGCTGTTCGCCGTACCGCTCAAGGGCAGCGTACTGGCTTTGGCATGTGGCGGCGTGGCCTACCTGCTGGCAACCACCAGCCTGGGCCTGCTGATTTCGGCATTCACCCGCACCCAGATCGCCGCCATTCTCGGCACCATGATCATTACCAGCCTGCCGACCATCCAGTTTTCCGGGCTGATCGTGCCACGCTCGTCGCTGGACGGCGCGGCAGCGGTGATGGGCCAGTTGTTCCCGGCGGGCTACTTCCTCGACATCGCAGTCGGCACCTTCACCAAGGCGTTAGGCCTGCGCGAGTTGTGGCCGCAGTGCCTGATCCTGCTGAGCTTCTTTGCCGCGTTCACCGGCCTGAGCCTGGCAATGCTGAAAAAGCAGGAGGCCTGACATGTCGCGCCTGAACCACACCCTGCGCCTGGGCCTGAAAGAACTGACCAGCCTGCGCCATGACAGCGTCCTGCTGCTGTTCCTGCTATATGCCTTCAGCGTGGCGATCTACATGCCGGCAGCCGGCTCGGTGATCGGTGTACACAACGCCAGCGTGGCGGTGGTGGATGAAGACCATAGCCTGCTCTCGCGCAAGCTCAGCGAAGCCCTGCAACCGCCCGAGTTCCAGCCAGCCGTGCCGCTGCCTCCGCAGCGCCTGGACCAGGCCATGGACAGCGGCCAGTACACCTTCGTCATCAACATACCGGTGAACTTTCAGAGCGACCTGCTGGCCGGGCGCTCGCCGGAGCTGCAGATCAACGTCGATGCTACAGCCATGAGCCAAGCGTTCATGGGCGCCGGCTACATCGGCCGCATCTTCGAGCGCGAGCTGCTCGACTACAGCCAGCGTGGTAACGAGCAAAGCCCGGTGCTGATCAACCCCAAGGCGCTGTTCAACCCCAACCTGGAGGGGGGCTGGTTTCTGGCCGTGATCCAGATCGTCAACAACATCACCATCCTGGCGATCATCCTCACCGGGACCGCGCTGCTGCGCGAGCGTGAGCATGGTACCCTCGACCACCTGCTGGTGCTGCCGTTGACCGCGCTGGAGATCATGCTGGCCAAGATCGGCAGCAACGCGCTGGTGGTGGTGATCTGCACCTGGATTTCGTTGGTGGTCGTCGTCAAAGGTGCACTGGGCGTGCCGCTGTCTGGCTCGATGGGGCTGTTCCTGGCCGTGACCGCGCTGTACCTGTTCGCCAGTACATCGCTGGGCATTTTCCTCGCCACCCTGGCGCGCTCGACGCCGCAGTTCGGCCTGCTGGCGATCCCGGTGATCATCCCGATGCTGTTGCTGTCCGGCGGCAGCACACCTCTGGACAGCATGCCGCAGTGGCTGCAGTGGGTGATGCAAGGGTCACCCTCAACGCACTTTGTCAGCCTGAGTGCCGCAATCCTGTTCAGGGATGCCGGGTGGGCGGTGGTATGGCCGGATATCCTGGCGCTGACGCTGATCGGCCTGGTGTTCTTCAGCGTGGCCCTCGCGCGGTTCCGCCGTACCCTGACGTCTTGAAGGCATGCGCGAGCGTCCGCCGAAAATTGGAAAACTGGCACAAAGACAAAGGGCGCCTTTCGGCGCCCTACTCACAGACAGGTCGACTTGTCATCGCCATATACCTGCCCGGCTCTGTAATTGCTGGTCGAACCAGGATCCTCAGAGTCTTACAAGCCCCTTGCGGGAACAGGCTGATTATCACGCATCGAGCGTAACATTGACAACAGACCGCTCTGTTGCTGGATGTGTGAAACCCAGCGTAAAGCCAACTGCAGCCCTCACGGCGGCGAAATGCTCTGGCCGCATTGTAAAGGTCATGTATTCCCGACCACTTCCTTGCCGCGATTTGACCCGACATCTGTCCAATCTGGAGGTAGCCACCGTGTAGATCATGTCGCACTTGGCCCAGCATGTCAGGGCCGAACCAGGTAGATAACTCGGCAGCACAACGTGATGCCCTGCCATGTGATCCGGTGCCGTGGTACTCAACGGGACTATCGTCACTAACTGGCGATTTTGACTGTGCTTGCGAAGAACGACCACGGGACGCACCTTGATCATTTCAGGCACTTGAAAGCCTGAAAAGTCGCACATCAGTACAGTCGCCTCTTTCGGCTGGTACTTCAAAGCCATTGCCAACACTCTCGAGCAACTGAAGACAAGGCACAATCTAGCTTGGCCATGGCCCCAAAAACTGAAAACTGGCGGGCTTACAGGAAAGACAGAAGGGTCCTACACACGGGGTAAGCCTGAATTCAATCCGACTTACCAGTGATGGACCTCACCCTGTTTCAGGTCACTGCACGATCAGGTTGTTGAACAGCAAGTCTTCAACGATCGGCTTACCCTCTTCCGCCTCCAGCACCTGCTGCACCTGTTTCAGCGCCTCTTGGCGAAGATGCTCCTTGGCCTCGACGTTGCTCATGCTGTCCACCGTCTGCTGGGTGAACAGTGCCACCAGCTGGTTACGGATCAGCGGTTCGTGGTGCTTTACCGTCTTGGCCGCTTCGTCGCCCGTCACGCGCAGGGCCACGTCAGCCTTGTACACGCGCAGCCGCGGGCTGCCGTCGAGCGCATAGTTGCCAACGAAGGGCGGGCTCAGACTGATGTAGGCGACCTTGGGCACCCCTTCCTTGGCTTCCTCGGCCATGGCCGCAGCCGGCAACAGCAGCGCCAGCACCATCAAGATCCACGCTTTCACGAATTCGCTCCTCAATACAGTTGGCGCCAGCTTACCCAGCACACCGCTCAAACCCAAGCCCGGGCTTATGCCGGCCCATCAGGGCGGGCCATGCTCGTTGACCTGCCAAGCGGCCCTCCTACACTTATCGGCCACTACCCGCAAAGGAATAGCCCCGATGAAAGCTGTGTTGTGCAAAACCCTGGGTCCGGCGCGCAACCTGGTGCTGGAAGAGGTGGCCAGCCCACTGCCGAAGAAGAACGAGATCCTGCTGGACGTGCAGGCTGCCGGGGTCAACTTCCCCGACACCTTGATCATCGAAGGCAAGTACCAGTTCCAGCCACCGCTGCCGTTCTCTCCAGGTGGCGAGGCAGCAGGCGTGGTGGCCGCCGTTGGCGAAAAGGCCGGCGCGTTCAAGGTCGGCGACCGGGTCATGGCGCTCACCGGCTGGGGTGCGTTCGCCGAGCAAGTGGCGGTGCCGTTCTATAACGTTCTGCCGATCCCGGCGAGCATGGACTTCACCACCGCTGCGGCCTTCGGCATGACCTACGGCACCTCGATGCACGCCCTGCGCCAGCGGGGCCAGTTGCAAGCCGGCGAGACCCTGCTGGTACTGGGCGCTTCCGGCGGGGTGGGCCTGGCGGCGGTGGAGATCGGCAAGGCCATGGGCGCGCGGGTGATCGCGGCGGCCAGCAGTGCCGAAAAACTGGCCGTGGCCAAGGCTGCCGGGGCGGATGAGCTGATCGACTACAGCCAGGCCAACCTGCGCGAAGAAATCAAACGCCTGACCGGTGGCCAGGGCGTGGACGTGATCTATGACCCGGTCGGTGGCGAGCTGTTCGAACAAGCGGTGCGCGGGTTGGCCTGGAATGGCAGGCTGCTGGTGGTGGGTTTTGCCAGTGGCAGCATTCCACAGCTGGCGGCCAACCTGGTGCTGCTCAAGGGCGCGGCGGTACTGGGCGTGTTCTGGGGGGCATTTGCCCAGCGCCAGCCGGAGGACAACGCGGCCAACTTCCACCAGCTGTTTGCCTGGCATGCCGAGGGCAAGTTGAAGCCGCTGGTGTCGCAGACTTATCCACTGGCAGAAGCCGGGGCTGCTATCGAGAAGCTGGGGCAACGGCAGGCGGTGGGTAAGTTGGTGGTGCTGGCCAGGTAAGGCAGTACCGGCCTCTGCGCGGTCGCCTGTAGCAGCGGGGTTACCCGCGAAAGGCCCGGGCCTGCCGGCCAATTCCACCCGCCGTTCACCGTTGCCGCCACCACCGTATTCGCGGGTAAACCCGCGCCTACAAGGATTACCCGCGAAGAGGCCGGAACAGGTTGCTCACACTTCGCGCAGATTGTGGCAACGCCTGAATCGCGCTTCCAGGTTGCGATCGGGCATCTGGTGACTGCGCAGTGCATTCAAGGTCTGCTCGACATAGTCACGCGTGGTGCCATAACGCCCCTTGGCACTGGCCAGGATCTGGCTGAGCAACGTATCCGGCAAGTTACCGGCATAGCACGGCAAATGCCGCTCCAGTACAAAGCCCAAGGCCTGCACCTTGCTACCATCGCCCAGGCGGCAGTTGAGCCAGTGCGGCCGGTATGCCGGATAGGGCATCTCGCGTTGCCACAGGGCCATCAGTGAGTCGTCCAGGTTGCGTTCATCCAGCCGGTAGGCAAAGCCGCTGCAGGAGCCACCGCGGTCCAGGCCAAACACCAGTCCGGGCGTTTCCGGGGTACCGCGATGTTCATGCGACCACAGGTACAAGCCACGGTGATAACCATGTACCCGCGCGCGCTGGCGCTCCACCGAATTGCACTCCGGGCGCCAGATCAACGAACCATAGGCAAACAGCCACACCGGCCCACCCTGATGCCTGGACATGGTTGTTTTCATGGAGCTGAACAACTGTTCGCGAGTATGTTGCTGACCGAAATCAAGTGCCGGAGGGTATGAAACTTCCCAAGACATACTTTCAAGTGCCGACATAAGCTGCCGCCATTATTCCTGTGAACTACGGATGTAGCGAGCTTCGATTACGCTGCGGCCCCAGGCCGCTTTACCAAGGGCGCTTGCAGTAACCATAGGCCAGAATTGCAGGAATACTCAAGCCCTTGAGCACGTGTTTCATACACGGCTCCGACGACTGGGAAGTACTGTTTCAGCAGCGGTGAAAGTTATTGGCCAAGGCGGTAACAATTACCGCCTTATACCGACACTTTCAAACTTCGGTTATTAACCGCGCGGCGCGTAGGCGAACACATCGGCACGCATGCGGTGCGCATCCATACCGGCTTCGACCAAGGCGTCGAGCGTGGCGTAGATCATGTTCGGTGAGCCGCTGGCATACACATGCACGCTATTGAGGTCGGCAATGTCGTCGCAGACCGCTTCATGCAGCATGCCGCAGCGGCCTTCCCAGCCACACAGGTCGCTGACCACTTGATGCAGGAACAGGTTAGGCAGACGCTGCCATTCGTCCCAGTGCTCGATCTGATAGAAATCCTCGGGCCGGCGCACCCCCCAGTACAGGTGTACCGGGTGCTTGAAGCCCTGAGCCCGGCAGTGCTCGACCAGGCTGTGCATCTGGCCCATGCCAGTGCCGGCGGCAATCAGCACCAGCGGCCCGTCGGGCAGCTCGGCCAGGTGGGTGTCGCCAAACGGCATTTCAATGCGCGCCAGGCCATCTCGCCTCAGCTGGTCGATCAGTTGCACCGCACTGGGCTCACGCGCCAGCACATGCAGCTCCAGTTCACGCCCGGCATGTGGCGCGGACGCCAGCGAAAAAGCTGCCTGCTTGCCGCCCTCACGTTCGATCATCAGGTATTGCCCCGCGTGATAACGCAGAGGTTTACCGGCAGGCGCACGCAGGCGCACCCGCCAGACGTCGCCGCCGACGTCGACGCACTCACTGACGCTGCACGCCAGCTTGCGCACTGGCAGCTCGCCCAAGGCAAGCACACCGTCCCAGAGCAACACGCAGTCCTCCAGCGGTTCGGCAATGCAGGTGAACAACTCACCATGGTCGCGGACTTCGCCATCCTGGCGAACCCGTCCTTCAACCAACAACGCGGCGCAAACATGGCAATTGCCATTGCGGCAGCTGTTTGGGCAGTCATAGCCCAGCCGCCGTGCTCCATCCAGGATCCGTTCCCCGGGTTCAAGCGCCAGCACCGCCCCGGACGGCTGCAACGTTACCTGCATCAATCTATTCCCAACTGATCCCACAGCTCATCGATACGGCGGGTGACGGCCTCATCCTTGACGATGACCCGGCCCCATTCGCGTGTAGTCTCGCCCGGCCACTTGTGCGTAGCGTCCAGGCCCATCTTCGAACCCAGCCCCGACACCGGTGACGCAAAGTCCAGGTAGTCGATCGGGGTATTGTCAATCATTACCGTATCACGCTTGGGGTCCATGCGCGTGGTAATAGCCCAGATCACATCGTTCCAGTCACGAGCGTTGATATCGTCATCGGTGACAATAACGAACTTGGTGTACATGAACTGTCGCAGGAACGACCACACACCCAGCATTACGCGCTTGGCGTGGCCTGGGTACTGTTTCTTCATGGTCACCACCGCCATCCGGTACGAGCAGCCTTCCGGCGGCAGGTAGAAGTCGGTGATTTCCGGGAACTGCTTCTGCAGGATCGGCACGAACACTTCGTTCAGCGCCACGCCGAGAATGGCCGGCTCATCTGGCGGCCGGCCGGTGTAGGTGCTGTGGTAGATCGGTTTTTGCCGGTGGGTGATGCGCTCAACGGTGAACACCGGGAAACTGTCCACTTCGTTGTAGTAGCCCGTGTGATCGCCGTAAGGGCCTTCCGGGGCCATTTCGCCTGGGTGGATCACCCCTTCCAGAATGATCTCGGCGGTTGCCGGTACCTGCAGGTTGCTGCCACGGCACTTGACCAGCTCGGTGCGATTGCCTCGCAGCAGGCCGGCGAAGGCGTACTCGGAAAGGGTGTCCGGGACCGGGGTCACCGCGCCGAGAATGGTCGCTGGGTCAGCGCCCAGGGCCACGGCGACCGGAAACGGCTGGCCGGGGTTCTTCTCGCACCACTCTCGGTAGTCGAGGGCGCCGCCACGGTGGCTGAGCCAGCGCATGATCACCTTGTTGCGGCCGATCACCTGCTGGCGGTAGATGCCCAGGTTCTGGCGGTCCTTGTTCGGGCCACGGGTCACGGTGAGGCCCCAGGTAATCAGCGGCGCCACGTCGCCAGGCCAGCAGTGCTGAATCGGCAGCGTGCCAAGGTCGACATCGTCACCCTCGACCACCACTTCCTGGCACACCGCATCCTTGACCACTTTTGGCGCCATCGACACGACCTTCTTGAAGATCGGCAGCTTCGACCAGGCGTCCTTCAGGCCCTTGGGCGGCTCGGGCTCCTTGAGAAAGGCCAGCAACTTGCCGATTTCCCGCAGTTCGCTGACCGACTCGGCGCCCATGCCCATGGCCACCCGCTCCGGAGTACCGAACAGGTTGCCCAGCACTGGGATGTCGAAGCCGGTGGGCTTTTCGAACAACAATGCCGGGCCCTTGGCGCGCAGGGTGCGGTCGCAGACCTCGGTCATTTCCAGGACGGGGGAGATCGGTACCTGGATGCGCTTGAGCTCGCCGCGCTGTTCCAGGCCACGGATGAAGTCGCGCAAGTCGCGATACTGCATGCAGGAGCCTCGTGTTGGCCGTATCGGTCGGGGTGCAGAGTGTAGCGCCGTTCGGGCCTTGTTTGGGGGTGAAAATGCATTGGGGCCGCTTTGCACCCCTTCGCGGGCAAGCCCGCTCCTACAAGGGCCGCAGTGACCTGTGCAGGAGCGGGCTTGCCCGCGAAGGGCCGCAAGGCGGCCCCAATCAATCCAGCCTGAAACGCTCGCTTACTTGCGCTTCATCGACAGGAAGAACTCATCGTTGGTCTTGGTCTGCTTGAGCTTGTCGACCAGGAACTCGATGGCGGCGATTTCGTCCATCGGGTGCAGCAGCTTGCGCAGAATCCACATACGCTGCAGTTCGTCGTCAGCGGTCAGCAACTCTTCGCGGCGGGTGCCGGAACGGTTGATGTTGATGGCCGGGAACACACGCTTCTCGGCGATGCGGCGGTCCAGCGGCAGCTCCATGTTGCCGGTGCCCTTGAACTCTTCGTAGATCACTTCGTCCATCTTCGAGCCGGTTTCAACCAGCGCAGTGGCGATAATGGTCAGCGAACCGCCTTCCTCGATGTTACGCGCAGCACCGAAGAAGCGCTTGGGCTTCTCGAGGGCGTGGGCGTCGACACCACCGGTCAGCACCTTGCCGGAGCTCGGGATCACGGTGTTGTAGGCACGCGCCAGTCGAGTGATCGAGTCCAGCAGGATAACCACATCTTTCTTGTGCTCGACCAGGCGCTTGGCCTTCTCGATCACCATCTCGGCAACCTGCACGTGGCGGGTTGGCGGCTCGTCGAAGGTGGAAGCAACCACTTCGCCACGCACGGTGCGCTGCATTTCGGTCACTTCTTCCGGGCGCTCGTCGATCAGCAGGACGATCAGGTGGCACTCAGGGTTGTTACGGGTGATGTTGGCCGCAATGTTCTGCAGCATGATCGTCTTACCGGCTTTCGGCGGGGCAACGATCAGGCCGCGCTGGCCTTTGCCGATCGGGGCGCACAGGTCGATGACGCGACCGGTCAAGTCTTCGGTGGAGCCGTTACCGGCCTCCATCTTCAGGCGCTTGTTCGGGAACAGCGGCGTCAGGTTTTCGAACAGGATCTTGTTCTTCGCGTTTTCCGGGCGGTCGAAGTTGATGGTATCGACCTTCAGCAGGGCGAAGTAACGCTCCCCTTCCTTCGGTGGGCGGATCTTGCCGACGATGGTGTCGCCGGTACGCAGGTTGAAACGGCGGATCTGGCTGGGCGAGACATAGATGTCGTCTGGGCCGGCCAGGTAGGACGCATCAGCCGAACGCAGGAAACCGAAACCATCCTGGAGAATCTCCAGCACGCCGTCACCCGAGATCTCTTCGCCGCTTTTCGCATGCTTCTTCAGCAGGGCGAAAATCACGTCCTGTTTGCGCGAACGGGCCATGTTTTCGATGCCCATCTGTTCGGCCATTTCCAAAAGATCGGTAATCGGCTTTTGCTTGAGTTCAGTCAGGTTCATAAGGGGAATGACGTAATCATGTAAGAAGGGAGAATTAAGCTTCTGGCTTAATGAGGCCGCGCCGCTGGATGGCGACAGGATCGCGTACTGATTCGAATTAGGGATGCTTCGGCGACGGCATGTAGAGGGCACTGGAAAAGCAGTGCGAGGCCGAATGTAACACTTGCTTTTTTCTGCGTCTAGTGCTCTGAAAAAGAAAAGCCCCGCATTTGCGGGGCCTTTTCACATCACAGGTGGGCGTCGAGGAATGCGGCCAGCTGCGATTTGGACAGTGCACCAACCTTGGTGGCTTCGACGTTGCCGTTCTTGAACAGCATCAGCGTCGGGATACCACGCACACCGTGCTTGGCCGGGGTTTCCTGGTTCTCGTCGATGTTCAGCTTGGCGACGGTCAGTTTGCCCTCGTAGGTGGAAGCGATGTCGTCCAGAACCGGAGCGATCATCTTGCATGGACCGCACCATTCAGCCCAGTAGTCGACCAGTACCGCGCCTTCGGCCTTCAGGACATCGGCTTCGAAGGAGGCGTCGGTGACATGTTTGATCAGATCGCTGCTCATGGATATCTCCAGGGTCGTAAGCAAAAAACGTGGCCCATGATAGCCGCACCTACGCCGGACAGGAAGCCACGGACGATTGAGTGTAACTATAGTTGCGCAAGACGCCGCGAATCGAAACTGTCATATGGCCGTCATAGAATCGAATGGCACATTGCCTTGCATCAAGGCCAGTACAACGGCTGAGTGTCACGCGTTGGCGATAGCCTGCTATCGTGGCACGATTGCCAGGTTAACGACCGAGAACAACCAGATCATGCCGCATACCATCGCGAAGAACCTGTCCCTGATCGCCGCCATCGACCTTGGCTCCAACAGTTTTCACATGGTCGTGGCCAAGGCCCACCATACCGAAATCCGTATCCTTGAGCGGCTCGGCGAGAAGGTTCAACTGGCCGCCGGCATCGACGAAGAGCGCATGCTCAGTGAAGAGGCAATGGAAAGGGGCCTGGATTGCCTCAAGCGCTTTTCCCAGCTGATCAACGGCATGCCGGCAGGCGCCGTGCGTATCGTCGGTACCAACGCCTTGCGCGAAGCGCGCAATCGTAACGAATTCATCCAGCGCGCCGAAGCCATCCTCGGCCACCCGGTGGAGGTCATCTCTGGCCGTGAAGAGGCGCGCCTGATCTACCTGGGCGTGTCGCACACCCTGGCCGACACCCCCGGCAAGCGCCTGGTGGCCGACATCGGCGGCGGCAGTACCGAGTTCATCATCGGCCAGCGCTTCGAGCCGCTGCTGCGTGAAAGCCTGCAGATGGGTTGCGTGAGCTTTACCCAGCGTTACTTCCGCGACGGCAAGATCACCCCGGCCCGCTATGCCCAGGCCTACACGGCCGCGCGCCTGGAACTGATGAGCATCGAAAATGCCCTGCACCGCCTGACCTGGGATGAGGCCATCGGCTCATCCGGCACCATTCGCGCCATCGGCGCTGCCATCAAGGCCGGTGGCCTGGGCAATGGCGAGGTCAACGCCGAAGGCCTGGCCTGGGTCAAACGCAAGCTGTTCAAGCTGGGCGAGGTCGACAAGATCGACTTCGACGGCGTCAAGCCAGACCGCCGCACTATCTTCCCGGCGGGCTTGGCGATTCTCGAAGCGATCTTCGATGCCCTTGAACTGAACCGCATGGACCACTGCGACGGCGCCCTGCGCGAAGGTGTGCTGTTCGATCTGCTTGGCCGCCACCACCACGAAGACGTGCGCGAACGCACCCTGAACTCGCTGATGGAGCGCTATCACGTGGACCAGGGCCAGGCTGCGCGCGTCGAGCGCAAGGCATTGCACGCATTCGACCAGGTGGCCGACGCTTGGAACCTGAAAGACGGAAACTGGCGCGATCTACTGGGCTGGGCCGCGAAAGTGCACGAAATCGGGCTGGACATTGCCCATTATCACTACCACAAGCACGGCGCCTATCTGATCGAGCACTCGGACCTGGCAGGCTTTTCCCGGGAAGATCAGCAGATGATGGCCCTGCTGGTACGCGGCCACCGCCGCAACATCCCCAAGGACCGTTACGCCGAACTGGGTGATGAAGGGGTCAAGCTGCTGCGCCTGTGCGTGCTGCTGCGCTTTGCCATCCTGTTCCACCACATCCGCGGCACTCAGCAAATGCCAAAGGTAGAACTGCACGGCGGGGACAACAGCCTGGATGTAGCCTTCCCTGACGGTTGGCTGGAGCAGAACCAGCTGACCCAGGCCGACTTCGCCAACGAGGCGGAGTGGCTGGCCCGGGTCGGCTTCGTCCTCAGCGTACGTTGAGGACCGGGTTGCTCAGGCGCTCCAGCAAGGTCGCCTGAACGCTGCGCGGGTTCTGGTTGCCGGTCGGGGTGCTGCGCACGTAGCGCCCGTCCGGCTGCAAGGTCCAGGCGTGGGTATTGTCGGTCAGGTAGCCTTCCAGCTCCTTCTTCACCCGCAGCAACAGTTTCTTGCCTTCCACCGGGAAGCAGGTCTCGACACGCTTGTCGAGGTTGCGCTCCATCCAGTCGGCGCTAGACAGGAAGATCTGCTCTTCGCCGCCATTGAGGAAGTAGAACACCCGCGTGTGCTCGAGGAAGCGGCCAATGATCGAGCGCACCTGGATGTTGTGCGAAACCCCCGGAATGCCCGGGCGCAGACAGCACATGCCACGCACCACCAAGTCGATTTTCACGCCCGACTGGCTGGCCTTGTACAGCGCCTTGATGACTTTGGCGTCGGTCAGCGAGTTGAACTTGGCGATGATGTGCGCCGGCTTGCCTTCAAGGGCAAACTGGGTTTCCCGCGCGATCATGTCGAGCATGCCCTTTTTCAGGGTGAACGGGGCATGCAGCAGCTTCTTCATGCGCAAGGTCTTGCCCATGCCGATCAACTGGCTGAACAGCTTGCCGACGTCTTCGGTGAGCGCATCGTCAGAGGTCAGCAGGCTGTAGTCGGTGTACAGGCGGGCGTTGCCGGCGTGGTAGTTACCGGTACCCAGGTGCGCATAACGCACGATCTCGCCCTGCTCGCGGCGCAGAATCAGCATCATCTTGGCGTGGGTCTTGAACCCGACCACACCGTAGATCACTACCGCACCGGCCGCTTGCAGGCGGCTGGCCATCTGCAGATTGGACTCTTCGTCAAAGCGCGCACGCAACTCGATCACCGCAGTGACCTCCTTGCCGTTACGCGCTGCGTCCACCAGGGCGTCGACGATTTCCGAGTTAGCCCCCGAGCGGTACAGAGTCTGGCGCACGGCGAGCACGTGCGGGTCCTTGGCGGCCTGGCGCAGCAGGTCGACCACTGGCGTGAAGGACTCGAACGGGTGCATCAGCAGGATGTCCTGCTTGCTGATCACACTGAAAATGTTGTCAGCGTTCGCCAGCAGCTTGGGGATCGCCGGGGTGAACGGTGTGTATTGCAGCTCCGGGTGGCTGTCCAGGCCGGTGATGCTGAACAGGCGGGTGAGGTTGACCGGGCCATTGACCTGGTACAGCTCACTTTCGCTGAGGCTGAACTGCTTCAACAGGTAGTCCGACAGGTGTTTCGGGCAGGTGTCGGCCACTTCCAGGCGCACGGCGTCACCGTAGCGGCGCGAGAACAGCTCGCCGCGCAGCGCACGGGCCAGGTCGTCGACCTCTTCAGAGTCCAGCGCCAGGTCGGCGTTGCGCGTCAGACGGAACTGATAGCAGCCTTTCACCTTCATGCCCTGGAACAGGTCGTCGGCGTGCGCGTGGATCATCGACGACAGGAACACGTAGTTTGCGCCCGGGCCGCCCACCTCTTCCGGCACGCGAATAACCCGCGGCAGCAGGCGTGGCGCCGGAATGATCGCCAGGCCCGAGTCGCGACCGAAGGCGTCCACCCCCTCGAGCTCAACGATGAAGTTGAGGCTCTTGTTCACCAGCAGCGGGAACGGGTGAGTCGGGTCGAGGCCAATCGGGGTAATGATCGGGGCAATTTCGTCGCGGAAGTAGCGGCGTACCCAGGTCTTGAGCTTGGGTGTCCAGTAGCGGCGGCGGATGAAGCGGATCTGGTGCTTTTCCAGCTCTGGCAGCAGCACGTCGTTGAGGATCGCGTACTGGCGCTCTACCTCGATGTGCACCAGTTCGCTGATACGCGCCAGCGCCTGGTGCGGCTGCAGGCCATCGGCGCCGGCCTGTTCACGGGCGAAGTTGATCTGCTTCTTCAGGCCTGCGACACGAATCTCAAAGAACTCGTCGAGGTTGCTGGAGAAGATCAACAGGAACTTGAGGCGTTCCAGCAGCGGATAGCTCTCATCCAGTGCCTGCTCCAGCACCCGGATATTGAACTGCAGTTGCGAGAGTTCGCGATGAATGTACAGGCTGCTGTCGTCCAGGCCAGGGACGGCGATGGCCGGGGACGGCGCAGGCACCGGAGCTACAGGCTCGGCCACCGGCTCCGCTACAGGCTCAGCCGCCGGAGGCAGGTCTGGCGGGGTCTGCAGCATCTCTTCTGGGAGCTCCTGAGCATCCTTGATCGCGACAGGGCTTAGCACTTCATTATTCATCTGGCGTTCCTGAGGACGTTAACGCCCTATCATCTATTGAGCGGCAAGATAAGCGCCCATTATGACGCCCGTGTTACACATATGGGCAAGCCGTGGCAAGGGGCCTCTGGCATTGTCTGCGCTGGAATTGTTCACGTCGAGACACATTTGGACACTTTCACGAACGCGCGCGAAGGGGTAGGCTGCGCGTTCATTTCGCCAGCACCTCAGAAAATGCTTCAACAATTCCTGCAGGATTTCGGCTACTTCGCCCTTTTTCTAGGCACCTTCTTTGAAGGCGAGACCATTCTGGTGCTTGCGGGGTTCCTTGCGTTCCGCGGTTACATGGATATCAATCTGGTGTGCCTGGTGGCCTTCTTCGGCAGCTACGCGGGCGACCAGTTGTGGTACTTCATGGGCCGACGCCACGGGCGCAGGATCCTGGCGCGCAAGCCGCGCTGGCAGGCAATGGGCGACCGGGCGCTGGACCATATCCGCCGCCACCCCGATATCTGGGTGCTGAGCTTCCGCTTTGTCTATGGTTTGCGCACGGTCATGCCGGTGGCCATCGGCCTGTCGGGTTACCCGCCACGTCGCTACCTGCTGCTGAACGGGATTGGCGCGGGCATCTGGGCAGTGGCCCTGGGCGCCGCCGCCTACCACTTCGGCGCCATCCTCGAAGGCTTGCTGGGCAACGTCAAACGTTACGAGCTATGGGTGCTTGGCGGCCTGGTGGCGCTGGGCGGCCTGCTGTGGCTGCGCCGGCGCTTCCGTACTCTGCGCGCGGAGCGCAGGGCGGCGAGCCAGGCCCAGCCCCCAGAGGCTGAGCAGGCTGTAAGCCACGAGCAGAAACCAGGCCAGCGGCGCGACCACCGCTAAGCCCAAGGCGCCGGCCAGGTACAATGCCGGCGCATTCAGACACAACCGCGCCAGCTCCAGGCGTGCAGACCAGGGCCGGTTCTCCAGCAACGCGCCCAGCACGAACAAACCAAACGCCATCAGTGACCAGCCGAGCACCAGCGCGGCGGCCGGCACGCGGTCGGCCACGTCCATCAGGTAGCTGCCCAAGGCCACATAAACCACGAACTGCGCCGCCACATAGGCTTGCTGCCCGCGCCCCAGGGCAATCTCAAACTTGCGAAAAAGCGCCAAGTCCTGTTTGGCCTGTGGGTAGCGTGCGGCCACATCGGCCGGGCGCCAGCCGGTAGGCATGAACCAGATACGCAGCTTGTCCCACAGGCTGGTGGTGCGCCGGGCGTCGCGCCAGAGCTGGGCATAGAACTGCAGGTTGGCCCATAGCGGGTTCCAGCTGGCCAGCGGCGTGGTCACCCCGAACACCACCGGCTCGGCCGGGTCCTCCTCCTTGAACGTGCCGAACAGACGGTCCCAGAGAATGAACACACCACCGTAATTGCGATCCAAGTAAGCAGGGTTTTGCGCATGGTGGACGCGATGATTGGACGGCGTGATCAACACCCACTCCAGCCAGCCAAGTTTAGGGATATGCCGGGTATGCACCCAGAACTGATACAGCAGGTTGAGCGAGGCGACGGTGATGAACACCAGTGGCGGCACACCCAGCAGCGCCAGCGGCAGGTAGAACAACCACGAGAAGAGGAACCCGCTACTGGTCTGGCGCAGCGCCGTGGTGAGGTTGTACTCCTCGCTCTGGTGATGCACCGAGTGCGCAGCCCACAGTACGTTGCGCTCATGCCCCAGGCGGTGCAGCCAGTAGTAGCAGAAGTCGTACAGGACAAAGGCCAGCAACCAGACCCACCCTGCCTGCGCCGGCAAATGCAACAGCGCCAGGTGCTCGAAGACCAGAGCATAGGCGACCAGCCCTACGCCTTTGGTCAGCAGGCCGGTACTGGTCGACAGTGCGCCGGTACTCAGGCTGTTGATCGAGTCGGCCAGGGTGAAGTTGTGCTGGCCGCGCACGCGGTCGGCGACCAGCTCTACGGCTATCAGCACAAAAAAGAACGGCACGGCCAGCAGTATCAGGTCCATGGGCGCGACCTCAGGCGTTATCCACCAAGATTAGGCCGCCCCCGCAGGAATCCCTATGGCGACATCTGCCAAACTAGAGGACATTTAGCGCCTCGACACTGGAGTAATGAGCATGACAAAAAAAGTAGCGGTGATTCTTTCCGGCTGTGGCGTGTATGACGGCGCCGAAATCCACGAAAGCGTGATCACGCTGCTGCGCCTCGACCAGCGCGGTGCGCAGGTGCAGTGCTTCGCGCCGAACATCGCACAGATGCATGTAATCAACCATCTGACCGGCGAAGAAATGCCCGCATCGCGCAATGTGCTGGTGGAGTCGGCGCGCATTGCTCGCGGCGAGGTCAAGGATATCCGTGAAGCCAAGGCCGAAGACTTCGACGCACTGATCGTGCCGGGCGGTTTCGGGGTGGCTAAAAACCTGTCCAACTTTGCCGTGGAAGGCGCCAACTGCAGCGTGAACCCAGACGTGCTGGCCTTGGCCGAAGCCTTTGCCGACGCCTGCAAACCCGTTGGCCTGATCTGCATCTCGCCGGCGCTTGCGGCGAAGATCTACGGGCCGGGCGTGGTCTGCACCATCGGCAGCGATGCCGGCACTGCGGCGGCTGTCGAGAAGATGGGCGGCACCCATGAAGCGTGCGATGTACACGACATTGTCGAAGACACCCAGCGCAAGCTCGTGACGACCCCGGCGTACATGGAGGCCAAGTCGATCAGCGAGGCGGCGGGCGGGATCTACAAGCTGGTAGACCGAGTGCTGGAGCTGACGCACGAGTAAGTTACTGCGTTGGCTTCTTCGCGGGCATGCCCGCTCCCACAGGTCCAGCGCAGGCTTCAAGGTCACGCGGTACCTGTGGGGGCAACTCATGAAAAGCCTGCGCGATCACCTGTAGGAGCGGGTTCACCCGCGAACACCGGCAAAGCCGGTACCATCCACCGCGCCACGCTGGGCTGTCGCCGACAGGAACCGTGTCAGCGCTCAGCTTTTCGAGAGGCGGGCAATGATCCGGTCCAGTGCATTGGCAAACGCCTGTTTCTCACGTTCGCCATAGGCCGCCTGCCCGCCCCCCACCTGCCCCTGCTCACGCAGCTCGGTGAACAGGTTGCGCGCCGCCAGGCGGTCGCCCATGTTGCGCTCGTCGAACTCACGCCCACGCGGGTCCAGTGCGGCCACGCCCTTTTTCACCAGGCGGTCGGCCAGCGGCACGTCACTGCAGATCACCAGCTCGCCAGGCACGGCGTGCTCCACAATGTAATCGTCGGCCGCATCCATGCCGCTGGGCACCACGATCAGACGCACGATCGCGAACGCCGGCTTGGCCACCGCCTGCCCCGCCACCATCACCACCTCGAACTTGCGCTTGAGGGCGAACTTGACGATCAGATCCTTGGCCGCCTTGGGGCAGGCGTCGGCATCGATCCATACACGCATTGGACACTCTCTACATGAACTCAATGCGCCCATCATGCCTGAAGCGCAGCGAAAGCTGGAGCAGGCCAGCGCTGGAAAAATGGCGCCAGAATTTCAATTACCGCTTATCCGACCCCGCCACTCAGGCTAAACTCGCCACAGCTTCAATGGCCTGCCCGAGCGCGCAATGAACCACCCTCACGAAATCCGCCCTGACCTGGACGAAGGCATCGACCGCAAGGTCCTGGCGACATTGCGTGCGCGCTTCCTGCATCTGAACCAGGGCCGACTGCAGCGGGCAAAGGAAGGCCTGTCAACGCGCCAGCAACAGGTACTGTCGTTGCTGCCGCTGCTGTTTCACGTGAACCACCCGCTATTGCCGGGTTACGTCTCCGGCAGCACCCCTGCGGGCGTATCGGCTTACGAGCCAAGCGCCGAGTTGGTGGCCGATGCCCAACGCCTGGCCCGCTCGTTCACCTACAAGGCCCAGCATGGCAACCCGCCACGCCCGATCCACGGCCTGTTCCTGATGGGCAGCCTGGGCTCGCTGGCGCAGGCCGAGCACAGCGACATGGACCTGTGGGTGTGCCATGCACCCGGCTTGCCCGAACAGCTGCTGGGTGAGCTGCGCCGCAAGTGCCAGCTGCTGGAGGCCTGGGCGGCAAGCCTGGGCGCCGAAGCACACTTTTTCCTGATCGACACACAGGGCTTCGCCCAGGGTCAGCGCGATGGCCAGCTCGGCTCCGACGACTGCGGCACCACCCAGCACTACCTGCTGCTGGACGAGTTCTACCGCACCACCCTGTGGCTGGCCGGGCGTACGCCGCTGTGGTGGCTGGTACCGGTGTACGAGGAACACAATTACTACAGCTACACCCAGACGTTGCTGTCCAAGCGCTTTATCCGCAGCCAGGAAGCCCTTGACCTCGGCAACCTGGCGCACATTCCGCCCGGTGAGTTCGTCGGCGCTGGCCTGTGGCAATTGTTCAAAGGCATCGACTCGCCCTACAAATCGCTGCTCAAACTGCTGCTGACCGAAGCCTACGCCGGCGAACACCCTGCGGTGCGCTGCCTGAGCCTGGACTACAAGCAGGCAGTATTTGCCAACCAGCTCGACCTCGACGAGCTGGACCCCTACGTGATGGTCTACCGGCGCATCGAACGTTACCTGCTGCAACGCGGCGAACCCGCGCGCCTGGAGCTGGTACGGCGCAGCCTGTACCTGAAGGTGAACAAGAAGCTCAGCGACCAAGGCCGCAGCCATGGCTGGCAACGCCGGCTGCTGCAGCGCCTGACCGACGAGTGGGGCTGGGACCAGCGCCAGTTGGCCCTGCTGGACAGCCGCAGCCAATGGAAAGTGCAGCAGGTTGCCGTCGAGCGGCGTGAGCTGGTGGCCGAGCTTAACCTCAGTTATCGCTTCCTCAGCCAGTTCGCTCGCACCCAGAACGCCAGCAGCCGCGCCGACCAGCGCGACCTCAATGTGCTGGGCCGGCGCCTGTACGCAGCCTTCGAGCGCCGCGCCGGCAAGGTCGAAGTGATTAACCCCGGCATCGCCCCTGACCTCGCCGAAGGCACCCTGACGCTGGTCCAGGCACCCAACCGCAAGGAGCCGGGCAGCTACCACTGGGAGCTGTACAGCGGCAACCTGAGCACCCATGAGGTGCAGCACTTCAGCCCGATCAAACGCTGCCGCGAGCTACTCGAACTGCTGACCTGGGCCCATCGCAACGGAGTGATCGACAGCAGCACCCGCATGGCGCTGCATCCAGGGGCCAGCGACCTCGGGGAATTCGAGCTGTTCAACCTGCTGGGCTGTCTGCGGCAAAGTATCCCCCTGCCCTTGCCGACCGTCAGCGAAGTGCGCCTTTTGCAGCCCAGCGTTGCCGATGAGGTGTTGTTGCTGGTCAACGTCGGCGTCGACCCGCTGCGCCACCACCGCGAGCTGAACGTTTTGATGACCACAGAGCGCACCGACGCGTTGAGCTACGCTGGCGTGCGCGAAAACCTGGTGCTGACCCTGGACCAGGTCACCGTCAACAGCTGGAACGAGGTGCTGGTCCAGCGCTATGACGGTGAACACGCGCTGGTGCGCTGCCTGCGCGACTTCCTCAACAGCCCGGCGCAGCGCGGCCACCGGCCAAGGGTGCGAGTACGCTGCTTCTGCCAAAGCCGCGCCCAGCCGATCGGCCAGCGCGTAGAGGAAATTTTCGACACCGCCCAGCTGCTGCGGGATCAAGGGCTCCACCACCGCTACCTGCTGCAAGTGGCCCACCACACCCATGTGCTGGAGCTGTTGCCCGAGCATGTCAGCCTGACGACCCTGGCCGAGCATGAGGCGCTACTGGCCTACCTGGGCGAAGAGCGAGGCACCTACAGCCCGCTGTACCTGGATGCCAATGCGCTGCAGGACCACGACCTGCGCCTGGTGCTGGAGCAAGGCCGACCAGCCTGCATTCAGGTGTTCTACCGCCTGCAGGGCGGCTGGGCCGATGTGTATGTGCTGGATGAATACAACGCATTGTGGCAACAACGCCTGCCGCTGCATGACGAAGCGCATCTGCTGTTGCCACTGCAACGTTTTCTGCGCTCGGTGGTGATGCGCCGCGATGCCCACCTGCCCCTCGATAGCCTGCGACCCGCCTGGCTGGATATCCACTACGCGCAGCTGCTGCCCACCGGCCCAGGCAAGGCACGCAACATCGAGCCGCGCCTGGCCCCGGCCGAGGGCAGCGACCAGCCTTACTATGAGGTACAGGCGATTATCCAGGCGGGTGTAGCGGGCGTGGCGCATGTGACGCTGTACTGCGACCAGCAGGAGTTTTCCGAGCTGGAACATGGTGAGCAGCTGTATGCGGTGGTGGCCAGGCAGATCATCGGTCAGCGCCGTGGCACAGCGCAGTACCGGTGCTATATCACCGACCTGGATTTGTCCGAGTTGCTGGATGACCGGCTGGGGGCAACGCAGGCCTACCTGAGCTACAAGCGGGTGCTGGAGCAGGCTTTGAATGAGGGGTTGGAGCAGGTTTTGGCGGAGGGCGCCTGAACTCGCAGCACAAGGCGGCGACAAAAGAGTGCATCTCTCTGTAGCAACAGCCTTGCGCTGCAAACGGGCCGCGAAACGGCCCCCTGGCCCTTACAGGTCGTAATCGCCCGCCGCCTCCGGCTGGTACTCCACTTCCAGCAGCTTCAGCTTGAGGGTCTTGCCCCCCGGTGCCGGCCAGTCGATCTGCTCGCCCACCGACAGCCCCAGCAAAGCGCAGCCAATCGGCGCCAGGATCGAGACCTTGCCTTCCGGCCCGGCATCCTTGGGGTACACCAGTGTCAGGTGGTAGTCCTTGCCGCTGGCTTCCTCACGGCAGTGCACCCGCGAGTTCATGGTCACCACGCCCGCCGGCACTTCCTCGTGACCGACCACCTGCTCGGCGCGGTCAAGCTCGTCCTGCAGGGCGAGCACACCCGGCGTACTCTCGTCGAGGCTGTCGATCAGACGCTCCAGACGTTGTACGTCCAATCGGGTGAGGATGAGGGAAGGCTTGGTGCTCATGATCCAGTCAGACTCCTTTGAACAGGCAGTTTTCAATGTGCAAATAAAGCAAAACCCCGCCCAAGGGCGGGGTTTGAGAAGGCTTTGGCGTCACCGACGCAGAACCCGACACTACCACAGCCGGGCAAATACTCAAGCCCCTGCGCTCAGTGTGCCTTAGCCTGCTCGCGCAAGACCTGGGCCTCGCGGCAGATCTGCCGGCGCCGTTCGTCATCGGCCGAGCGCCATTCGCGAATGTGCTCGACATGCCGATGGCAACCGGTGCACACCCGCTGTTCGTCCAGCCGGCATACGCTGATGCACGGTGACGGCACTGCAGGGCTGACGTTGCTGTAAAGCGGCTTGGGCGGCCGGGCCTGGGCGCTACTCATGTCAGATTTCGTCGAAGTCCAGCTTCTCGCCGGCCCGCTCCCAGACGATACGCTCGAGCATTTCACCCAGCAACTCTTCGCTCT
Source organism: Pseudomonas sp. KCJK9058 (assembly GCF_046230975.1). Taxonomy (NCBI): domain Bacteria; kingdom Pseudomonadati; phylum Pseudomonadota; class Gammaproteobacteria; order Pseudomonadales; family Pseudomonadaceae; genus Pseudomonas; species Pseudomonas sp. KCJK9058. Next base: position 106,317 of record NZ_JBJJLR010000001.1, read on the forward strand.
TTTCGCACACCCACTTGCCGCTGTCCTCGTCGTAATCGAAGTGGAAACCACCGGAGCGGTCGGCAAGCCACAGCTGGCGCAATGGCTCCTGACGGCTGAAGATCAGCTGGGCGCCGCCCTCGAACTTGACGGTCAGGACACCGGCGGAGTTCTCCATGTCCAGGTCCAGACCGCTCTCGTCGAACAGATCTTCCAGGGCCTGTTGGGTCGCGTCGACCAGATCATGGAAACGCGCTTCACTCAAACTCATTGCAGGAACCTCGAAATTGGCTGCGTTACAGGCAAGCCGGGCAAGATACGGGCGCTTGCCGCCGAATGCAAAGGTTTAGCCGTTGCGTTCACCGGCCTCTTCGCGGGCGAGCCCGCTCCTACGGGGGGCTGCGCAGAGGCTAAGCATAGCCCGCCCGGCGGACCGGTCCTTGCATAGGCAAGCCGCCGGTCGCTCGGTATACTCGGGCGCAATACTGCATTTTTCTAAGGATTTCACCCATGAAGCGCCTGATTTCCTCCTTCGCGGCGCTGGTCGCTGTTGCCTGCCTCGTTTCGGCCTGTGGCCAGAAAGGCCCGCTGTATCTGCCTGAAGATGGCGATAACGGCAAAGCGCACAAGTCGCACCAGCACCAGCCAAAAGCCAAGCCGGCCCCGGCACAAGAACAGCAGCCCGAGCTGCAGTCCGAGTCCGAGTCCGAGCAGTCGCCAGCGCAGTAAGGAAACCAGATGAACGCTTTCAACTACCGCGACGGTGAGCTGTTCGCGGAAGGCGTGGCCCTGTCGGCCATTGCTGAACGTTACGGCACCCCCACCTATGTGTACTCGCGCGCCCACATCGAGGCCCAGTACCGTAGCTACGCAGACGCCCTGCAAGGCACCGAGCACCTGGTGTGCTTCGCGGTCAAGGCCAACTCCAACCTTGGCGTGCTGAACGTGCTGGCGCGCCTGGGCGCAGGCTTTGACATTGTCTCCGGTGGTGAACTGGAGCGTGTACTGGCCGCTGGCGGGCGTGCCGACCGCGTGGTGTTCTCCGGCGTTGGCAAAACCCGTGAAGACATGCGCCGTGCCCTGGAAGTTGGCGTGCACTGCTTCAACGTCGAATCCACCGACGAGCTGGAGCGCCTGCAAGTAGTCGCCGCCGAAATGGGCAAGGTTGCCCCGGTGTCGCTGCGGGTCAACCCGGACGTCGATGCCGGTACTCACCCGTACATCTCCACCGGCCTTAAAGAAAACAAGTTCGGCATCGCCATTGCCGATGCCGAGGCCATCTACGTACGCGCCGCACAGCTACCGAACCTGGAAGTGGTCGGTGTCGACTGTCACATCGGCTCGCAACTGACCACCGTCGAGCCATTCCTCGACGCCCTCGACCGCCTGCTGGTGCTGGTCGACCGCCTGGCCGAGTGCGGCATACACCTGCGCCACCTGGACCTGGGTGGCGGTGTCGGTGTGCGCTACCGCGACGAACAGCCACCACAGGTGGCCGACTACATCAAGGCCATCCGCGAACGCGTGGGCGAGCGCGACCTGGCCCTGGTGTTCGAGCCTGGCCGCTACATCGTCGCCAATGCTGGCGTGCTGCTGACCCGCGTGGAATACCTCAAGCACACCGAACACAAGGACTTCGCGATCATCGATGCAGCGATGAACGACCTGATCCGCCCGGCCCTGTACCAGGCCTGGATGGGTGTCAGCGCGGTCAAGCCACGTGCAGGCGAAGGCCGTGCCTATGACCTGGTCGGCCCTATCTGCGAGACTGGCGACTTCCTCGGCAAGGACCGCGTACTCAACCTGGCCGAAGGTGACCTGCTGGCCGTAGAGTCCGCGGGCGCCTATGGTTTTGTCATGAGCTCCAACTACAACACCCGCGGCCGTTGCGCTGAAATCCTGGTCGACGGCGACCAGGCGTTCGAAGTACGCCGCCGCGAGACCGTCGCCGAACTGTATGCTGGCGAAAGCCTGCTGCCGGAGTAAGCCCATGCTGCTGCGTTTTACCAAGATGCATGGGCTGGGCAACGACTTCATGGTCCTGGACCTGGTCAGCCAGCACGCGCACATTCAGCCCAAGCACGCCAAGCAATGGGGTGACCGTCACACCGGCATCGGCTTTGACCAGTTGCTGATCGTCGAGGCGCCGAACAACCCGGAAGTGGACTTCCGCTACCGCATCTTCAACGCCGACGGCTCCGAGGTCGAGCAATGCGGCAACGGTGCGCGCTGCTTTGCCCGCTTTGTGCTGGACAAGCGCCTGACCGCCAAAAAGCGCATCCGCGTGGAAACCAAGAGCGGCATCATCGTGCTGGACGTGCAGAACGACGGCCAGGTGAGTGTCAACATGGGCCCGCCGCGCTTCATCCCTGCCGAAATTCCCTTTGTCGCCGACGCACAGGCGCCAAGCTACCCGCTGGAAGTTGACGGCCAGTTGTACTCGATAGCCGCCGTGTCCATGGGTAACCCGCACGCCGTGCTGCGTGTCGACGACGTGTCTACTGCGCCTGTGCATGAGCTGGGCCCGAAGATCGAAAACCACCCACGCTTCCCACAGCGGGTGAATGCCGGCTTCATTCAAGTCATCGACCGCCACCGCGCCAACCTGCGCGTGTGGGAACGCGGCGCCGGCGAAACCCAGGCTTGCGGCACCGGCGCCTGCGCCGCAGCCGTGGCGGCGATCAGCCAGGGCTGGATGGATTCCCCGGTGTCCCTCGACCTGCCCGGTGGTCGCCTGCACATCGAATGGGCCGGCCCCGGCAAGCCCGTGATGATGACCGGCCCGGCCGTACGCGTCTACGAAGGACAGGTTCGTCTCTAAACGAGTAACCGCCATGACCGATCAGCCCAAGGTTGTACCCAAGCAGTCCGCCGAGCTCGATGCCGAAGCGGTGGTCGCCTACCTGCGCGCCCACCCCACCTTCTTCGCCGAGCACGACGAGCTGCTGATCGAACAGCACATCCCGCACCAGCGAGGAGACAGCGTGTCGCTGGTGGAACGCCAGCTCAAGCTGCTGCGTGACCGCAACATCGAAATGCGCCATCGCCTGTCGCAACTGATGGACGTGGCCCGCGACAACGACCGGCTGTTCGACAAGACCCGCCGGCTGATCCTTGACCTGCTCGATGCCGGCAGCCTGGAAGAAGTGGTAATGGCGGTCGAAGACAGCCTGCGCCAGGAATTCCAGGTGCCCTTCGTCAGCCTGATCCTGTTCGGCGACAACGTCGCGCCGGTGGGGCGCTGGGTCAGCAATGCCGAGGCGCAGCAAGCCATCGGTGCCCTGCTGGGCGGTGGCAAGACCGTCAGTGGCAACCTGCGCGAGCACGAACTGGCTTTCCTGTTCGGTGAAGAACAGCGCCGGGAAGTAGGCTCCAGCGCCGTGGCAGCTCTTGAGTACCAAGGGCTGCATGGGGTTCTGGCCATCGGCAGCCGCGACCCGCAACACTACAAGAGCAGCGTCGGCACCCTTTTCCTCGGCTATATCGCCGAAGTGCTCGGCCGCGTTGTGCCACGCGTTACCCAGACACTGCGCTCGGTACGCTGATGAAACGCCAGCTGGAGGCTTATTGCGCACACCTGCGCAACGAGCGCCAGGTGTCGGAGCACACCTTGCTGGGCTACCGTCGCGACCTGGAAAAAGTCATCGCCTACTGCAAAGAACACGGCATTGCCGAGTGGCAGGCGCTGCAAATCCAGCAACTGCGCCAGCTGATCGCCCGCTTGCACCACCATGGCCAGTCCCCGCGCAGCCTGGCACGCCTGCTGTCGGCAGTACGCGGCCTGTACCGTTACCTCAACCGCGAAGGCCTGTGCCAGCACGACCCGGCCACCGGCCTGAGCGCACCCAAAGGTGAGCGTCGGCTGCCCAAGGTACTGGATACCGATCGCGCACTGCAGCTGCTCGATGGTGGCGTCGACGACGACTTCATTGCCCGGCGTGACCAGGCGATCCTCGAGCTGTTTTATTCCTCAGGCCTACGCCTATCGGAACTGACCAACCTCGACCTTGATCACCTCGACCTCGCCGCCGGCCTGGTGCAGGTACTGGGCAAGGGTGGAAAAGCCCGCGTACTGCCGGTGGGTCGCAAGGCTCGCGAGGCGTTGCAGGCCTGGTACCGCTTGCGCGGCATCGGCAACCCACGCGACCGTGCAGTGTTCATCACCCGCCAGGGCAATCGCATCAGCCCCCAGGCAGTTCGGCTGCGGGTAAAGGCCGCCGGTGAGCGTGAGCTGGGCCAACACCTGCACCCGCACATGCTTCGCCATTCCTTCGCCAGCCATGTGCTGGAATCATCCCAGGACCTGCGCGCGGTGCAGGAGATGCTCGGCCACGCCGACATCAGCACGACGCAAATCTACACCCACCTGGACTTCCAGCACCTGGCCGCGGTGTACGACAGCGCCCACCCTCGGGCCAAACGCAGCAAAGGCACAGACTCATGAGCATCAAGCTGATCACCTTCGACCTCGACGATACCCTGTGGGACACCGCGCCGGTGATTGCTACCGCGGAAGTCGTGCTGCGCGACTGGCTCGAGGCCAACGCACCCACCCTCGGCAGTGTGCCGGTGGAACACCTGTTCGCCATCCGCGAGCGCCTGGTGCAAGCAGAGCCCGGCCTCAAGCACCGCATCAGCGCCCTACGCAGGCGCGTGCTGTTTCATGCTCTGGAAGAGGTCGGCTACAGCGAGCAGCACGCACAGGCGCTGGCCAACGAAGGCTTCGAAGTGTTCCTGCATGCCCGCCACCAGGTGGAGATCTTCCCAGAGGTGCAGCCGGTGCTTGAAATCTTGCGCCATCAATACATCCTGGGCGTGGTCACCAACGGCAATGCCGACGTCAGCCGGCTAGGGCTGGCGGATTACTTCCGCTTTGCCCTGTGCGCCGAGGACCTGGGCATCGGCAAACCAGACCCTGCACCATTCCTTGAAGCGTTGCGCCGCGGCGAGGTGGACGCGGGTGCGGCAGTGCACATCGGCGATCACCCTGGCGATGACATTGCCGGTGCCCAGCGCGCCGGGTTGCGGGCGGTGTGGTTCAACCCGCAAGGCAAGGCCTGGGCTGGCGATCAGGCGCCGGACGCCGAGATCCAGCGCCTGTCGCAACTACCTGACGTGCTTGCACGCTGGCGCTGACGGGGCCGCTTTGCGGCCCATTCGCGGGCACGCCCGCCCCCACAGGGACCGCGCAGGTCCTGAACCCTGTGGTGAACCTGTGGGAGCGGGCATGCCCGCGAAGAGGCCGGCACGGGCAACACAAAACCCACAGGCGTAAAAAAGCCCGCAGCGACGGCGGGCTTTTTTGCGATCAGCCACTCAGATAGGGCGGCTGCCGTACTTGTTGTCCGGCTTCTTGGGCGGGTCAGCGACCACGTTGGCCTCGACTTCCTGCACCTTGCCACCACGAGAAAGGAATTCTTCCATCGCCTTGGCCAGTGCATCACGCTCTTTCTGCTTGGCTTCCATGCTCGGCATCTCGTCTACCGAGACTGCGGCCTTGGATTTGCCCTTGGCAACGGGTGCCGGGCTGCTGTCGTCATCGCCAGCGTCTTCAACGCCGTCATCAGCCGCCCCTTCAAGGACCTCATCACCCTCGTCTTCGTCGCCTACTTCGAGGTCATCATTTTCCAGATCGTCGTCGCTCATGTTCTACCTCATGACTTGCGAAAAGCAGGTTGGTTATAGACCAGTGCAGCCGTAGACCGGCAGCCACCAGTGAAAATTCAACTGGCCGTGGGTTAGGCCACTGCCCTTGGGTCGGCACTCCTGATGGGAGGCGGCACCCAGCAGGCCCTGCTCCTGGCAGGACCTGACAAATCCATTAGCCCCTGCTGGCCACACGCTATTGGCAAGCCTAGCAAAGGCTGGCGAAGTGTGTGGACTACTCGTCAAACACCCTTCGGCGCGCATTCTAGCGCGCCCGTGGAAAAAGCAAAGCACCATAAACGCCCTGTGGCTTGTAAGTTTTTTACCTACGTCACGAACGTGCCGAATAAACCGTTTGCCGTGCGGGAAATGCTGAAAAACTGGCAAAAAAATGCCCGGCAAGCCGGGCAATTTTTTACCGCGTCGCAGTTACAGGTTGTAGCCGCGTTCGTTGTGCTGAGCCAGGTCGAGGCCGACCGACTCTTCTTCTTCGTTGACCCGCAGGCCCATCACCACATCCAGCACCTTGAGAATCACGTAGGTGACGATGGCGGTGTAGACCACGGTGAAAATCACACCTTTGGCCTGGATCCAGACTTGCATGCCGATGTCGGTGACGGTACCGAAGCCGCCCAGCGCCGGGGCCGCGAACACACCCGTGAGGATGGCACCGATGATGCCGCCAACACCGTGCACGCCGAAGGCATCCAGGGAATCGTCATAGCCGAGTTTGCGCTTGAGCGTGGTGGCGCAGAAGTAGCAGAGCACACCCGAAACCAGGCCGATAATCAGCGCACCAATCGGCCCGACGGTGCCCGCAGCCGGGGTGATGGCAACCAGGCCAGCAACCACGCCCGAAGCGATGCCCAGAGCACTTGGCTTACCGTGACCGACCCACTCGGCGAACATCCAGCCCAGGGCGGCTGCGGCGGTCGCGATCTGAGTGACCAGCATGGCCATGCCGGCAGTACCGTTGGCGGCAGCAGCAGAGCCTGCGTTGAAACCGAACCAGCCGATCCACAGCATCGCTGCGCCCATCAGGGTATAGCCGAGGTTGTGCGGGGCCATTGGCGTGGTCGGGTAGCCCTTGCGCTTGCCCAGTACCAGGCAGCAGACCAGGCCTGCGATACCAGCGTTGATGTGCACCACGGTGCCGCCAGCGAAGTCCAGTACGCCCCAGTCCCACATCAGGGCACCGTCACCGCTCCACACCATGTGTGCGATCGGCGCATACACCAGGGTGAACCAGATGCCCATGAATACCAGCATCGCCGAGAACTTCATGCGCTCGGCAAAGGCGCCGACGATCAAGGCCGGGGTGATGATGGCGAACGTCATCTGGAAGGTGATGAACACCGCTTCAGGGAACAGCGCGGTGGCCGAGGTCAGGCTGTTGGGCGTGACGCCGCTGAGGAAGGCCTTGGAGAAGCCGCCAACGAAAGAGTTGAAGTTGAGCACGCCCTTTTCCATACCGGCGGTATCGAAGGCCATGCTGTAGCCGTAGACGACCCAGAGAATGCTCATCAGGCCGGTAATTGCAAAGCACTGCATCATCACCGACAGCACGTTCTTGGAACGCACCATGCCGCCATAGAACAGGGCCAGGCCTGGAATGGTCATGAACAGCACCAGCGCCGTTGCGGTCAGCATCCAGGCGGTGTCGCCGGAGTTCAGCGCTGGGGCAGCTTCCTCTGCCAGGGCAAGCCCGGGCATTACGAGGGACAATAGGGCTCCTAGCCCTGCGATCTTACGCAGAGTCATGTTGTTTTCTCCTGGGGCGTTGGGTTTGGTGAGGCTTTGTTGCTGCTTAGATCGCGTCGGTATCGGTTTCGCCGGTACGGATGCGGATTGCCTGCTCCAGATTCACCACGAAAATCTTGCCGTCACCAATCTTGCCGGTGTTGGCTGCCTTGGTGATGGCTTCGATTACCCGATCAAGGTCCTTGTCATCGATGGCGACATCGATCTTCACCTTGGGCAGGAAATCGACCACATATTCAGCACCGCGATACAGCTCGGTGTGGCCCTTCTGCCGACCGAAACCTTTGACTTCGGTGACGGTGATGCCCTGCACGCCGATTTCCGACAACGACTCGCGCACGTCGTCCAGCTTGAACGGCTTGATGATGGCTGTGACTAGCTTCATGAAACTCTCTCCCGATTTGGTGGACTTGCCCCAGGAAAACAAACCCGTCTCAAGTCTAAGCGCAGCGGTTGGCTTTGTAACGCGTCGTCGGCATCCGGCTCCGCGTGCGCACTGCCTGGTCACAAGGAACTGCTTCAGTGCATGGCTCGTACAGGTCTTTGCAGAAACCTTGCCAGTTCGGACAAAGCGCCGAAAAACAGAGCGTTATGTGATTTGGTCGGGATTGGCCAGTCGCCAGCATTGGAAACATGCACAATTTCGGTGCGCCGAGGCGGGGCAAGTTGCGCGAAAAATGTGCAACTGATTGAAAACCGCACGCGCTCCTTGTGGGGGCGGCCTTGCGTCGCGATGGGGCTGCGAAGCGTCCCTACGATTTGTGCCTTGGTGCCGATATTGCCGGGGCCGCTGTGCAGCCCAATCGCCACGCAAGGCCATTCCCACAAAGGCCAATGTGCACTCAGGCGCCAGGTTTGTGCGTGCTACACTGGCGGCCATTTCTCCGTTTCAGTGGACAGCCCCATGCTCGCGCCCAAAGCCCTTCTCGATGCCCTGAGCGACCAGGCCTCGCGCCTGTTCAGCAGCGATGCCGCCCAGCCCCGTGCGGAACTGGAAAGCCAGTTCAAAGTGTTGATGCAAGGTGCCTTCAGCAAGCTGGACCTGGTCAGCCGCGATGAGTTCGACAGCCAAATGGTCGTACTGGCGCGCACCCGCGCACGCCTCGAGGCCTTGGAAAAACAGGTAGCCGAGCTGGAAGCGCGGCTGAACCCAACTTCACAGGATGAGTGAATGCAGCCCTCCAGCACATACCCGGTACTGTTGTTTTCCTACGGCACCTTGCAGGATAAAGCCGTGCAACTGGCCAACTTTGGCCGTGAGCTGAACGGCCAGGCCGACCGTATGCCGGGCTACCGCCTGGACTGGGTCGAGATCACTGACCCGGACGTACTGGCGACCAGCGGCAAGTCCCATCATCCCATCGTTTCCCCCAGCAGCCAGGCCAACGACAGCGTGGCCGGTATGGTCTTCCAGATCAGCGAAGACGAACTGGCAGCGGCGGACCGCTATGAAGTTGCCGACTACAAGCGTGTCGCCGTCACCCTCGCATCGGGCCTGACAGCCTGGGTTTATGTGCGCGCCTGAGCCCCTCCGATGCAGGTTGAACCCGTAACGACTCGGCGTGGGTAAAGGCCTGTTTCGGTGGTAGCTCACTTGCATGCAAGGTGCCGCGGAACAACGCCGCCCCGCACTGAGTAAACAATGTCTTCACCCGGTTGTGCGAATTGAGGATCTGGGCCTGGATATCACCAATGGCCGTATCCCTTGGTTGCAAGCTGGCCGCTCGGTTGACCCATTCGATGGCGGCAAAGCGGCTTTGCTTGCGGGTGCCACGCCCCTGCATCCAGGCCAGCCCCAGTTCGGCGCTGGCACGCCCTGCAAGCCACGGGTCCGGGTGCTCAACCAGGCTCAGCAGGTAAGCAACCGCCTCGGTCCGCTCCTGCGCCTCACCAAACCGGCGCAACAAAATCCCCAGATGCAAACGCGCACGCGCGTTGATCTGCGGGTTGCCCAGCGCGTCGACAAGCAGGCGCCTGACCGCCAGCATGGCACTGCGCTCGTTCAAATCCTCATCGCCGTCCATGCGCAGGCAGGCCAGGTTGTATTTGGCCTGCCTGCTGCCCGCCTCCACCGCACGCTGCAGCCAGTACCCGGCGGCCTCGTCATCCAGGTAATGCGCCGGGGTGTTGGCCAGACAGCCATGGTGCAGCTCGTACAAGGCCAGGGCAGCACCCGGCAGGTTCAGTTCGGCGAAGCGTTCGTACAGGTAGCAGGCCACTTCATGCCGGTTGGCTGCCCACAGCACCCGTGCCACTTCAAGCACTTCGAACTCCGGTGCCTGGCCCGCGCACTGGCGATTCACCGCCCGTTGCAACCATAGCCTTGCCTGCTCGGCCGAGCGTGGCAGCGCCCACAGCCCAAAACGGTGCCCGGCCGCGCGTAATGCACAGGCAGCAGCATGTGAACGGCCGTCACACAGGCGCTCAATAGCGCCGTGTAGCAGTTGCCTCTCATCTACCATGCCATCGCGCAGTATCAGCTCGACCAAACAGCGAAACGGCACGCCCATGGCGCGGATGGCGCCAAGATCGGCATTGCACGCCACGCTCGCGGCAAAGTCGCGCATAGCGCCAGCATGGTCGCCCAATGCCCTGCTGTGCAGCGCCCCCCGCCATGCCAGAACGACAGCACGTTCCCTGGGCCTCAACGGGCGTTGTGACCAGTCTTCGAACACGTGCTGCCAGTCGGCGACGGCCTGCACCTTGTCAGCCTGTGGCAGCTTCAGCCGGCCTTCGACAGCCATCCAGCGCAGCGCATTACGCAAACGCTCGTCCCAGGTTGCGCACAACGGGCCATTGACCAACAGCTCGAACGCATCGAGGCTGCCGCCCCAGCGGGGCAGCAGGTACACAGCAAGGGCCTGGATCGCTTCGAAGCAACCGGGGCGGGCGATCAGCGCATGGCGCAGCCAGTAATAGCGAGGGTCCTCGTTTTCATGGTCGACCCGCTTGCCCAGGTAGTGCGGCAGCGCCTGTGGCAGCTCGGCCAAGGGCAACAACCCATGCCTCACCAGCAACGGCGCTGCAGTTTCCTGTACCTCTACATCGGCATGGGCACTGGGCCTGAAGCGTGCAGGCTCCCCCTGGAACAATTGGAGCAACCAACCAGGCTCATGGAGCTGCGCACTGATACGCAGCATGCCAATGGCCGCTGCCACGGGGTGCGCAGAGCGGTCCATTGCACGCAACAGGTGCGCGGTGGCGGATTCACAAATTTGCGCGACCGCCAGCAAGCGTGCAGCGTTGCGTGGGCCATCAACCTGCACCTGGCAGGCCCGGTGAAAGCAGTGCATACCCATTACCACTTGTGGGTGGTAAGCCCTGGGGCACGCGTCAATCCAGGCTCTGAGCACTTGGCTCAGGGCCCTGTCGCCCTGGTTTTCCTGGTCGAGCAGCATGTGCCCTTCAATGGCCGCCAGGTAGGCCGGGAACTCGCCGGGCGGGGCTTGGCGCCATTGAGCCTCAAGCTTGTCGAAAAAGCGGTTGAGTTCAACGAATGCACTGGCCTGCACCAGTTCGCGAATTGCCTGGTGCGTGCGGGTGAGCATTTGCACGGTGCAATACCTCAAGTCCATTTGAAAGAAGACGCAGTGCCATCCCATGGCAACTGCGGTTGCCCAACAACACTAAGTCATACCTGACGACTGCGCAAAGCCTATTGGATCCATTTTTGTCGAAGCGCATGAAAGCGCAGGGAAAACCCCTGCCTTGAAAAACCACGACGCACACTTGTTGCGCCTGCCATGGCAGCACTGGCTATTCTTTGCCCAGCCGCAGGAAGCGGCATTTTCCAGCAACAATGGAGTGTTCATGTCCCTAGCCCTCGTCCACAGCCGCGCCCAGGTCGGCGTGCAGGCACCGGCGGTCAGCGTCGAAACCCACCTGGCCAACGGCCTGCCTCATCTCACCCTGGTCGGCCTGCCGGAAACCACGGTCAAGGAAAGCAAGGACCGGGTGCGCAGCGCCATCGTCAACTCCGGGCTGAAGTACCCGCAGCGGCGCATTACCCAGAACCTCGCCCCCGCCGACCTGCCCAAGGATGGCGGCCGATATGACCTGGCCATCGCCCTGGGCATCCTCGCCGCCGACGGCCAGGTGCCGATTGCCACCCTGGCCGATATGGAATGCCTGGGCGAACTGGCGCTGTCGGGAAAATTGCGCCCGGTGCAGGGATTAGGCGGATCGTCAAGGAGCGATGTACGCTCCGGAGCCGTGATCAAACGTCTTTAACGTATATCGTACGTTGAGCACCGCATCCACGTAGTGCACGCGTGTGTCAAATATGGGCGAGCCTAAGGCACAGGCCGTAGGTAACCAAAAAATCCGCATTGTTTGGAGCCTTCGGGGAATCAAGCAATGAGCCCTTTCACTCGCCTGACTGGTGCCTTGAAATTCCGAACCCACGAGGCGTTGCGAGTCTGCTTACGCCTGCCTGCGTACTCGGCATCAGCGAAGGACATCCGCTTCATCAGGAGTTTCAACGCCTGAGATTAGGCATTCTGCCAAATCTGGAAATCCTCTTCAAAGTTTACCTAATGTACCTATGGCAGTAGTGTAAAGAATAGGGTTAGCAGTTAGGACATTCAAAAACACAGATGTGGCGCTTTAGCCTGATAGTGGCATTGTGCCACGGAGCTCTTTGGAGTATATTGGCGTTAACTTAAGCCCAATGCAGATAGGGAGATTTGTTGTGCATTTTAAGATTGGTGAATTAAAAAGAAGTATTGCTGAAAGCTTTTCTGTGATTGGTAATTATCTGACTATTACTAATGGCTCAGGATACACAGATTTCAATAGTGACGCGGAGCGTTTTTTTATTGAGATTTTGAACGTCACTTATAATTATGCCCTACGTGACGTGAATTGTGAAAAGCCGAATTTCCCGGCTATCGATTTGGCAGATGACAGAAGGCGGGTCTGTTTCCAAGTAACCACCTCAGGGACCAATGAAAAGTTCAAAGAAACAATCCGGATCTTCAAGAAAAATAAATTTGAAGAAAAATATACCAAATTATTTTTTATGATCCTGAACGCTGAGCATTCGATCACGGCTAAGTCTGATCTGGATACAGAAATCATTGACCTCACTAGGCTCAATCGAGACATTGGCGGCTTATCAGATAACGACATTGACTACCTGGATAAATATATCAAAGAGTATTTGCGTGTACGAGACAATTCCAATCTAGGTATGAATCATGGAATAACCTACACGCTAGGCAATGCTCAAAAATTTATAGAGTGGGCAAATGTCGATCCTAGTGATGAAGGCAATATGCGCGAAGACTTGAAAGCGCTGGCAATTAAACTGTCAGAGCTTAACAATGCACAAAGGGTTTACGTGAATTTTCTGGTCAATTCTGGTCATACGCCTAAAACAGGTGGTTTTTGGGATCGAGAAGATCACATCTACACCCCCACAGATCTGGAGCAACAGTATTTCACTGGACTAAAGCTATTTAATTCGCTGAAGGCTTTGGATTTGGTTAAGTTGGATGATGACTATGACCAGCATGGCGACGAAAGATACAGCACAGCGATAGATATTTACTTTAGAGGATTGGTCCCAGACTTTAACTACATTGCAAAAATCAAGAGTTTCCTTAGAGGTGAAACAAATGCTCTTCGCAGGGTATTTATAAATTGCGACTTTTCTGCATTGAATTGATTTCTCAATAAAAAAGCCCCCTCATGGGGCTTTTTTACTATTGGTGCGGGTACTGGATTACAACTAAACATCACTTTCTGCCCTTCTATTATTCATAAGGTAGTGGACCTCACAAAGAATCCGATAGTCTGAGAAAAAGTGCTCGAAATCGACGTGCAGCCTCCTCGCCCACTCAAGACGATTTTCAACTCCGCAAAAAAAGTCCCGGATGGCCGTTAAGTCCTCCCGAAGATGAAAAATATTGTTCCGCAGATTTCTGAGCTTGTCTTTATGCATATTAATCAACCGACCAAGCGCATCGCTTTGTGGAATTAGCTCTTGAAAATTCTGAGGTCTCTCACTAGTCAAAAGAACCCTCATCCTGAGCTTCTGATACCCTTCACATGTAACCGCTAAAAATCCTAACCATGAGGAAAGATAAATACTAAGATCCATTTTTTGCCTTCTAGTTGGCGCTCGCTTGGCAAAGCTTTTGGAAATTGCTTCATAATTTTTGCGCATCAAGTCAGCAGCATTAAAATAATGGATATACAACGCGAGCACCCCATCTAAGTCACGATGGGGCAACAGGTCGCCATCCTCAATTATGTCTACATCAACAGCAAACTTACGAGACCCACCCTTTAAATAATATAAAACATTTCCGGAATACAATATATCTCCAAGCTCGACGGATATTGCAAAAGACTGATCAAATGAGGCCCGATCCTCAAAGCCATAACACTGGATATCTTCGCCCGCAAACTTATAGAGTCTCCAGGGATCAAAACCGTCGATCTCACCAAGATCTCCAAAATCGAAATCTACAATACCGCCATTCCAACGCACCCTACAGCCTCTACCATGCTTATCAACTATTACACCATCACTATGCAACGAAATGACTGATGTATCAGACTGAAACCATTCCTCGTAGGTGAAAGGCATGGTAATTCCAGCTTTGCGCATTGCTTTTAAAGCAGAGCGCACGGCAACTTGATAATCCAGAATAAGCCTACTGAGACCTGAATCCATACAAACGAAATTCCATTTCTAATCCAAGAAAATACCTAAACATTGTAAATGAAAATTTTCTTCACCCACTGAGTTAACTCCCCACAAGGAAGCTACTTGGTGTCTTGAAGGTCACATCAGGGCTCTGCCCGACAGTAGACATGACAACATCTTAACCACACCGTTCGTCGGATGCTGATCCGGCCTGCCCCTAGAGCACTCCCCGCACATCAGCTATCTGAAGGAAATGCACACATAGGCAGCATCTCAACCTCGACGCCCCGATGCAAACGGCGTCTTGGTATTGTATCATGTCGAAATGCCAACACAGCCGCAACCCACAGAGACAGTCATGGAAACAAAGACATTAGAAAAACCTTGGACGTTATGTTTCTTTAATAACAAAGGTGGGGTGGGCAAGACGACGCTTGCTTGCAATGTTGCCTCCTATTTAGCACGAACTGAAAATCTAAGGGTGCTTCTGGTTGATGCTGACCCCCAATGCAATGCCTCTCAGCTTGTCCTGGGCTCTGCGGTTGCGGCAGAAATTTATAGCGGTGGAACGCTAAACGTTAATGGAGAAAGTGTTTCCGTTGACACACTAAAAGATGTGCTATCCCCGCTTAGTGCGGGAGAGCCCGCACCACGAAAAGACTTCAATGTGGTGTCTCATAAGCACAATCGGTTTGGTATTGATCTTCTGCCAGGCCATCCCAAAATTGCGCTGCTAGAAGATAAGCTTAGTACAAACTGGACCTCTTTTGTCGGTGGCGACTTGGGTGGTGCCCGGGTTACCAACTGGAATACAGATTTCTTACGGGCATTTGAGGGTCGTTACGACTTAATAGTTTTCGATATTGGACCGAGTCTCGGCGCACTGAACCGTGCAGTGCTAGTAGGGGTAGACTACTTTCTGGCTCCAATGGGCTGCGACATTTTCAGCTTAATAGGCATCGAAAACATTGCAGATTGGCTTGAAGATTGGAACACCCTATATTTCCAAGGTCTAGAGCTGTGCAAGAGAAATTTTGCAGATCAAATTTCTAGTTATCCGATCAAGACTGACAAATCAGAGATGTGCCGATTTGTCGGCTACACTGTACAACAATACATAACCAAAACCATTAGGGATGAACGGCGTGCTACCGCAGCATATGACGAAATCCTTAATTCAATTCCTAAAAATATTAATTCAAGCTTAGGCGATATGATGGCGCCTGGTTTGAACGCCGACATGCTAAAGCTGGGTGATGTCCCACATATGTTTAGCCTGGTACCGCTCGCGCAAAGCGCGGCATCACCTATTGACCTTTTGACCTCCAAAGATGGACTTTCAGGCGGGCAGTACAACCAGCAAGGCGCTTATATAAAGTTTATTGCTGCTCTATCCGGCTCTCTTATACGTAATTTGAAGATCATTAAAGGGGCCGTAAAGCATGATTAACTGGCCAAAAGACCTGGTTAACGATATTGCTCGCCGTCGATGCGTAATATTTTTAGGGGCTGGGGTTTCAAAGAACTCTTGCAACGAAAGAGGCGAGCGGCCCATGGACTGGACCGAATTCCTTGCGCACTTGGCATCGCTGATCTCTGATGCTTCAGCAGCCACAGTTGTACGGGAATGCATCGCTGCTGGAGACCTGCTCACCGCATGCGAAATTGCAAGGAAAGCACTAAGAATTCCGCATTTCAATTCAGAACTGTTACGGTGTTTCTCTGAAAAAAGGTTTCAACCTGGCGAAATTCACAACGACCTTGTTGGGATCGACTCTAGAGTTGTCTTAACAACTAACGTTGACAAGCTCTATGATACGACAGCCAATACACTTTTACACGGTGATGTAATTGTTAAGGCGCACTCGGATATAGATGTTGCAGATGTAATCCGAAGACAGAATCGGTGCATTATCAAAGTACACGGCACAATTGACACTCCAGGCTCTACTATTTTTACTCGCATCGACTATGCTGACGCGCGCACCAAGCACTCACACTTTTATTCAGTGCTGGAAGCGCTATTTATGACCCACACATTCCTATTTCTTGGTGCCTCGATGCGGGACCCGGATATGGCACTTCTTCTTGAAGACTACTCCCTCCGCTATAAAGGTTCACGCCCGCATTATGTAGTTATGCCAGAAGACAGTTTGCCCTCCCAAGTACTTGATGTTATGGAACAATCTATGAATTTCCAGACCATCCCGTATGACTCCAGCGATAACCATGCACAGTTAGGGCTGAGCATCAAAGAGCTACGAATTCAAGTCGAGCAGGCTCGCATGGGCCTTCTTGAGACGATGGACTGGTAACACGATGAACACTCATACTTTAATTGGCGGCCTCGAGTTCACTGATGCTCCGGAACATTGGGCAGCAAGATCGGACTCTACATACTCATCATTACATCAGCTCTCCCCTTACATAGGTAAGTTAAAGCCTAATATTGCACGGGAGTTGATACACAACTACACCCAACCTGGCCAGCTCGTTGTAGATCCTTTCTGCGGGTCAGGCACTGTTCCACTTGAGGCTTTCCTAGCAGGAAGGAATGTAATAGCAAGTGACGCGAATCCCTATGCATTCGTTTTGACCAAAGCAAAACTTGCGCCACCGGCTTCCTTGGAAAACGCCCTAAGCCAACTGGAAAAGACATATGCTAAGTCCATCACTCGAAGTGAGGACAACTCAAATGAGGCGCCCGATTGGGTTCGGTCATTCTTCCATCCTGAAAGTTTCAAAGAGCTTGTTAAATTCGCAGATGAGTGTATTGCTAGTCGAAACTGGTTTTTACTAGGCTGCTTGCTGGGTATTCTTCACCATCAGCGCCCTGGCTTCTTGTCTTATCCAAGTAGCCATCTTGTCCCCTACTTGCGAGACAAGAAATACCCGAAAAGTGAATTCCCTGAGATGTATGAATATCGCGCACTACTGCCTAGGATGCGCGCTAAAATCACAAGAGCATTCAAAAACTCTATATTTACAGCTACCGAGTCACAACTCGTAAAAAAATCTAGCATTGAAGGCCTAGCCCTACCAAATACTGTCGATGCAATTATTACTAGTCCTCCTTATATGAACGCGCTGGACTACAGGCGTGACAACCGACTACGTCTTTGGATTCTTGACCGTACCACACAGAACTACTCTACTGAGCCTACAGACAAAGTGAAAGGTCTGGAAGCAATGGTCTCCTCGCTAGTAAATCATTCACTTAACTCGCTGAAAACTGGCGGTGTAGTGATACTGGTCATTGGAGAAACGGTGATTAGGAAACGCACACAGACACACCCATCCAGCTCTTACATTGATGCGCTTTTATCCACTGGCTGTTTTGAACTCACCAATGCCATACGGGATAATATTCCGGACATAAGGCGGACGAGGAAAAATGGCGCCGCGACTAAAGCAGAGCACATTCTAGTATTTAGAAAAATCAATCAAGGATAGGACGAATCACAAGACATCATCGCTTTTGGGTACTCAACGTCGCCCCAGTGCCGCCGGAGGGTCAAGGACTCTCTGTCAGGCTACGCTGTAGTCGGCGCGCCATGGAGGCCTGTTCATCAAATCTGGTTGAAACGTGTATCACCTCGTATATCCTTACGGTTGAGGACTGCAACTGCGCATCCGCCGGGACTGGCTACCAGCAAAAGCCCCCCGCAATTTTGGCAGCAGGGAAAGCTGGTTTCTCTGAAGTAGTGACGACGGGCATAGCCGGTCGGATCCTGAACCCAAGGTCGCCAGGCTGGGAGCTAAAGGATCGCTGCGACTACTCCTCAGATTTACTGAAAGGGCAACCCTTCGGTGCTCATTTCGCCTAGCAACTGATGTGGGAACGGCATCCCGCGGGTTGCCCGTGGAAATATGGGTTTAACATTGGCATGCTTTGGACTCCCCCTAGGCACTCGACCATGAATATCCATAACCTCACCGCCACCCTATCCGCACAGCTTCAAAACCTCCCCCACGGCACCCTTCTGCACACACCAGACCGCCGGCGAGCCCGTCAATTTTCAATTTTAGGGTATCGGGCCGATGCTCTGTATGTGCAGACCCAAGGCGGTAGTGAAATCCGTATACCGCTACAGGCCTTCGTGCGGACACTGGCTCACATGCACGCGTCTGAAGCCGTTGCTCCACGTCCTTCAGTTGTTGGCTCAAGCAACCAAGAACCAGTGTTGGGTGGTCTCTGCGCGATCTCCCGCGGTGTGAATGGGGAGACTCGCTGGATCACCTACGTACTACCCGTTCTCCAGCATCTGGGCTGGGTTCACATCGACGGCGAGCAAAGACCGAATATTGCCTGGATGGCGACGACGTACTGATCAGTAGGTCCGGGATCGATGGCTCGCCTATTGATATCGGTTGGGGCTTGTGGCACAGCCAAAGGTATGGATTGGCCCCCTCACTCCCAAGCATGGGATCTGACGAAATTTTTCCTCAGGTGGTGGTGACACGCCAATTCTGCGTATTAAGTAGGGGTCCACTTCATCACTGGACCTTGAAATGCATAAAGCTATCGTCGCAATCTCAGTAAATGTCATCTCAAGCATTCTGGGGGGGCTAGTGCTTCATTGGCTCACCCAGCAGCCGTTAGTCACACCCAATCATTCGATGCCTGTCTCGCTCACCTCTGGTTATCAGGCCTCAGTAAAGGGCTAGCAATGCGCGTCACCTGCAGAAAAAAGAAGTTTTGCGGATAGGTGCTTTTCCATCCTGCAGGTTGCCTTGCCCACCTACTCACGAAAGGAACAGATCTGTTGAAGGATGTGCTGGATTGGTTTTTCCGAGCAGAGATTCGCCCATTACTTACCGTATTTCTTGGCATAACGCTCACAACGTTCATTCCTGGTCCTGGACCATTGAATGATCCATTCTCACTGATCAGTGCGGCGATCCCTCTTCTTATAGCCACTGCACACCTGCTTGTGGGCTTTTGGATACAGTTAGTAAGGGGTTTGAACTACAGACTCACCGATCTGGATCGGGGCGACTGGAGCATGTTGATAGGTGGGTCAGGTTTGGCTTTCTGCCTGTGCGTAGCGGCCTGGTACGTCTCCCATACCCCGGACCCTCTGAGTTTCAAGATCTTGGCCGACGTTGACTTTATTCGGCTTTTCACGCTCTACCTGCTTTCGATGGAAACGATCAAGGTTCCGAGATACGTGAAAACCGGCTGAGCCGGCCGCAGTTTCCGCACAGACGAACGAATGACGTGATACATGCTTCATGTGGTTCTGATCACTGATGCAGAGCACACCTGAAAGCATCGCTAGCCGCACCTTGTAAACCAATTTTTTTCACTGTTAACCACAGTGGTTTACAGTGAAAAAAAGTGGTTTACAAGGTGCGTATATCCTAGGCGAAAGACCGGTTGCACCGCAGAAGTGCGCGTCGCGGGTTAGGCAGTTCCGATGGGGCTGTCTGGCTAGTGGCATCGTCGCCTTCGTGTTCAGCCTTGTAGGATTTATCTACCTGTTTGGTGAGGTGTATCCCGTCTTCGGATACTTAGGCGTCGTTTTGATGGCCGCATTGTTGCTTGGCTGGGTACGCCGAGCTCGTCAGTCACAGTCGGTGAGGGCCTGAAACCGAGCAAATGACATCAATCAATGCACTGGCTTAGGCTGCCGCCCCCAGGCATTGAGCTGGTAGTTGTTAAGCGCCTGGAATTGCGCCTCAGCAATGAGGCGCAAGCGCTCCACTGCTTGATCAGGTAGTCCCGATGCTTTCGCCTCGTCGTACAGGCGCATAGCCTCCACTGCATCCGCGTACGCTTGATGATCAGGCGGTAGTATGTTCGTTGGCGAAGGCATCGAACGTAACCCTCCCTTGGGTCACCTGCAATGTGCAGTGCTTAGGCGAGCTACCCGTTGACGCGGTCAAGGCTGTCCTACGAATGCCTTGAATCTCAGCGAGCCTATGCCTGCTACAAGCGGTAAAGAACTCTTGAGTAATCTTCCCGATTGATTGGGGAGACATCCGGAAAGTACATAACCCTGCCATCCTGAAGCGACATCCTCGTCTCACCAGTCTGAGGATTCTGGACTATCTCTCTGAGAACATCCATTTCCCAGGATTGATTTCCATTCAGCCATCCAGGCGAAACCAGCTGAAGCGACTCCAAGCGGATCTCACACTCCACCTGCTCAATCCAATAACTGAGCGTGGGCAACGAGTCGATGAGGACTACATGACGGGTTTCAAATCCATCGTCGCTTCTGATCACAGTGGCATGGAACCAGGGTGAGATTTGTGGTTTCAGCATGACGTGCCAGCCCTGCTGGCCTGGCTCAAGAAGCGGAGCCAATCCTCTGGCTTGCGCCTTACTGTCAGAAACGAACATACCAAATGCCTCAAAATGAACAGTATACTGTGTAGTGATATACTATTCAAAACGGCTTCATCGTTCCTTTTGCGGATTGTGCAAATGGAACTGAAAAAAGCTTTCGGGAAGGTGTTCCGCTGGTTCCGGACCAACAATGGACTCAGCCAGGAGGATTTCTCGGATGTTAGCGGTCGAACGTACATCAGCACGCTCGAACGGGGCATACACTCTCCCACGATCGACAGACTCGAAGCTCTCGCACCGATGCTAAGGGTTCATCCGATCACCTTGCTCGTGTGTACCTATGCTGCCAAAGATGGCGTATCTCCCGACGCTCTATTACAGAGGGTGCGCGAGGACATCGATAGCGCGCAGCCGCCCTTCACTGCTTCCGAATGATGATTACCTCTCACATAACTAGAGAAGGCGCCATGAGGGCTACTCCGATCGTCGTTGGCGAAGTCGGGTGTTGATCAGGGTAAGGTTTTGGCATTCGGCACGGTAGTAATCGGCATCGGCTTCGTACACTGCGATTTTGGATAGCGCTAGGTCCCTTTCGGCTGTGAGTACCTTGATCTGTTTCTGCAGCTCGCGATTGGCGTCTCTCTGTGTCCGTCGCTGAACCAATACAGGCGAGCCCTGTTCTATCCTTTGCTGGACCTCAGCATTGTGCGCGTCAATCGCACCTCGCACGCTTACATTCCACGGGCTTGAGAGCGGAACATGGCTTTTGAGCCCTGCACCCCACCACACCTCTTTGTAGCTCCAGATGACCGAGGGCTTTTCCTTTCGAAGTCGCTGGATCACCGCCCACATGGTGGAGGTATTTTTAGCCTTCGTATCTTCTCTATTCTTTTTCAGACCAACCTGACTTCCTCTCGGCTTATTTTTCATCATGTACCTCCGACGCTTTCGAGTTGCTGAAGTAGTTTGATCAGCTCACCAATACGATCATCCAGGTGCGCAATCTTATGCGGTTCTTTAATGAAAAAAGTTCTAAGCCTAGCATTTTCAGTCAGACGCCATTTTAAGGTTCGTTTGAGGCTCAGGGCTGGTACCATGGAGTTGTTGCAATCGGCAGGGCGACAATTGCTCCGATCTCCTCCACACATAGCCTTGCTAGGCCGATACATACAAAGTCCGTCGTCTGTCTGCTCAATTAGCGCCTTTTTCGGCAAATCGTTTAGAAATTCCTCCTTCTCAGAAGAGATCATTCCCGAAAATACCTTACGTATCTCATTTAAATCATTCGCACCACCACCGATGATGGGAAATTGACCACCTATCAATTCAGCATATTTCTCAGATGACAGAGCAAATTTTTCTTGCTGAAGCTCAGTATAGAGACTCAAATCGCCGTAGCCTTTTGTCATTTCAATATCCCAATGCTTGAGTTGATCTTTCAACCACATCAACCCCAATCCTTGGCGAATCATAAGCCGCGCGTGCTTTTTTCTAAACTGATGGCTCGCCAACGACCATAGCTCACCGCTGAAGCGAATATCATGTAATTCAACAAATTGTTTCAACCGATGATTGATAGTACTTATACCCAGACGGCCCCCACCCTCACGAGTGCTGAACAGCCAAGAGCTAGCTTCGGTAGAGCCATGGCGGTAGCATCGTTTCAAAGCATCAATGACATACTCAATGAAAGGTACCGTTTGCCATTCAGTGAGAACTGGTACAGCTTCGAGCTTGGTTGTAGTCGACTTTACGAAGCAGAAGGACCTCATACCCCCTTGAATACTGATCGTATTTTTAATCCAGCAATCATTCTTCTTTATATTGACGACTTCGTGAAAACGCATTCCTGTCAAAAATGAAATTAATATATATCCCGACGTTTGCACTCGCCCCTCTAACGCGTGAAGATCCCAATATGATGTCAGCCCGAATTTATGCCACGGAAATTTTCGCGTATCGCATACTACTTCCCCATAAGACGTCTGGATAATCATTTTACCTCCAATTGTCTTCTGACTAGCTTGCGCACGCCTGACTTCCTCAATGAAATAAGATATTTCGATTTCTTCCACCGCTTTCTGGATGATTTTGATTGCCACCTCATCTGGCATGTCGGGGGTAGTAAATACCGTGCGGTCCATAACTTTTTGCGCGTTTGATTTACTCCATTCACTGGCGGACTCGCACTCACCGAAAGGCCAGACGGACAATCCATCAGTCAGTTTTCCCGACCTAGACTGCTCATAAAGCCATGGCAACCCGTAGATGCGCGTTCTTAAGGTACGATCTGTCAGTACACCACCAGAGCCATTCGACTTGCGTGCGATGGAGTCAGTAAAAGATTGCATATCCGCTTCGGTAAGATCAGAAAATCTGAGCAGACCGGCCCCCCACATATAAAGCAACAAGTTCCGTAGACCTTTCCTCATTGACTGGCATATTGATGACAAGGTCGGCCTTGTATATGGAGGATTCACAATCAAAGAATAGATATACTCTTTAACGGCAGCCAAGTAGTGCCTGTTGCAGGCGCACGTTAATTTTGTCCCATTTCCAAAGGAAAGATTAGAAAAGGTGATAACAGACGACTTAGGTGACAGGTAAGGATTATCCGCGCTGAAATCCCACACATTATCTGCATAGTAGGACTTACGTGAGACCTTGATCGTATTTCGATCTTCTTCGGCCATCAATAACAGAGTCGACGGGCGAAAAGCCTCTGCCTGATTTGAAGCTAGCTCGGCACCGGCACTAGGCAATTTTCTTATCTTGCTCATACTTAGCGATATCCCAGGCTTCAATAGGAGAGCGGAGCGCGTCAGTTGCTATGCGCTGAACTACATCTTGAGGGTACTTTATAAGAATATAGGTTTCCCAAAAATATTTCTTTTCACTGACTGCTTGAGAGAACTCCATTTCACTGATATCACCCACATGTAACAAATGCTCATGAAACGCAACGAAGCACTTGTATTTCTTTATATCTTCAAGCGTTATAATTAAATTCTGACACCCCAAACAAACTTCATGACCTTTTGAACAGATTGCGCCGGACTTTTGACCGGGCTGAGGCGAGTTCAACTGGTCTCTACAATGGTTCAAAACGCAATCTGATACGATTATTGAATCGGGTGCCTTATCGAGCTCGTTGAGGTCTCCATTCAACAGCCCTAGAAACATTGCATCCTGGTGAATTCCGCGCCTAGTACGTAGAACGGGGTCGTCGACGCGCCTAATATACTCAGCCGTTGTGGCCAACTTCGTATGACCTAACAACTGGTTTAAATAGTTAAGATCTTCCGTTCTAACGTACTCATGCCAAGCTAGCGTCGGCCTAAAAAGCCTTGCTTGGATATCCAGAGGCTGGCCATCACGATCGCGCAACTCATTCTTACGTGAGAACTGTTGCAATCCTCGCTTGAATGCAGAATCTCCTAATGGCAGGCTTTTTTTGTGTTTGTTGGCATTCGCAATCCAAAGCTCCGTCTGGCCAGGCTCGCGGATGCTTGCGGTAATCTGAATTACGCGTTTAATCAAAGAAATGGGCCATTTATCATTTATGGGACTAGAGGGAATGGTAGCGCCCCGCTTAGATGAACGAAATTTCTCCCAGTTAATGCTAAATCTCTCGGGGTCAGTTGGATCTTGAATCAGGCAGTCGATTGTCAGCCTTTGGATGGTGGTCGGGTTTAGCCCCGTGCGAATTAGCAGCATCAAATAATACGGAATTAGGTCCGACGCCCCTATCCACCTTGCAAGCCCCAGCGAACTAAAAAACTGCTTGATACGGCCATTGAAATTATCCGAGATAGCCTGAAGGAATCTCGAATTTTTTTCATTGGCCTCTTTTTTAGTCAGGGGAACACAGTCAAGATAATTTTCCCAGTACCATACCAAGTATTCTTTTTTTGCCCAGGGCGAACGGTACTTGATTGGCGACGGCATTCCAAGATAACGCGGTTGATACCCTTCACCTGCACCAATTTCGTCATAGAACTCTTCCAGTAGTGCAACCGACCCGTGCCCACTTGGCGACATCCCAGCCAAAAAACTCTGCCCCTGTGGTTTCTTGGTTAAATACTTAGCCCTTAGCCTTTGGCAGCCACAGTTATTCTCCCACCACCAAATCCTGTGCTCTTTACTCTCCCAACGTGAGTATCCCCCTCTGGCAGTCTGTGGAGCTACATCATCTAAAGGAGGTCGGCATCCAATCCACTTCGGCTGATAAGCTCGCTCCAGTTTGGCTGCACTCTCACGGACACCAATGACTGTGGCTTTTAAAATGCTTTTCAATTCATCTTCATCGTAACCAGGGGATGACATTATTTGGCTTGACGATTTAGGGAACGAATTCCTCTGTATTTCGAATTCGCTTGAAATCTCAGGATGCCTGCTCATCTCTTGAAATATTGTAGATAAAGAGCGATATGTAGTTGCTGCAGTGGGGTAACTCAATGCAGACTCCGACTTTAACCAATCGGAGAACCCTACTAAAGTGGCGCGACTTAGCTCTTCAGGCAAAGTGACATTTGCCCACGCCAAGTACTTAAAAAAACAACTAGCCTTATCTATCAATGCAATTCTAGAGCTGTGCCCTAGTGCATCCCTACGTCGATACATCGCCCAAACAAAAATCGCGCAGATGCGACGGCATTCGCTAGCGTATATTTTTGAATTGAAGTCGTAGCTGTGTAGCTTACCGGTATTTTTACAAACTGCAGAAAATTTTAGTTCCTTTTCGACTACTGCTTCAGCGCGCTTGATAAAGCCCAGAGTTTTATACTTCGTCGCCATAGTACGTGGCTCCTACGAGTCGATCAATCTCTGCTTGAAAAGCGTTATAGGTACCGGCATAGGAAACGAGCAGCGCCGTATGAACGTAGAATCTCCGTGTTGTGGTCTCGCTGGCATGACCCATTAGATTTGCGAGACTTGGCAGATCTCTATTAAGCAGATAATGGTAGGTCCCAAAAGTGTGTCGGAGAGAGTGAGGTGTCGAGCGAATACCAAGCTTCTTACTGGCCAAAGCAAATTGTTTCTCCATCCAGTTGCGAGTAACTGGATGTCCTTGAGCACTCAAAAACAAAAACCCTAATGAGTCCGGGTTAATTTCGACTGACTCACAAATCCTTTCGCGCGTAAAATCCACGTACTCCCATATCTTTAACAATAGTGAATTTGGGATTAACACACACCGCGCCTTCATGCCCTTCCCCACAACCCTTGCTGGCGTAAAATAGCCGCGAGCGTTTACTTCAGGGAGATCTTTTAAAGGGAAGCCTGTGACTTCGGAGACTCGAAGACCTACCTGAAGCATCAACGAAGCCATCAGCTTGTTCCGGAGCCGAATTCCGTCATCAGCTATGCTGTCACTATCTGCCAAATACTCGATAAACGTGATTGCTTCACTCAATTGCAAAAAACGAATCGGCTCTTCAAATTTTTTCGCCGGATGCGCCTTCACGAGATATTTTTTACGTGAAGACCGATATGAATTTTCCACATCACCGGCTTTGAGATCAGGACAATAACCATTTTGCCATGCCCATCTCAAAAATCTAAACGCACCTCCGACGCGAGCGTTTATCGTATTCCAACTTAGCCCACACCCACTTCTTCGGCGATACGCACAGAGAGCATCAATGTATGCATCGAAGTAAACATCGGTCACATCTTCCACATCCAGCCCAGAGCCTTCAAGCCAGCTTACAAACTCCTTAAGGTGTTCGGCCAGGGTGCTCAAACTTTTTGGCAACATGCGCCTAGAGCAGTTACGCAGATATCTATTGACTGGCGAAACAGGCTGCATGTCACTGAAAAAAATCTGGGGTATAGAATGAGGAATTTGAGATATTGCGGGATTTAACGAACTGGTGAAGTTTACTTTCAGAAGAGTAGTCATGAGCATCCACCTTAGATAGTGGAACTCAGGATAGTCAGATATGCAAAAAGCGCCAGAAGCGTGTTTCCTAATACAAACGCCATATAGCTATGTGTTATGTATTGAATCGTACCTACATTCAACATCTACCACACCCTATTGGAGACTTTCCACTGCGCACCCACTATTTAGAGCTTTTCAGACGTACGCCGTTATTTTTACGAATACGACCTACCCCAGACCTAACAGGATTCGCATATATCAAGAACCGACCAGCTAACCCACTGATATTTATCAGGTAGAGCTAATTTATATTCAAAATACTATCTAAACGTGGCCATAGAGCTCTCAACCAATTACATAAATCATGTGCAGATTCCAGGTCCGACTAACAGGGCGTGCTGCCTGCGGCACTGGCGGCACGCGAAGCAGGCCGGGCGCTGGTGGTACCACGGGAAAATGCCGAGGAAGCCAGCCTGGCCGGCGGGTTGGTGGTGTATGCGGTGGGCCACCTGCTGGAGTTGGTCGCCCACCTGAACGGCCAGGTGCCGCTGCCGCCCTACGCAGCCAACGGCCTGATCCTGCAGCAACGCCCCTACCCGGACCTGAGCGAAGTGCAGGGCCAACTGGCAGCCAAGCGTGCCTTGCTGCTGGCTGCGGCCGGGGCGCACAACCTGTTGTTCACCGGGCCGCCCGGCACCGGCAAGACCTTGCTCGCCAGCCGCCTGCCCGGGCTGCTGCCACCGCTGGACGAGCACGAAGCGCTGGAAGTGGCGGCAATCCAGTCGGTCAGCGGGAAAGCGCCGCTGAACAGCTGGCCACAGCGCCCCTTTCGCCATCCCCATCACTCTGCGTCCGGCCCGGCGCTGGTCGGTGGCGGTAGCCGACCGCAACCAGGTGAAATCACGCTCGCCCATCACGGCGTGTTGTTTCTCGACGAACTTCCGGAGTTTGAGCGGCGCGTACTGGAAGTGCTTCGCGAGCCACTGGAGTCAGGTGAAATCGTGATTGCCCGTGCCCGCGACAAAGTGCGTTTCCCCGCGCGCTTCCAGCTGGTGGCGGCGATGAACCCCTGCCCTTGCGGCTACCTGGGCGACCCCACTGGCCGCTGCCGTTGCAGCACCGAGCAGATCGCGCGCTATCGCAACAAGCTGTCCGGGCCACTGCTGGACCGCATCGACCTGCACCTGACCGTGGCTCGCGAGAGCACTACATTGAACAACCAGCCTTGCGGTGAAACCAGTGCCGATGTCGCCGTCAGGGTGGCTGAAGCGCGGGAGCTGCAGCACAGGCGACAAGGGTGTGCGAATGCATTTCTCGACCTTGAAGGTTTAAGGCATCACTGTGGGTTGGTAGCGGCGGACCAAGTCTGGCTGGAAGGGGCCTGCGAGCGGCTGACCTTGTCGCTACGCGCGGCGCACCGGTTGTTGAAGGTGGCGCGGACGTTGGCGGACCTGGAGGGATGCGAGACGATTGGCCGGACGCACCTGGCCGAGGCCCTGCAGTACCGGCCGGGGAGCAGTTAGATTGCCAGGGCTGTGATGCCCCCTGCAGGCGCGGGTTTACCCGCGAAGAGGCCGGAACAGCCATACCTCACTGACCGCCAGCCAAAGCCTCTTCAACCACCTTCAGCAGCACCTCTTCAGAAAATGGCTTGCCCAGGCAGGCCAGTGCCCCAAGGCCCATCGCTGCCCGTACCGAGCCATCATCCCAATGTGCCGACATGCAGATCACCGGCAAGCGCCTCCCCCGCTGTGCCAACTCACGCTGTACCTCCAGCCCGCTCATTCCCGGCATCTTCAGGTCCAGCAACACACAACCCGCCTCGCCCGCCAGTGGCGAGGCCAGGAAGGCGTGCCCGGCGGAAAACGACAAGGTCTCGAACCCCGCCGAGCGCAGCAGGTTGGCCAGGCTTTTGCGCACCGAGGCATCGTCGTCGACGATGCACACCCCTCTGCTCATGCGCCGCCCAGGCTCGCAGACCGCGCTCCGAGGAGGTTGTGCATGGCCGCAAGCTCCAGCAGCGAGCGGGACTGCATCTTGTTCATGATGTTCTTCTTGTGCACCTTGGTCGTCACCTCGCTGGTGCCGATCTGCCTGGCGATCTGCTTGTGCGACAAGCCGCCTACCACCAGCGAGAAAACCTGGCGCTCACGCTGAGTCAGGCGCTGGTACTTTTCCTCGACCTGCCGCGCCTGCAGCCACTTGCGGCCTTCGGCCACGGCACGGGCGCGCACTGCCTGCAACAGGGTCAGCAACTGGTCTTCATCGAACGGTTTGGTCAGAAACTCCACCGCCCCGGCGCGCATGGCCTGGACGGTCATCGGGATGGTGCCGAAGCCGGTCATGAACACGATCGGCCAGGGCAGCGCCAGCCGGCACAGCGCATCCTGTACCTCCAGGCCGCTTGTACCCGGCAAGTGCATGTCCAGCAGCAGGCAGGCACAGGGGGTTTCCAGGCGGGCCTCGAACAGCGCCTCGGCACTGGCAAACAAGTGGTGCGGGATGTCCTGCGAGCGCAACAGCCGGCCCAACGCGGTGCGCACTGACGGGTCGTCATCCACCACCAGCACCGGCACATTCACGCGCTCATCGAGCGGCTCGACAGTCTCGGCCAGGCTGCGCAGCAATGACCTGCCCAGTGCCTGACCAGGCACCTCGAGGCTGATCTGCGCGGCCAGGCGATAGCCCCGGCGCGGCACGGTCTGGATCAGGCTACGGTCGCCAAAGGCCTTGCGCAGCAAGGACACCTGAACCTGCAAGTTATTGTCCTCGACCACCGTGCCGGACCACACCTGGCTGAACAACTCGTCCTTGCCGACCACGCGGCCCTTGGCCCTGATCAGCGTGGCCAGCACGTCGAAAGCACGCCCACCCAACAGGATCGGCTTGCCGTCGACAAAGACTTCGCGCCGCTCCAGCGACACCTGGGCATTGCCTATTCGGATCATGGCTTCCTCGCGCGGGCACAGGCGTTTTCGCTGCCCTGGGCAGCCTAGGCCAGCGTACGCGTTCAGACAATTATCCCGAGGGATAGGTTGGCCAAAGGACTATACAAAAGCCCGCCAGCCCTCAGGGGACGATAACGGACAACAGCGTGCCCGTTCCTGCCAAGCAGGCTGTAACCCGCATCCACGCTGGGCCCGCTGCGTATACTCGCGCCTCAGGATGTCGCTAGCGGGGGTGCTTTATGCTCGATGAACGCCTTGCCCACAGGCCCATCGATTACGACCAGTCAATCGACGAGGGCTGGCTGAACCGGTGCGAGATCAGCCCGCTGGGCCAGGAAGGTGAGCTCAGCTATTTCCGCCTGCGCGACCCCGCTTCACATCAAGCCTGGATCGCCGTGCGCGCGCCGCTCGAGGCACCTTCCGCCTGTCAGCGCCTGGAGCGTGACTACCGCCTGCAACTGGACCCGCAGTGGGCGGTGATCCCCTCGGCGTTCGTGCGCTCGGCCGAAGGCCCGTTACTGGTGTACCCGGCCGGACGCTCAGTCGCCGACCTGATTGCTGAAGGCCCTGCGGCGCTGGAGCCGTTTCTCGACATCGCGGTGAACGCTGCCCATGCGTTGGCGCAAGCGCACGAACGCAATGCGCTGCACGGTACATTGCAGCCCGAACATGTGTACCTGCGCGCCCACCAGCGGGTGCGCCTGGGCTTCTTTCGCGCCGACCCAGCAGAACGGATCAGCGAACAGGGCACCCCGCTCGGCAACTGGGCCTACCTGGCGCCGGAGCAGGTTTGCCCGCACGGAAGCAGCAGCGACCGACGCAGTGATATCTATGCCCTGGGGGCAATCCTCTACCAGTTACTGGTAGGCGAACTGCCGCTGGCCGGGCGCGACACCCAGCACTGGCGACAGCTGCATGCTGGTGTGCAGCCGCGGGCGGCCAGCGAAGTGGACAGCAAGGTGCCGCCCCCCCTCAGCCTGGTCCTGGCAAAGGCCTTGGCCAAAGAGCCGGACGCCCGCTACCAGAGCGCGCGCGCCTTTGCAGTGGACTTGGCTCACTGCCAGCGGCAGTGGGCCGCCCACAAAACCATGGCACCCTTCACCCCAGGCTGCGCCGACCCGGTAGCGCCCGACCACGCACGCCTGTATGGCCGCAGCGCCGAGCAAAAGGCTATCGCCCTGCTGCTCAAGGCCTTGCATCGCGACAGCAAACCACAAGCCCTGGTCATCTACGGCGCTGCTGGCATGGGCAAGTCGAGCCTGGTCAAAGCAGCTCTCAAGGCCAACGCCGAAGGTTACTGGGCCGTCGGCACGTGCAACAGCCACGCCCAAGCAGTGCCCTACACGCCCTGGATCGAAGTACTCGGTGCCCTGACTACCCAGTTGCTGGCCAAGAACAGTCAGGACCTCGTCACCTTGCGCCGCGAAATCCAGCGCCGTATCAAAGGTCACGGTCGTCTGCTCGGCAAGCTGGCCCCGGACCTGCAACTGATTCTCGGCCCCTTGCCCCAATTACCCGCCAAGCCCACGCGCCTTGCGTTGCACAAGGAACTGCACGCGATCATTGAATTCCTGCAGGTTTTCAGCCGGCCTGGCCAACCGCTGGTGCTGTTCTTCGACGACTTGCAATGGGCCGACGACGCCACCCGGCAACTGCTGGCCCAACTGCTGGCTAACGTGCCGGCTAACCTGCTGCTGATTGTCACCCAGTGCAACGATACGCCCACCACCAGCGCACCGTTGGCCATACCCGCAACGGTGCGAAGCACCACGCTGAACCTGCGGCCACTGGCCGTGGGGGCAGTGACCGAGCTGATTGGCGAGCGCTTCCATGTTGCCCCTGAAGACGCATATCAGCTGGCCGAACGGGTGCACGGCAAGACGGCGGGCAACCCGTTTTTCATCAACCAGATACTCAGGGCCATGGTCGAAGACCAGCTGTTCATCTTCGACACCCAGGCCATGCGCTGGTCATGGTGCCTGCAGGCCGTGGCCCGGCACTGCTATTCCGACAATGTCGCCGACTTGATGGTCCACCGCCTGGAGCGCCTGACTGCACCGCAACGCGACCTGTTGCGGGTCGTCAGCGCGGCGGGCAGCCACTGCGATGAACGCCTGCTTCGGCAGGTACTCGCCCAACCGCCGGGCGAACCGTTGAAAGCCTTGATTCGCGCCGGTTTCCTGCAACCGGGCCAGAATGGCTTAGGCTGCACTCATGACCGGGTGATGGAGGCCGCTTATGCACTCACGCCCGTGCACGAGCGCGCCTCGCTGCATGCACGCATCGCCCTGGCCATGCGTCAGGCTTGGCCAGGGCGAACGCACGAGGTGTTGTTCGAGCTCGCCAGCCAGCTGCAACGCGCCAGCCCATGCGGGTTTGCAGCGGATGACTGCGAAGCGTTCCTGCAGCTTTTACGCGAAGCCGCATCCCGCGCACGCGACACCGGCGCCTTCGAACAGGCCGCTGGCTACCTGCACACCGCCGAGCAGTTGCTGCACCACAGCGCCACGCTGGAAAGCCGCGCCACGCATGGCTTTGCCGTCGCCTGCATGGCGACGGAGTGCGACATGCAACTGTCGCGAACGATCGCAGCGCAGGCCCGCCTCACTGAATGCCGCCAGCGTGCCCGCTCGGTGTTGGACCAGGCGCGGGCGTGCCGGCTGCAGGCACTGCTGTACACCTTGCACGGTGACTATCAGGCGGCTATCGACAGCGCCCTGGACGGCCTGGACTTGCTGGGCATAAGCCCGGTGCGGGGCGTCGACTGGCAAGAGGTCGAGGCCAGTCATGCCCATGTGCAGGCGTTGATCGAACAGAAGGACCGGCATTGCCTGGAGTCACTGCCGCGCACCGATTCGGAGGAAGTGACGGTTGCCATCAGCCTGCTGGCCACTCTGTCATCATCCTTCTTCGTGAAGGACGACATCTGCTTCCTGCACCTGGCCAAGCTCATGGAGATGTCGCTACTGCACGGCGTTGCCCCTGGCAGCACCTACGGCATGGCCTGGTACGGCGTGATGATTGCCGAGCGTTTTGGCGCTTACCATGATGGCCATGCCTGTTGCCTGGCCGCGCTCAAGCTGATCGAGCGGCACGGTTTCGACGCTGATTTGACCAGCGCGTTGCTGGCCCTGGACCAGGTCAGCGCCTGGACCTCGCCCATGGAATTCGCCCGACGTACCGCGCAGGACGCGGTCGACTCGGCGCGCCTGAGCGGTGACCTGGCGATGAGCTGCTATGCCTGCAACCACCTGGTTTCAGATTCGCTGTTCATGGGCCGCTACCTGCCGGACGTGGTCGAGGAAGTGGCGCAAGGCCTGGCCACTGTGCGTCGCCACGGCTACGGCGATATCGAGCAGATCCTGCTGGCCCAGCAAGCGTTCGTCGCCAACCTGAGCGGCACGCCCTGCCCCGCCCCGGCCACCGCCTCGAGGTCGCCCACCACGCGGTTCTTCCAGCACCTGTTCGCCGCCATGTGCGCCTTCTACATGGGCAATATCCCGAAGGCCATGCGCGACCTGGCATTGGCCGGTGACAACAGCTGGGCGGCACCGGCGCACATCAACCTGGCTGACTATCATCTGTTCCGCGGCCTGGCCCTGGGCAGCCCCGAGGCCCCGGGCAGTCTTGCCGACAAGCTGCGCCAGTTGCAGGCCCTGCGCGAGCGCTTCAGCCGCTGGGCCGGCTTCAACCCGGCCACCTTCCGCAGCAAGCAGTTGCTGATCGAGGGCGTCATCGCCAAGCTCGAAGGCGACGGCCTGGCCGCGATCCGCTGCTTCGACCAGGCGCAAATCGCCGCCACCGCTGCCGGTTTCATCCACGAGCAGGCACTGGCCCACGAACAGCTGGCCGAGGTGTGCATCCCCAGCGGCCTGATCTCCGGCGCCAACCTGCACCTGCGTATCGCCCGCGACTGCTTCCATATCTGGGGCGCGACCGGCAAGGTGCACCAGCTTGAGACGTTGCATCCGTTTCTGCGCACCCAGCCGATTCAGGAGACCCACCGTGCCACCCACCAGGCCAGGCTGGACCTCGAAGCCGGCATCGAAGCCGCGCGGGCGCTGTCCGAGGAAGTGCTGCTCGAAGGCCTGATCGAAACCCTGATGGGCCACCTGACCCAGCACTCCGGCGCCGACCATGGCGCGCTGCTGATTGTAAGCGGCGCCGAATTCCAGATGGCCGCCCTGGCCTACATCGACGATGCCGGGCTGCACGTGAGCATGGACAACTGCCAGAAGTTCATGACCCAGGCACCGCTGTCAGTCATCAACACCACCATGCGCACCCGCAAACCGCTGGTTCTCAACGATGCCCTCAGTGAGTGCCCGGAGGCCTTCCGCCAACAGCTGCAGGCGCGCAACGCCCGCTCGGTACTGTGCCTGCCGCTGGTGATCCAAGGCGTGCTGATCGGCCTGGTGTACCTGGAAAACCGCCTTGTGCCCAACCTGTTCGGCGGTCAGCGCCTGGCCATGCTGGAAATCCTCGCCTCACAGGCAGCGGTGTCGCTACAAACGGCCAAGTTCTACACACGCCTGGCCGAAGAAAACCAGATCCGCGCACAGATGGAGGCTGAGTTGCGCCGCTCGCGTGCGGAACTGGCGCGCAGTGCGCACTTGCAGGCGATGAATGAGCTGTCAGCGTCCATCGCCCACGAGATCAGCCAACCGCTACTGGGCATCGCCTCCAATGCCGCGGCCAGCCTGCGCTGGTTGAAACGCCCCAATCCCGACCTGGAAGAAGCAATTGCCGGCCTGGAAGACATCCGCAACGACAGCGAACGGGCCGGCAACATCGTGCGGGCGCTGCGGTCCCTGGCCAAGCAGTCACCGATGCAACTCAAGGCGGTGAAGCTGGACGAATTGATCCGCGAGGTGGTGCGCCTGACCTCGGCCGACGCCGCCAAGGGCAAGGTGGATGTGCAGACGCAGCTGAAGGCCGGGGTGTGCGTGACAGCCGACCCGGTGCAGTTGCAGCAGTTGGTATTCAACCTGATTACCAATGCCCTGGAAGCGTTGTCGGGGTATCGCAGTGACGGGGTGCTGAAGATTGCGTCGGCGGTGGTCGAGGATGGGGTGGAGGTCTGCGTGGACGACAACGGGCCGGGTATCGCGGCGGACGAGCGGGAGCGTGTATTCGATGCCTTTCACTCCACCAAGACCGGTGGCATGGGGATGGGCTTGGCGATCTGCAGTTCAGTGGCCCAGGCCCACGGCGGGCAGTTGCAGGCGCTGGTGTCGCAGTTGGGTGGATGCCGGATTCGTTTCAGTCTGCCTGTGCGTCACGCATAGCCTATGCCGGCCTCTTCGCGGGTAAACCCGCGCCTACAGTCGGCGCGGCCATTGTAGGGGCGGGTTTATCCGCGAAGAGGTCAATACAGGATTACATCAGCGCGAGGCCAGCGCCGCGTAGCTGTTCATCAGGTTGCGGTAGTTGGGAATACGCTGCGACAGCAGGTTACCCAGCCCTTCGATGTCGTTGCGCCAGTCGCGGTGCAGTTCGCAGGCCACCGAGAACCAGTTCATCATCTGCGCACCCGCCTGGGTCATGCGCACCCAAGCCGCTTGCTGCACGGTTTCGTTGAAGGTGCCCGAGGCATCGGTCACCACGAACACTTCAAAGCCTTCCGCCAGCGCCGACAGGGTCGGGAAGGCGACGCACACATCGGTCACCACACCGGCGATGATCAGTTGCTTGCGGCCCGTGGCCTTGATTGCCTTGACGAAGTCTTCGTTGTCCCAGGCGTTGATCTGGCCCGGACGGGCAATGTACGGCGCATCCGGGAACATCTCTTTCAGCTCAGGCACCAGCGGGCCATTCGGGCCTTGCTCGAAGCTGGTGGTGAGGATGGTCGGCAGGCCAAAGAACTTGGCCAGGTCGCCCAAGGCCAGCACGTTGTTCTTGAATTCGTTGGGCGAAAAATCCTGCACCAGCGAGATCAGACCGGTCTGGTGGTCGACCAGCAGCACCACGGCGTCGTCTTTGTTCAGGCGCTTGTAATCGGGTTGGCTCATGGGGGTGACTCCTTGGGTTGGGATAACGGGCGGGCACTGTCCGCAGGGGGTTATACCGGTGGATAGCTTCGGCTTAAGAAAGTACCTGCGCCTGCCGCCAGGCCTTGGGTGGCTGGCCGACCAGGCGGCTGAAAGCGCGGGTGAAATGGGCCTGGTCACAAAAGCCGCACTCCAGGCTCACATGGGTGATAGGCGCCTCGGTGGCGAGCAAGCGCTTGGCCTTTTCCATGCGCGCCAGCAGGCGCCAGGCCTGCGGCGAAAGGCCGGTGTTGACTTTGAAGGCGCGGGAAAAGTGGCTGCGTGTGAGGTTGCATACCGCAGCGATCTCAATGATCGACAACGGGCTGTGCAACATCAGCTCCTTGGCCCGGCGCAGCCGCGCGGGCGTGAGTGCGCCGGGGGGTTGCAGCGGCGCTTCGGGCGTCCCAGGGTACATGGCGACTCTCCTGTTCAATGCAGAAAGTCTCGCCCCCGGCACATGACGAAGTCCTGAGCCAAACCTGAATTGTTGTTAATTGTGCGCTGCTGGCCCTGGGCGTTTTGCCGATATCTTAAGATGCGTTTCGTATTCAGCTTCTGGCCGCTACCTGCGGCCGGCATTCAAGGCGACAGAGGCATGCAGGAAAAACCCGCCCACCGCACCGTGGCCATGGTGCTGTTCAACGATGTGCTACTGCTGGATGTCACCGGCCCCATGGATGCATTCGCCATCGCCAACCGGTTCTTGCCTGCAGCACGGCAATATCGGCTGCTGACCTTGGCCGAGGGGCAAGCAGTGGTGCGCGGCTCATGCGGCCTGAAGGTGGTGGCAGACCAGCGCCTGGAGGACTTGCCGGAGGCCGTCGACCTGTTGCTGGTGCCGGGCGGCCCAGGGGCCTATGACACCGCCCTGCCAGGGATCGAGCGCTGGCTGCCCAAGGCCGTACGCCAGGCGAAGCGCTTCGGCGCCATCTGCACCGGGGTGTTCCTGCTGGGGCGGGCCGGGTTACTGAATGGCTATCGCTGTACCACCCACTGGAACTACGTGGAGCGCCTGGCACAGGCGTTCCCCGAGGCCAAGGTGGAGACCGAGCAGATCTACGTGATGGACCGCTGCCTGATCACCTCGGGCGGTATCACTGCTGGGATCGACCTGGCATTGGCGGTGGTGGCCGAGGACCATGGCAAGGCGCTGGCCCTGGAAGTGGCCAAGGTACTGCTGGTTGCCCGCCACCGTCAGGGCGGGCAGACACCCTACGGGCCGTTGCTGGCTGCGGTACCACGCGATGACTCGCCGATTGCCCGGGTACAGGCCTATATCGTCGACCACATCGAGCAGGCGTTCACCGTGCAGAAAATGGCCGAACTGGTGGCCATGAGCGGGCGCAACTTTGCCCGGACGTTTCAGCGTGAGGTGGGCATTACGCCGCTGCAGTACCTGCAGAATGCGCGCATCGATCGCGCACGCAAGCTGCTCGAATGCGGTGACCTGCCGATGAAGGTGGTGGCGGCGCAGTGCGGGTTTGGCAGTGACCGACACATGCGCAAGGTATTCTTTGAGCGAATTGGCATGACGCCGGCGCAGTATCGGGCACAGTTTGGTGGCAGTGAACAGTCGGATTAGCGCTGCCTTCCTCGCGGGCGCGCCCGCTCCCACAGAGACAGCAATGGCCTTGAAGCCTGGGTAGGCGCCGGCACCGATTGTCACCCTGAACAGGACAATGTTTCTTCCCGTCAGATGATTGTCTGACCCCTCCCTACCCCTCAGAATTGTCCGTCAAACTGTTCGAACGCTGCCCCGGCAGCTCATGGAGTACGAGCCAATGCCACACGAAGGCAGCCTTCTGCAAACCGCGGTGATCTTCCTGCTTGCCGCCGTCCTCGCCGTCCCCCTGGCCAAGCGCCTGCAACTGGGTGCCGTGCTCGGCTACCTGCTCGCCGGTGTGATCATCGGCCCGCAAGCACTTGGCCTGATCCGCGACACAGAAAGCGTGGCGCACATTTCCGAACTGGGCGTGGTCTTGCTGCTGTTCATCATCGGCCTGGAACTGTCGCCCAAACGCTTGTGGCTGATGCGCAAGTCGGTGTTTGGTGTCGGCACTGCCCAGGTGGTGCTGACCGGTGCAGTCATCGGCGCCATCGCCCTGTTCGGCTTCAGCCAGACGCTGCCAGCAGCCATCGTGCTCGGCCTGGGCCTGGCGCTTTCGTCCACCGCCCTTGGCCTGCAGAGCCTGGCCGAGAGCAAGCAGCTCAATGCACCGCACGGCCGTCTGGCGTTCGCCATCCTGTTGTTCCAGGATATCGCCGCGATTCCGCTGATCGCCTTGGTACCGCTGCTGGCCGCCAGTGGCCCGGACACCAGCCAAGGCGACAGCCTGCAACACG
The DNA here is from genome assembly GCF_046230975.1 of Pseudomonas sp. KCJK9058. Classification (NCBI taxonomy): domain Bacteria; kingdom Pseudomonadati; phylum Pseudomonadota; class Gammaproteobacteria; order Pseudomonadales; family Pseudomonadaceae; genus Pseudomonas; species Pseudomonas sp. KCJK9058. Next base: position 143,863 of record NZ_JBJJLR010000001.1, read on the forward strand.
GCCTGAAGGTATTCGCCAGCATCGCCGTGGTGATCATCGGCGGTCGCTACCTGTTGCGCCCGGTGTTCCGCACCGTGGCCCGCACCGGCCTGCCGGAGGTGTCTACTGCCACCGCACTGCTGGTGGTGATCGGCACCGCCTGGCTGATGGAAGAAGCGGGTATCTCCATGGCCCTTGGCGCTTTCCTCGCCGGCCTGCTGCTGGCCGACTCGGAATACCGTCACGAGCTGGAATCGCAGATCGAACCCTTCAAGGGCCTGCTGCTGGGGCTGTTCTTCATCAGCGTGGGCATGGGCGCCAACCTGCGCCTGCTGCTGGAAATGCCACTGGTGGTGCTGGGCCTGACCCTGTTGCTGGTGGCCGTGAAGCTGCTGTTGCTGATAGGCGTCGGCCGCTGGGTCGGCGGCCTGAACAGCGCCAGCGCCCTGCGCCTGGGCATGGTGCTGGCGGCCGGTGGCGAGTTCGCCTTCGTGGTGTTCAAGCTGGGCAAGGACCAGGGCCTGTTCGACACCCAGACCTACGACCTGCTGCTGATGACCATTACCCTGTCGATGGCCATCACCCCGCTGCTGATGCTGGGTTGCGCCCGCGCCCTCAAACGCCCGCAACCGGCGCGTGAAGTGCCCGAGCAATACAAGCAGATCCAGACGGATACGCCGCGGGTGGTGATCGTCGGCATGGGCCGCATGGGCCAGATCGTCGCGCGCATCCTGCGGGCACAGAAGATCCCGTTCGTTGCCCTGGAAACCTCGGTGGACACCATCGAGATGACTCGTATGTTCGAACAGGTGCCGGTGTTCTATGGCGACCCGCTGCGCCCGGAGGTGTTGCACGCCGCCAAGGTGGGTGAAGCGGAGTACTTCATCATCACCATTGATGACCCTGAAGCCGCCATTCACACCGCCGCACGGGTGAAGCGTCTGTACCCTCACCTGAAGGTGCTGGCCCGGGCGCGCAACCGACAGCATGTGCACAAACTGGCGGATGTGGGCGCCGAGCCGATTCGCGAGACGTTTTATTCCAGCCTGGAAATGACTCGCCGGGCACTGGTGGGGTTGGGCCTGAGCGATGAACAGGCGGCGGACCGCATTGCGCGGTTCACCCAGCATGACGAAGAGGTGCTGGAGGCCCAGGGGCAAGTGCGTGATGACCGGGCCAAGGTGATGCAGACGGCCAAGGAGGCGCGGGTGGAGTTGGAAAGGTTGTTTGATTCGGATGCGGATTGAGGCCTTTTGGCGCATGCCTTGAGGGTTGTAGTGCGTGTGAGATCGAGCGCCGCCCGCGCGGCGCTTCGCGGGTAAACCCGCTCCTACGTTTGTTTCGGGCCAGTTATTCCTGTGGGACGCGCACGCGAGCCCCCTGGCGCACGCCTCGATATCGCGTCGTACAAACAAGGCGGTCGCGCGCGCCTGGCACAGGAGGGACTGGCCAGAAACAAACGTAGGAGCGGGTTTACCCGCGAAGCGCCGCGCGGGCGGCGCTCGATCTCATGGGCGCCCAAAAACTATCGCCAGGCACCTGGAAGCCATCCTGCAATGTCCTGACGATCACCTCGCCGCCATGACGCGAACACACAAAAACCATCAAAAAATCGTCTAATTCTCAGCTAGGTCCTACTTCCCCGCGAACCATTTCCTACGTTCACGCCAATCCCAAGGAATTATCCTACACACCGTGTCGACGCCCGTCTGATTGTCCAGGGAAGGCCTGCTCTCTAGGCTGACCGGGTCGCTGTCGGTTCAGCGATCGGGTGTGGAAACCCGGCAGGTAATCGGAATGGCAGTTGTCATGGCAGCTGCGCGCGGGAGGCCGAATGGCCTGCCGGGGTTCCGATAGCCCGGCTTTCCACCCCGCGTGCAGCCGCCACCCTTCGCGTGGAAACGGATGGTGCCGGCCAACCTCTATCGGAGTTTGGCTATGAAAAAGATTGTCCCCGATCCACCCCTCCCCAACACCACACAACGCTCTTTCAGCCGCTGCGATGCCGGCCATCCCCCATTGTTCACCGTAAACCCCGGCGTTTCCGCCCACGATGCCCTGGTGCATGTCGCCCAATACCTGCGCGACGCCTACGACTGTGGCTACAAAGCCTTGGAGCATCTGGATGACACAGGCAAGAGCCTGTTCTGGAGCAACCTGAACGCACTCGAAATGGCAGAAGGGTTGGTTGAGGCATTGCTGGATGGGATTGAGTCACAGCCAGTAAGTTGAAGTGATTTACATCAGCCCTGAGCAGGCTGCAATGACTAGCCTGCTCTGCCCAAATGCCGGAAATACCCTACACAACGCGTCACCCTCCGTCTGATTGTTAGGGGGCCCCCTTCGCCATAGGCTTACCTGGCCGCCGCCACATCAGCGACTGTTCCCAGTCAGGTATTTCATTGACCCCCAACAGCCCAGCCGCAAAAAATGCCGAAAAGAAAGGCCAGAACTCCTGGCTGGACGAACAATTACCCGACCTCAGAACACTTGCGCGTGAACTACGCGCCCAGGCTATCGAAGAACTAGCGCCTGCTGATTCGCATGACGCTGCAGTCGAGGTTGCTGCACGGCATCTGGGCTTGGACAGCGAAAACGTTGAGGTAGTCAGCATCAGCAGCCCACTGGGCGACATCCGGATTCAGCGCAGCTGTATCTACCACATCGTCGAGAAGAGACAGGACGCCCGGGAACGCTATGTAAAGGTAGCGCTGGATACGTTAATCGGACCATTTGAGGTATGGCAGGTCGCTTACACCAATGACACTTTCAGGCTGGCCTTCATCGGCGTCTACGAAACCAAGCGCCAGATGCTGGTAATCGTGACCCTCGACAACGGCAAAACGCTGTGGAATTTCATGCAGTGCGATGCAAAAGCACTGAACAAACATCGCCACGGGCTGCTGCTCTACAAGCGGTACAATTTTCTGCCAAGAAAAGAAAAGGGCCACTGTCACCAGTGGCCCTGTATTTGCGCTTGATATTCATATACACACCCTCAAGCAGGGGTGTGGAGGTCTCACCCGACGCTGATGATTCAGCCATCGACGGGGTTCCTACGCCAGCTTTTACCGCTGAATGGCAGCTGGTTTCGCGCTCAGTTCAAACGCTAACAACACTCTACGATCAAGTCAACGGTAGCCCCAAGGGGAGGCTACCCATCAGGTTACTTAGTGTTACTTACCCGCAGTCAGCGCGTTATAGCTGGTCATCAGGTTGCGATAATCCGGAATGTGGTTGGAGCAAAGTGCTGCCAGCCCTTCGACATCGTTGCGCCAGTCGCGGTGCAGCTCGCAGGCCACGCCGAACCAGGTCATCAGTTGGGCACCCGCCTGGCTCATGCGGTCATGCGCAGCATCGCGGGTCATCTCGTTGAAGGTGCCGGAAGCATCAGTCACCACGAACACGTCGAACTCTTCTTCCAGGGCCGACAGGGCCGGGAAAGCTACACAGACCTCAGTCACCACACCGGCAATGATCAGTTGCTTCTTGCCAGTCGCCTTCACCGCCTTGACGAAATCCTCGTTGTCCCAGGCGTTGATCTGACCTGGGCGGGCGATGTACGGGGCATCAGGGAACAGGGCTTTCAGTTCCGGCACCAGCGGGCCGTTAGGGCCTTGCTCGAAGCTGGTGGTGAGGATGGTCGGCAGGTTGAAGAACTTGGCCAGGTCAGCCAGCGCCAGCACGTTGTTCTTGAACTTGTCCGGCTCGATATCGCGCACCAGCGACAGCAGGCCAGCCTGGTGGTCAACCAGCAGTACGGCAGCGTCGTCTTTGTTCAGGCGGTTGTAGGTGAATTTGCTCATGGTCTGTGCTCCCAAGGGTTATGAATTTTTCAGCAATCCGGGGTGTTTCGCGTTGATGGGCACAGATTAAAATCATCACCTTTGCGGCGGTAGTTAGCAGAATCTGGCTTTAGCGTTCTGATTTATGAACGATGGATTTGTAGGGGCTGTGCCGGCCTCTTCGCGGCTAAAGCCGCTCCTACAAGCGAAGAGGCCGGCACAGGCAACCAAATACCCGGAGACCGATCCTTGGAAGACCTCAACTCCCTCTACTACTTCACCCAGGTCGTCGAACATGGCGGCTTCGCCCCGGCCGGGCGGGCGCTGGACATGCCCAAGTCGAAGCTCAGCCGGCGAATCGCCGACCTTGAAGACCGCCTGGGTGTGCGGCTGTTGAACCGCACCAGCCGCCACTGCTCGCTGACCGAAATCGGCCAGGCCTATTACAACCGCTGCCTGGCCATGCGCGTGGAGGCCGAGGGCGCGGCGGAAATCATCGAGCGCAACCGCAGCGAACCGCGCGGCCTGGTGCGCATCAGTTGCCCGACCACCCTGCTCAACTCCTGGGTCGGGCCGATGCTGACCCGCTACATGCTCAAGTACCCGCAGGTGGAGCTGTTCATCGAAAGTACCAACCGCCGTGTCGACCTGTTGCACGAGGGCTTCGACATCGCCCTGCGGGTGCGCTTTCCGCCGCTGGAGAACACTGACATGGTGATGAAGGTGCTGAGCAACAGCACCCAGTGCCTGGTCGGCCAGCCTCAATACCTGGCGCAACTGCCCAAAGGGTTTGACCCACAGCTGCTGGGCACACTACCCAGCGTGCATTGGGGCAGTGCACAGCGCGAGTACCAGTGGGAACTGTTCCAGGGTGAGGACAACAGCCGCAGCATCGTCATCCCGCATACACCACGCATGGTGACTGATGACCTGTTTGCCTTGCGCCACTTCGTGGTAGCCGGAGTGGGGATCGCACACTTGCCGCGGGTGGCGGTGCGTGAGGACCTGGCGGCGGGACGTCTGGTTGAGCTGATTCCGGACTGGCACCCGCGTTGCGGCATCGTGCATGCGATCTTCCCATCGCGACGTGGGTTGCTGCCTTCGGTGCGGGCGCTGATTGATCATCTGGCTGAGGAGTTCGCCATCAGCGACATGGCTTGAGTGCCTAGCTGGCTGAGCCGGCCTCTTCGCGGGCATGCCCGCTCCCACAGGTATTGCACAAGGCTCGGGGCCAGTGGCAAACCCGTGGCGAAAAGGCCGGCACAGGTAAACCGCTCCCCCAGCACACCCTTACAAGACCCCTGGCCTATCCTTGCTCCACAGTCCCGGATCATCCCCCGGAGCTCCCCATGATCCGCGCCACACACGGACCAGGCCGCGCCCTGCTCGCCACCCTCGCCCTCGGGCCGGCGCTGAGCCACGCCGAGGCGCCCGGCTGGTCGCTGCTCAGCCGCAACTATTTCCTGCACAGTGACTTCCGCTCGCCCTCCGGCAGCGGCCAGAACTACCGCCAGGAATGGGCCCAAGGCTTCATCGGCGAGGTCCGTTCCGGCTTCACCGAAGGCACTGTCGGCGTCGGCATCGATGCCCATGGCTTTCTTGGCCTCAAGCTCGACGGCGGCCGCGGCCATAGCGGCACCGGCCTGCTGCCACGCGACAGCGATGGCCGCGCCGAGTCCGAGTACTCCAGCGCCGGTGCCGCGCTCAAAATGCAGTTAGGCAACACCCAACTGCGCTATGGCGAGATGATGGTGGAAACCCCGGTGTTCGACACCGGTGACAAACGCCTGCACCCGGAATACGCCACCGGCTGGTGGGTGGAAAACACCGACCAGCCCGACTGGCGCCTGCAGGCCGGGCGTTTCACTGCCTTCAACAACCAGGACAACAGCTCCACCCACGACGACTTCAGCGGCTACGGCGCGACCACCCACAACCGGGCCATCAGCCTGGCCGGTGCCACCTTCGCACCCAACGGGCCGTTCGGCGCCGCAGTGTATGCCGGGCAGCTGGAAAACACCTGGCGCCAGGCCTACCTCAACCTGAACGTGGCCGAGGGCAACTGGCGCCTGGACGGCAACCTGTACAAAACCCGCGACACCGGCAACGCCAGCGCCGGGGCGATCGACACCCTCGCCTACAGCCTGCTGGCCAGGTACAGCTTCGGCGCCCAGGCGCTGAGCCTGGCCTACCAGAAGGTCGAGGGCGACACCCCGTTCGACTTCGTCGGCGGCGACGCCATCTACCTGGCCAACGCGATCAAGTACGCCGACTTCAACGGCCCTGGCGAGCACTCGTGGCAACTGCGCTATGACCTGAACTTCGCCACCCTCGGCGCACCTGGCCTGAGCCTGATGGGCCGCTATGTCAGCGGCCGCGGCATCGACGGCAGCCATGCGCCGGCGGGCGGCGCCTATGTGAACCAGTACGGCGACGGCGGCAAGCACTGGGAACGCGACATCGACCTGAAATACGTGGTGCAGTCGGGGGCTGCCAAGGACCTGAGCCTGTCGTTCTCCCACGTCAGCCACCGCGCCAACCAGGCCCAGGCGGGCAATGATATCGACCGCATCTACCTGATCATCGAATACCCACTCAAAGGCAGCTTCTGACATGAGTACATCCCCTTCAGGTGCCTGGAGCCCGTTGCGTAACACCACCTTCCGCATGCTGTGGATCGCCACCATCGCCTCCAACATCGGCACCTGGATGCACGAGGTGGGCGCCGGCTGGCTGATGACCACGCTGTCGGCCAGCCCGCTGCACGTGGCGTTGATCCAGGTAGCCGGCTCGTTGCCTATGTTCTTCCTGGCCCTGCCGGCGGGCGCAGCGGCGGACATCGTCGACAAACGCCGCTACCTGTTGCTGGTGCAACTGTGGATGTCTTGCGTAGCGGTTGTGCTGGCGGCCCTGACCTTGCTCGGGATGATGAACGTCACCTTGCTGCTGGTGCTGACCCTGGCACTGGGCATTGGTACAGCGCTGATGATGCCGGCGTGGAGCGCACTGACACCGGAACTGGTGGGCAAGGAGGACCTGGCCAACGCGGTGGCGCTTTCCAGTGTCGGCATCAACGTGTCACGGGCCATCGGCCCGGCACTGGCGGGGGTGGTGGTGAGCATGGTCGGCCCGTGGCTGACCTTTGCCCTGAATGCCATCTCATTCGCGGGTGTGATCCTGGTGTTGTTCCTGTGGAAGCGTGAGGTGAAGGAACCACTGCTGCCGGCCGAACGCTTCGTTGGCGCCATGCGCACTGGGCTGCGCTTTGCCCGCAGCGCCAAGCCTTTGCAGGCCGTGATGCTACGCGCGTTGGCGTTCTTTTTCTGCGCCAGCGCCGGCACTTCGCTGCTGCCGCTGATCGTGCGTGGCGAGATGCGCGGCACCGCAGCGGACTTCGGCCTGCTGCTGGCGGCCATCGGTATTGGCGCAGTGGCGGGTGCCACCTTGCTGCCGCGCCTGCGTGAGCGCATCAGCCGTGACCGCCTGGTGTTACTGGCCAGCCTGCTGTATGCCCTGTTCCTGCTGGCCCTGGCGCTGGTGCGCAACTTCTATGCGCTGCTGCCCGCGATGCTGCTCAGTGGCGCGGCGTGGATCGCGGTGCTGTCCAACCTGCAGGTGGCTGCGCAGACTTCGGTGCCCGCCTGGGTAAGGGCGCGGGCTTTGTCGGTATACATTCTGATCTTCTTCGGCGCCATGGCCTGTGGCGGCCTGCTGTGGGGCACGCTGGCCAGCCATGCAACGATCACCTTCAGCCTGCTGCTGGCCGCAGGCGGCCTGGCGCTGGGTACCTTGCTGACCTGCAAGGTGACGCTGCCGGAAACCGAGGCAGAGGAGCTGACGCCATCGCTGCATTGGCCGGTGCCGGTGCTCAGCGATGACATGGACACGGAAGTCGGACCGGTGATGGTCACCGTCGAGTACCACATCGCCCCCACCAAGGCCGAGGCCTTCCAGCAGGCGGCGCGGGAGCTGGAAGCGATGCGCAAGCGCAATGGCGCATTGTCGTGGGGGTTGATGCGGGACAGTGCTGATCCGGCGTTGTGGCTGGAGTTCTTCTTCGAGGAATCGTGGCTGGAGCATCTGCGGCATCACCACCGGGTGACCCGTGGTGAACTGAAGATCGAGGCGCGGGTCAGGATGCTGCAGACCGATGGGGTTGAAGTGCGAATTCGGCATTTGTTGGCTGGCGGGGAGCATAAGGCTCACCATTGGTGCTGGCCTTTGCGGCCCTTTCGCTACAAGGACCGCGCAGCCCCCGTATGCGCGGGTTTACCCGCGAAAGGACCACAAAGGCCCCGTAGGTGCGGGTTACCTGCGAAAAGGCAGCAAAGGCCCTGTAGGAGCGGGTTTACCCGCGAAAGGGCCGGCACTGAAGACACAAAAAAGGGGCCAGATATTGGCCCCCGTTCTTCACATCAGCTCACCTTAGAAAGCGAAGCACGAACAGCCCAGCGCACCCCAGAATCCCTGGAAGTCATTGACCGGGACACTCGATTTGCGCGCCTTGTCATGGCTGTGTGCATGCACCCCGCACGGCCCCGAGCACTGGTGCACCGCGGCTGCCAACGATGGCGTACCAACGCGCCAGTGCCCAGGCACCTTGGTCACCGGCGACCACTCTGGCAGCACCGGCACCTGCGGCGGGCCAAGCTTGTCGAACTCGCCAGCACCGTACACCACCTTGCCATCAACGATGGTCAGCACCGACTCGATGCCCTTGATCGCCTCTTCATCGACACTGAAGAAGTCCAGCGACAATGCTGCCAGGTCAGCCAGCTGGCCTACCTTGATCTGGCCCTTCTTGCCTTGCTCGCTGGAGAACCAGGCGCTGCCCTGGGTGAACAATTGCAGCGCGGTGTCACGGCTCAGGCCTTCCGGGTACAGCTCCATGCCACCGACCGTCTTGCCGCTGACCAGCCAGTACAGCGAAGTCCACGGGTTGTAGCTGGACACTCGGGTGGCATCGGTACCGGCACCGACCGGCACGCCCATCTCGAGCATGCGTTTGATCGGCGGGGTCTGCTCGGCGGCCTTGGCGCCGTAGCGGTCGACGAAGTACTCACCCTGGAAGGCCATGCGGTCCTGGATGGCAATACCACCGCCCAGCGCACGCACGCGCTCGATGTTCTGCGGGGTGATGGTTTCGGCGTGGTCGAAGAACCAGGGCAGGCCGTTGAATGGAATGTCGCGGTTGACCTTCTCGAACACGTCGAGCATGCGCGTGATCGATTCGTTGTAGGTGGCGTGCAGGCGGAACGGCCAGCGCTGCTCGACCAGGTGGCGCACCACCGGCTCCAGTTCTTCTTCCATGGTCTGCGGCAGGTCCGGGCGCGGCTCGAGGAAGTCCTCGAAGTCGGCGGCAGAGAACACCAGCATTTCGCCAGCGCCGTTGTGGCGCAAGAAGTCGGTACCGCTGTGCAGCTTGACGCTGGAGGTCCACTTCTTGAAGTCGTCCAGTTCTTCCTTGGGCTTCTGGGTGAACAGGTTGTAGGCGATGCGTACGGTCAGCTGATCGTTGTCGGCCAGCTCCTGGATCACCGAGTAGTCATCGGGGAAGTTCTGGTAGCCGCCACCGGCGTCGATGGCGCTGGTCAGGCCCAGGCGGTTGAGTTCGCGCATGAACTGGCGGGTGGAGTTGACCTGGTACTCCAGCGGCAGCTTCGGCCCCTTGGCCAGGGTGGCGTAGAGGATCATTGCGTTGGGGCGGGCGATCAGCATGCCGGTCGGGTTGCCGAACTTGTCACGCTGGATTTCGCCACCTGGCGGGTTCGGGGTGCTCTTGTCGTAGCCGACGGCCTTGAGCGCAGCGCGGTTGAGCAGCGCGCGGTCATACAGGTGCAACAGGAATACCGGGGTATCAGGCGCAGCCTGGTTGATTTCTTCCAGGGTGGGCATGCGTTTTTCGGCGAACTGGAATTCGTTCCAGCCACCGACTACCCGCACCCACTGCGGGGTTGGCGTGCGCGCGGCCTGGTCCTTGAGCATGCGCAGGGCATCGGCCACCGACGGCACCCCTTCCCAGCGCAGTTCGAGGTTGTAGTTCAGGCCACCGCGGATCAGGTGCAGGTGCGAGTCATTGAGGCCCGGGATCACCGTGCGCTGCTTGAGGTCGACGATTTGCGTGGCGGCGCCCTTGTGGGCCATGGCCTCGGCGTCGCTGCCCACGGCGATGAAGCGGCCGTCCTTGATGGCGACGGCGTTCGCGGTGGGCTTTTCGCGGTCAACGGTGTGCAGTTTGCCGTTGAACAGAATCAGGTCGGCGGTCATGGAACCTCCTTGCGTGGATGCGTGAGCGGAACCGGCTTGGCCGGTGAAGGGCAATGCGGACCAGAGCGCGCCAGCGGCACCGAGCACAGTGCTGGTGGCGAGGAACTGGCGACGGGTCTTGTCGTTGCGATCCTGGGACATGGGCTTCTCCGACTAGGGGCCGGCAGGGGGACTGCGAAGCATGCCGGTTGATGCAAGGCCTGGGCTTGAATGGATGTGCGGTGGGTTGAAGAAGGTTAGTCCTGGTCAAGCTTTTTGCTGCCTGGGCCGGCCTCTTCGCGGGTAAACCCGCTCCTACAACGTCTGTAGGAGCGGCTTTACCCGCGAATGTTTTCCACCATTACCGCTGAAGGAACGCCAGCAGGTCCTCATTCAGTTGCTGTGCATGGGTCACCGCAAACCCGTGCGGCGCCCCGGCATACACCTTCAGCTCGGCACCGCGAATCAGCTCCGCCGCCTGCTTGCCGGTGGTCTCGAACGGCACGATCTGGTCGTCATCGCCATGGATCACCAACGTCGGCACATCGACCTTGGCCATGTCGGGACGGAAATCGGTCTCCGAGAAGGCCGTCACACAGTCCAGGGTGCCTTTGATTGACGCCATCAGCGCAATGTTCAGGGTCTGCGTCTGCACACCCTGGGACACCTGCTGCCCATGGTTCAGGCCGTAGAACGGCGTGGCGAAATCGGCGATGAACTGCGCGCGGTCGGCACGCAGGCCGGCCTGGATGCCCTCGAACACCGACAGGTCGACACCGTCAGGGTTGTCCTCACGCTTGCCGAATACTGGCGTCACCGCGCCCAGCAACACCAGCCCGGCCACCCGCTCGCTGCCGTGGCGGGCGATGTAGCGGCTGACATCACCGCCCCCCATCGAGAAGCCCACCAGGGTGACGTCGCGCAGGTCGAGGTGCTCGATCAGCTGGGCAATGTCATCGGCGAAGGTGTCGTAGTCGTAACCGTTCCACGGCTGGCTCGAGCGGCCGAAACCCCGGCGGTCGAAGGCGATGGCGCGGTAACCGCGGCTGGCCAGGAACTCCATCTGCGAATCCCACATGTCGGCATCCAGCGGCCAGCCGTGGCTGAACAGCACGGGCTTGCCGCTGCCCCAGTCCTTGAAATAGATCGAAGTGCCATCGCGGGTAACGAACGTGCTCATAGCGGTATCTCCTTGAACGTTTCGAGGTGAAGGCGTCGGCTCAGCCGCGCAGCCAGTTGGCGCAGCGGCGGGTTACCCAAGGCATGATGTAGAACACCACGGGCAGGATGACGAACAGGTTGACGATCAGGTTGCCGGTGATCACGCCGCCCAACTGCGGGAAGCGTGCAAACAGCGGCGCCAGCAGTTGCGGGACGACCATGGTCATCGGGCAGATCACCAGGTAGGTCAGCAGCGCCTGTTTCCAGCGCGGCGGTTGCGCTGCCGGGGTGCCCGGCGAGCTATCAAGCACCTTGTGTTGCAGGCATACGGTCACCACTTCGCGGTTGTCATGGAGTGCGGTGTTCATCGGCGTTCCTTGGGATGAGCTTGCCCGCATCCACTGTGCAACGGCGGACGGGCGCTGGATTGGATAGGTGTGCTGCCCTGGGCGGGCACCGATTGGCGGCGCCCGCGGCGTTTGCGCTTACTTGTTGGCGTTGAAGGCGTTGTAGCTGGTCATCAGGTTGCGGTAATCCGGGATGTGGTTGGAGCACAGCGCGGCCAGGCCTTCGATGTCGTTGCGCCAGTCGCGGTGCAGCTCGCAGGCCACGCCGAACCAGGTCATCAATTGCGCACCCGCCTGGCTCATGCGGTCGTGGGCGGCGTCGCGGGTCATGGCGTTGAAGGTACCGGAGGCATCAGTGACCACGAACACGTCGAACTCTTCTTCCAGGGCAGACAGGGCCGGGAAAGCTACGCACACTTCAGTCACAACGCCGGCGATGATCAGTTGCTTCTTGCCAGTGGCCTTCACGGCCTTGACGAAGTCTTCGTTGTCCCAGGCGTTGATCTGGCCAGGGCGGGCAATGTACGGGGCGTCCGGGAACAGGGCTTTCAGTTCTGGCACCAGTGGGCCGTTGGGGCCTTGCTCGAAGCTGGTGGTGAGGATGGTCGGCAGGTTGAAGAACTTGGCCAGGTCGGCCAGGGCCAGCACGTTGTTCTTGAACGCGTCCGGCTCGATGTCGCGAACCAGGGACAGCAGGCCAGCCTGGTGATCGACCAGCAGTACGGCGGCGTCGTCTTTGTTCAGGCGGTTGTATTTGAAGTGGGTCATGGGGGTAGCTCCTAAGGGTTTTGATGTTCAGTAAGTTGGGTGTTTCGCGTTGATGGGAGAAGATTAAAACCACCACCTTTGGAGCGGTAGATAGCGGTTTTTGGCTTTAGCGTTCTGTTTTAGGAACGATAGATTGGCGTTGGTTTTGCTGGCCTCTTCGCGGGCTCGCCCGCTCCCACAGGGATCGCACAAGGTTCAAAACCAGCGCTTTACCTGTGGGAGCGGGCAAACCCGCGAAGGGGCCAGCACAGGCTTGCATTGCCTGCCCGGCAAACCTGCTCTATTACTACCCACAGCCCTCCCCTCACCCCCGAGACCACCATGCTGGCGTTCATCCAGTCGTCCCCGTTGTTGCTCGGTTGCGCCCTGATCCTGCTCGACCTCGTGCTTTGGCAACTGATCCCCATTCAGCGCCATGCCTGGCGCATCAGCGCGCGCCTGGTGATCTTCCTGCTGTTCAGCGCGGTGCTGATGGCCGCCGGCATGAGCCCGCTGCAACCACCGCCGTGGCCCGACGATCTTTCGCGCAACCTGATGGCCACGGTATTGGCCATCGGCTGGTGGCTGTTCGGTGCGCGCACGGTGACCGTGGTGTTCGGCCTGTTGCTGGTGGCCCGTGGCAGCCATGGCGGGCGCTTGCTGCAGGATGTGCTGGGGGCGTTGATCTTCCTCGCCGCCGTGGTCGCGGCCGCAGGCTACGTGCTGCAACTGCCGGTGAAGGGCCTGCTGGCCACCTCCGGGGTAATGGCCATCGTCATCGGCCTGGCGCTGCAGAGCACACTGGCTGACGTCTTCAGCGGCATCGTGCTGAACACCACGCGGCCCTATCAGATTGGCGATTCAATCTCCATCGACGGCACCGAAGGCAAGGTCCTGGACATCGACTGGCGCGCCACGCGCCTGCTGACCGGTACCGGCAGCCTGGCGGTGATCCCCAACTCGGTGGCGGCCAAGGCGCGGCTGCTCAACCACAGTCGCCCGGCCGATGTGCACGGGGTATCGATCAGCGTGGTGGTCCCGGCCAAGGTGCGGCCCAAGCGCGTGTTCGATGCGCTGGAAAAAGCCTTGCAGGGCGTCAGTGCCATCCTTGCGACCCCGAAGCCGAAGGTGACGGTAAAGGCCTCGACTCTGGAGTCGGTGGAGTACGAGGCCAGCGGCTTCGTGGCCGATGCGGGCACCAAGGGCGATGCACGTAACCAGTTGTTCGACCTGGCGCACCGGCATCTGGAGGCCAGCGGGGTGATGTGGAACGTCGACCTGGCCGTGCCGCCGCGCAGCCGCCAGCGCGAGGTGCTGGATGAGGTGCGAGTGTTCCGCTCGCTGAGTGACGAAGAGCGCGATGCGTTGAGCCAGCGCATGACTGCAGTCGAGTATCTGGCGGACCAGGTGATCCTGGGGGTGGGCGAGCATTCCGATCATCTGCTGGTGATTGGCAGCGGTGTGGTATCGGCCTCGGTGCGCGACGGAGACAAACTGTTGGAAGCCGGGCGCATGGGGCCGGGTGAGGTGCTGGGGATCGAGGGGATCATCGACGAAGAAGATTCGCTGGCCGAGTTCCGCACGCTGACCAGTTGCGTGCTGTACCGGATCGACAAGGAACAGGTGAAGAGCTGTTTGCAGCAGCGTGGCGAAGTGCAGACGGCGTTGAGCAAATTGCAGCGGTTCCGGCGGCAGAGCCGGGAGTCGTTGTTGCTGCAGAAGCCGACTTCAATCAAGAAGGGTGGCTTCCTGAGTTGGTTGCACAAGTGAGCCTGTGCCGGCCTCTTCGCGGGTAAACCCGCTCCTACAAGTAGTGCACCGCCCTCGAGGGCTGTGGTGAACCTGTAGGAGCGGGTTTACCCGCGAAGAGGCCAGTACTTACAACACAACCCTCAGGCACTGCCCCGCGTGGTACAGCGAAAAACCGGACTCATAGAACGCCGTGCGCAGCGAAGGCGCGCTCACACCGCTCATCGGCGAAAACGGAATCGGCAGGCTGTCCGCCTCGCCCTTGAGCAGGAACTCGGCAAACGCCCGGCCAATCACGGTGCCGGTGGTATTACCGCGCCCGTTGTACCCGGTCACCGCCACCAACCCAGGCGCCGGCTCGAACAGGCGCATCAGGTGGTCAGGCGTGAAGTCGATGCAGCCGGTCCAGTGCATTTCCCACTCGACCTTGCCCAGCTCCGGGTAGTAATGGCCCTGGATGCGGTCGGCCCAGCTGCGCACGAACCACGCCGGCTTGTTGTCGACCCGGCCCAGGCTGCCGAGCAGCAGGCGGCCCTGATCGTCGCGGCGGATGCTGCTGAGCACGGTGCGGGTGTCCCACGAACCTTGGCCATGTGGCAGCACCTTGTCGGCTGCGGTGCCCTGCAGCGGTTTGGAGGCTACCTGATAGTAATAACCGCGGAAGAACTGCTTCTGCAGGTTGCTCCAGTCGCCTTCGGTGTAGGCGCCGGTGGAAATCACCACCTTTTCGGCGCGCACAGCGCCACGCGCAGTCTTCACCCGCCAGCCATCACCTTCACGCTCCAGGCCTTCGACCGAAGACTGCTGGAAAATCTTGCCGCCCAGGCGCGTTACAGCAGCCGCCAGACCCTGGGTGTAGCCCATGGGGTTGATGGTGCCGGCACGGCGATCAAGCAGCGCAGCGGAAATCTTGTCAGTACCGCAGTATTCCTGGCACTGGGCACCGGTCAGCAGCTCGACGTCGGCACCTCGGCGGCGCCATTGTTCGTGACGCGCTTCGAGGTCGGCGATACCGGTGGCGTTGTGCGCCATGTGCAGCGTGCCTTTGTGCTGGGCCTGGCAGTCGATGCCGAGGCGCTCGATCATGGCGAACACTTCAGCCGGGGCTTCGCCAAGCACCTTGTTCAGGCGGCTGCCCTGCTTCTGGCCAAGGGTGGCCTCGACGTCGTCGGGGCGGATCCAGGTACCGGCGTTGACCAAGCCGACGTTGCGCCCGGAGCCACCGTGGCCGATCTTCCAGGCCTCCAGCACGATCACCGACTTGCCCTGTTCGAGCAGGTGGATGGCCGCCGACAGGCCGGTAATACCGCCGCCGATCACACAGACATCGGCCTTGTGCTCACCGGCCAGGGCCTGGGCGGCGACGGTCGGTTTGCTGACGTGTTCCCACAAGCATTGTTGACGCAGTTCGGACATGGCCGGCTCCAGCAATTTGTTCTTGTTGGGGCCGCAGGGCGGCCCATTCGCGGGTAAACCCGCTCCTACAAGGATCGGTGTCGCTTGGACGAACCCTGTAGGAGCGGGTCTACCCGCGAACCGGGGGCCAGGCCCCCGGCCATGCAGCATCAATACATCAGTCGAACACGATACCCTGCGCCAGCGGCAGCTCGCGCGAGTAGTTCACGGTATTGGTCTGGCGACGCATGTAGCCTTTCCAGGCATCCGAGCCCGACTCACGGCCACCGCCGGTTTCCTTCTCGCCACCAAACGCACCGCCAATCTCGGCGCCGCTGGTACCGATGTTGACGTTGGCGATGCCGCAGTCGCTGCCCGAGGCGCTCTGGAAGCGCTCGGCTTCACGGATGTCGGTGGTGAAAATGCACGACGACAGGCCTTGTGGCACTTCGTTGTTCAGGCGCAGGGCCTCCTCGAAGTCGTCGTAGGCCAGCACGTACAGGATCGGTGCGAAGGTTTCGTGGCGCACCACGTCACTTTGCGCCGGCATTTCAGCAATGGCTGGCGAAACGTAGTAGGCGTTCGGGTACTGGTCGGCCAGCTGACGCTCGCCACCAAATACCTGGCCACCTTCGTCACGGGCCTTGGCCAGTGCACCCTGCATGGCGTCGAACGACTGCTTGTCGATCAGCGGGCCGACCAGGTTGTCTTTACGTGGGTCGCCGATACGCACTTTGCCGTAGGCGGCTTTGACGCGGGCAACCACTTCGTCCTTGATCGAGCGGTGCACGATCAGGCGGCGCAGGGTGGTGCAACGCTGGCCGGCAGTGCCGACAGCCGAGAACAGGATGCCGCGCACGGCCAGGTCCAGGTCGGCGCTCGGGGCCAGGATCATGGCGTTGTTGCCGCCCAGTTCCAGGATGCTGCGGCCGAAGCGGGCAGCAACGCGTGGGCCGACTTCGCGACCCATGCGGGTGCTGCCGGTGGCGCTGACCAGCGGTACACGCGGGTCGTCGACCATGGCTTCGCCAGCTTCACGGCCGCCGATCACCAGTTGTGCCAAGCCAGCCGGAGCATCGCCGAAGGCTTTCAGGGCTTTTTCGAACAACGCCTGGCAGGCCAGGGCGGTCAGCGGAGTCTTCTCGGACGGTTTCCATACCACCGAGTTGCCGGCCACCAGGGCCAGGGCGGTGTTCCAGGCCCACACGGCAACCGGGAAGTTGAAGGCGCTGATCACGCCGACCACACCCAGCGGGTGCCAGGTTTCACGCATGTGGTGGCCCGGGCGCTCGGAAGCGATGGTCAGGCCGTACAGCTGGCGCGACAGGCCAACGGCGAAGTCGCAGATGTCGATCATTTCCTGCACTTCGCCCAGGCCTTCCTGGGTGATCTTGCCGGCTTCGATCGAGACCAGCTCGCCGAGGTCGGCCTTGTGCTCACGCAGCACTTCGCCGAACAGGCGCACCAGTTCGCCACGGCGCGGAGCAGGCACACTGCGCCAGGCTTCGAAAGCGCTCTGGGCCTGATCGATGCGGGCGATGGTCTCGGCCTTGCCGAGCAGTTTCACCGAGGCGATCTGGCTGCCGTCGATCGGCGTGTGAACAGGGTAGTCGCCCTGGGTGTAAGCCTCGGCGGCAACGCCAAGGCGCTCGAGCAATCCAGCAACCATTTGTGCATCTCCTACATCGGTGATGGGGTGGAAAAATGATGTGGATCAGTATTAATCCGATCACATAGGTACAACAAACGACCTTTATTCCGCATATCATTCCGTCAGGTAATGATTTGAGCCGCAGAGACCGCTATGTCAAAACGCCTGGTACCCTCCATGACCGCCCTGCAGTGCTTTGAAGCTGCAGCCCGCCATCTGAGTTTTACCCGTGCCGCCGAAGAACTGCACCTGACCCAGAGCGCGGTCAGCAAGCAGGTGGCGCAGCTGGAAGACATGCTGCGCCACCACCTGTTCCTGCGCATCCGCCGGCGCTTGCAGCTGACCCCGGCCGGCAGCCTGTACCTGGCCGAGGTCAACAAAATCCTCACCCAGGTGGACATGTCCAGCCGCTACGTACTCACCTACGGCGAGCAGACCGAGATATTGAAGGTAGCCACTCAACCGAGTTTTGGCGTGCGCTGGTTGATCCCGCACCTCAAGGGGTTTGGCAAACGGCACAGCAATATCCACCTGGACATTCGCAACGAAATGGAGCCGTTCGCCCTGCTGCAAGGCTCGGCTGACGTGGTGTTCTTCTATGGCCAGGGGACCTGGCCGGGGGCCACTTGCGTGGAGTTGTTTCGCGAAGAAGTGGTGCCGGTGTGTGCGCCAGAGCTGCTGGCCGGGCGCAAGCTGGCCGGTGCCGAGGAGCTGGCCGAGCTGGTGCTGCTGCAAAGCACCTCGCGCCCGGAGGCCTGGCATGAGTGGTTCCTGGAGCAGGACCTGCAGAGCGTCAGCGCCTACCACGGGCCGCGCTTCGATACGTTCTATATGGCGTTGAGCGCAGCACAGGCCGGGTGCGGGGTAGCGCTGGTGCCGCGCTACCTGGCGGCGAAGGAACTGGCCGACGGTAGCCTGGTGGTGCCGTGGAACCATGCGATGCGCAGTGCCGGGGCGCACTATCTGGCGTACGCTGAACATGCGGCGGAGGTGCCCAAGGTGCGGGCGCTGGTGGAGTGGATCCACGAACAGCTCCAGGCTTGAGGGCCTCTTCGCGGCTAAAGCCGCTCCTACGGGGCCCTGCGCAAGACCCCAACCTTGCACGGTCCCTGTAGGAGCGGCTTTAGCCGTGAAACGGCCGTCGAGGTCGATCAAAAAAGGAATGACACACTCACTTTTTTTCGCTTGTGAGCAAAGTGCATTCCCAGCTTTCATGTAAGCGTCCGAACCCAACCAGGAAGCTAGCGATGCCCGCCAACGATTTCGTCAGCCCAGACAGCATCCGCGCGCAGTTCTCTGCCGCCATGTCGCTCATGTACAAACAGGAAGTGCCGCTGTACGGCACGCTGCTGGAGCTGGTGAGCGAAATCAACCAGCAGGTCATGGCCCAGCAACCCGAAGTGGCCGAGGCCCTGCGCTGGACCGGCGAAATCGAGCGCCTGGACCAGGAACGTCACGGCGCCATCCGCGTCGGCACCGCCGAAGAACTGGCCACCATCGCCCGCCTGTTCGCCGTCATGGGCATGCAGCCGGTCGGCTACTATGACCTCAGCTCCGCTGGCGTACCGGTGCATTCCACTGCCTTCCGCGCGGTGCACGAGCAATCGCTGCATGTCAGCCCGTTCCGTGTGTTCACCTCGCTGCTGCGCCTGGAGCTGATCGACAACCCGCAGTTGCGCGAGCTGGCACAGAGCATCCTGGCCAAGCGCCAGATCTTCACCTCCCGCGCCCTCGAACTGATCGCCCAGTGTGAGCGCGAGGGTGGCCTTGACGCCGCGGATGCAGAGACGTTCGTGCAGGAGGCGCTGCACACCTTCCGCTGGCACCAGGACGCTACCGTTACGGCCGAGCAGTACCAGCAGCTGCACGACCAACACCGCCTGATCGCAGATGTGGTGGCCTTCAAGGGCCCGCACATCAACCACCTGACCCCGCGTACCCTGGATATCGATGCAATCCAGCTCGGCATGCCTGCCAAGGGCATCCCGCCGAAGGCCGTGGTTGAAGGCCCGCCCACCCGCCGCCACCCGATCCTGCTGCGCCAGACCAGTTTCAAGGCCCTGCAGGAAACGGTCGCCTTCCGCGACCAGCAAGGCCGCGAAGGCAGCCACACCGCGCGCTTTGGCGAAATCGAGCAACGCGGCGCGGCGCTGACGCCGAAAGGTCGCCAGCTTTACGACAAGTTGCTCGACGCTACCCGCGCTGCGCTGGGTGGCGCTCCGGCCGAAGCCAATGCCGAGCGTTACATGGCGCTGCTGCAGGCAAACTTTGCCGAATTCCCGGATGACCTGGCGCAGATGCGTGAACAGGGCTTGGCGTACTTCCGCTACTTCGCCACCGAGAAGGGCCTGGCCGCACGCGACCAGGAAGGCCGCCCGACCACCCTGCAAGGCTTGATCGACGCGGGCCACGTGCACTTCGAGGCGCTGGTGTACGAGGACTTCCTGCCGGTGAGTGCGGCGGGGATCTTCCAGTCCAACCTGGGTGACGATGCGCAGGCCGAATACGGCAGCAACGCCAACCGCGAAGCGTTCGAAGCGGCGCTGGGGTTGCAGGTACAGGATGAGCTGGCGCTGTATGCGCAAAGCGAGCGCCGGTCGCTGCAGGCCTGCGCACAGGCGTTGAACCTGGGCTCGATGTAAAACCGCACCGGCCTCTTCGCGGGCGAGCCCGCGAAGAGGCCGGTGCAGGTGATCAAAGAGGCGGCAGGATTTCCACATCCGGCAAATCCATTGCCGCCACCTCGCCTTCCAGGAACGCACTCAACCGCCGCAACCGCTCGCCGCCTCGCCGGGTGCGCGGCCACACCAGGTAGTAATCCATGCCGCTGGGCACCGCCGTCGGCCATGGCAGGCTCAAGCGCTTCTGCGCCACATCTTCGGCCACCATCAGCAAATCGCCCATGGATATTCCATAGCCACGCGCCGCGGCAATCATGCCCAGCTCAAGGGTATCGAACACCTGGCCGCCCTTGAGCGACACCTCGTCGCCAAGCCCCATACGCTCCAGCCATTCCCGCCAGTCACGCTTGTCCACCGTAGGGTGCAGCAGCTCGATAGAGGCCAGCCTACGTACATCCCAAGGTTCCTCGTCGAGCAGGTCCGGCGCACCGACCGGGATCAGTAACTCAGGGAACAGCTTGCGCACCTCCCACTCCGCCGGGAACACCCCATCACTGAGCAACACCGCGCAATCGAACGGCTCCTGGTTGAAGTCCACATGGTCGACATCCATCCAGGCACTGGTCAGTTGCACCTCATTGCCCGGCTGCAGGTGGCGAAAGCGGCTGAGGCACGCCAGCAACCAGCGCATGGTCAGGGTCGAAGGGGCTTTCATGCGCAATATCTCGTCTTCACCGCACAAGGTTTCACAGGCCCGCTCAAACGCCGCGAAGCCCTCGCGCACGCCCGGCAGCAGTACCCGCCCCGCTTCGGTAAGTTGCAGGCTGCGGCCACTGCGCACGAACAGGCGGCAGGCAAAATGCTCCTCCAGCGTACGGATATGCCGGCTGATGGCGCTTTGGGTGATAGAAAGCTCTTCGCCCGCACGGGTGAAGGAGCTTAGCCGCGCGGCAGCTTCGAATGCGCGCAGGGCATACAGCGGTGGTAGCTGGCGTGGCATGAGGCACCTGCAATATGGGCGTGTGAGGCAAATCACCGAGAAGCCTATATACATGAGTTCAACTCATGCCAACTATCGCTTTTATCCTTTTGTGCAAAGTTGACCGAAGCCTCAGAATCGCCCTTCGTTGATCACCTCAGAATGAAGGACTGCCCCCATGCACGTCGCGCCCACCACAGAACTCAAGGCTTTGCTGCGCCTGGCCGGGCCGCTGATTGCCTCGCAGTTGGCGCACATGCTGATGGTGCTGACCGACACCCTGATGATGGCCCGCATCAGCCCCCAGGCCTTGGCGGGGGGTGGCCTGGGGGCAGCCAGCTATTCGTTCGTATCGATCTTCTGCCTGGGCGTGATCGCCGCAGTCGGCACGCTGGTGGCCATTCGCAAGGGTGCCAACGACATCGAGGGCGCCACCCGGCTGGCGCAGAACGGCCTGTGGCTGGCCTGGGCCTTGGCGCTGTTCGCCGCGCTGGTGCTGTGGAACCTTGAACCTGTGCTGCTGCTGTTCGGGCAGAAGCCCGAGAACGTGGCATCGGCCGCCGAATTTCTCACCCTGCTGCCACTGGCCCTGCCCGGCTATCTGACCTTCATGGCCTTGCGTGGCTTCACCAGCGCGCTGGGCCGCTCGACCCCGGTGATGGTCATCAGTTTGTTCGGCACAGTGCTCAACTACCTGTTCAACGTGGCACTGATCGAAGGCATGTTCGGCCTGCCCAAGCTGGGCCTGATGGGTATCGGCCTGGTCACTGCAGTGGTGTCGATGGGCATGGCCGCTGCCTTGGCGTTGTATATCCGCTGGCATTCGGCCTATGCCGCCTACCCGCTGCGCAAAGGCCTGTCACGCCCATCACTGGCGGCCCTGCGCGAGCTGTGGCGGCTGGGCCTGCCGATTGGCGGTACCTACATGGTGGAAGTGGGCCTGTTCGCCTTCGCCGCGCTGTGCATGGGCGTGCTGGGTAGCACCGAGTTGGCGGCGCACCAGATTGCCCTGCAGATCGTGTCCACGGCATTCATGGTGCCGACGGGCTTGTCCTATGCGGTGACCATGCGCGTCGGCCTGTACTACGGCGCTGGCAACCTGCTGGCGGCGCGCAGCGCCGGGCGGGTGGGCATCGGGTTCGGGGCCATGATCATGTTTGCCTTCGCCGCGCTGTTCCTGCTGCTGCCCGAAGCACTGGTAGGGCTGTTCATCGACCGTAATGACCCGGCCTTTACCGCGATCTTCCAGGTGGCCGTGCAGTTGTTGATGGTGGCGGCGTGGTTCGAACTGTTCGACGGCATGCAGACGATTGCCATGGGCTCGATCCGTGGGCTGAAAGATGCCAAGACCACCTTCCTGATCGGGCTGGTGTGCTATTGGCTGGTGGGGGCGCCGAGTGCCTGGCTGTTCACCTTTACGCTGGGCGGTGGTGCAGTAGGGATCTGGTGGGGGCTGGCGCTGGGGCTGGCATGTGCGGCGGTGGCGCTGACCTTTGGCTTTGAGTGGCGGATGAAGCGGTTGTTGGGGAAGGCTTGGGCTACCGGAAAGGCGACGGCTTCGGCCTGACGTGGGGGCCTCTTCGCGGGTAAACCCGCTCCTACAACGGCCTGTGTCCAACGCCGGTGTGTGTGTCCACCGCAGATCAGTGTGCAGGAGCGGGCTTGCCCGCGAATACGGTGGTGGCGGCAACGGTGAACGTCTGGTGGAGATTGGCCAGCAGGCCCGGCCCATTCGCGGGTAAACCCGCTCCTACAGGACAGCCTCCAACTGGCGTCCGGGCGCCTGCAGCAAATACGCCATCAATTCCCCTATCGGTAGCGGCTTGCTGACCAGGAACCCCTGCACCTGGTCGCAACCAAACCCACGCAGCAACGCCAGTTGCTCTTCACTCTCCACACCCTCGGCCACCACCTCGAGGTTGAGGTTGTGCGCCAGGTTGATCATGGCGTGTACCAGCTTGCGGTTCTCTTCACGCATTTCCATTTCCGCAACAAAGCTGCGGTCCACCTTGAGCAAGGTGATCGGCAGGCTGTTGAGGTGCACGAACGAAGAAAACCCGGTGCCGAAATCATCGAGCGAGAAGCGCACGCCCAGGCGACCCAGCGCGTCCATGGTCTGGCGCACCACCTCGTTGCGGCGCATCACCGCCGTCTCGGTCAGCTCGAACTCAAGCCAGCGGGCATCCACACCGTGCTCGAGGATCAGGCGACTCAACGTGGCCAGTAGCTGGCTGTCCTGGAATTGGCGAAAACTCAGGTTGACCGCCATGTGCAGCGGTTCCAGGCCACGCTCGCACAATGCCTGCATGTCACGCAGGGCACGGGAAATAACCCAATAACCCAAGGGCACGATCAGGCCGCTCTGCTCGGCCAGTGGCACGAACTCACTGGGTGGCAGCAGCCCGCGCTCGGCATGGCGCCAGCGCACCAGCGCCTCCAGGCCAA
The DNA here is from genome assembly GCF_046230975.1 of Pseudomonas sp. KCJK9058. Classification (NCBI taxonomy): domain Bacteria; kingdom Pseudomonadati; phylum Pseudomonadota; class Gammaproteobacteria; order Pseudomonadales; family Pseudomonadaceae; genus Pseudomonas; species Pseudomonas sp. KCJK9058. The sequence goes on from NZ_JBJJLR010000001.1 coordinate 166,968, forward strand.
CAATGCGCCCGTCAGCCAGGTTCAGGCGGGGCTGATAGTGCAGATCCAGTTCATCGCGGCGCAGGGCGCGGCGCAACTCGCTTTCCAGGTCGGCAAGGCTGCGGGCGTTGCGGTTGATGCGTTCGTTGAACACATGGAAGGTGCAGCCTTGGCTGCCCTTGGCCTGACGCATGGCGATGTGCGCGTGCCACATCAGCGGATCGGCGCCGCTCTGCGCGCGAGCATGTGCAATGCCCAGGCTGCAGCCCAGCAGCAGGCTTTCGCCGTCGATCCAGTAGGGCTCTGCCAAGGCCTCGACGATGCGTTCGGCAATCCATTCGGCGCGGTTGGCATCGCGACGGGTGTCGATCAGCAGGGCGAACTCGTCGCTACCCAGACGTGCCAGCTGGTCGCCCGCCTCCAGCTGATGCTTCAGCCGTGCCACCACCTGCAGGATCAACCGGTCACCGCTCTGGTGGCCCAGGGCGTCGTTGACGTGGCGGAAGTTGTCCAGGTCCAGGTGGCCAAGCGCGACACCACGGCCTTCGTTTTCGGCCAGGCGTGCATTGAGCAAAGCCTGGAAGCCCTGGCGGTTGGCGATGCCGGTCAGCGGGTCCTGCTCGGCAAGGCGCTGCAAGGTGGCGACCAGCACCCCTCGCTCTCGCACATGGCGCAGTGAGCGGCGCAGGGTATCGGCGTTGAGCTGGTCGCGCACCAGCCAGTCACTGACAGCGCTGGGCGCTGCCTCAGGCTCGTGTTCAAGCAGCAGAATAGTCGGCAGCTCGCAACGCCCGGGGGCGGGCTGCAAGGCGGGTGTTGCCAGCACGACGGCCTGACGATCATGGCTGAACAGGCTGTCGACCGCCTCCCAGTTTGGCGCAGTCAGTAACACGGCGCTGCCACCCAGTGCGGGCATGCACGCGTGCAACGAGGCAGCCCATTCCGGCTCATCGGCCAACAGCAGCAAACGCAAAGGTTCGACAGGCGTGGACAAGCGGGCTCCTTAGGGCTTGACGGTGCAACGAGATCTGGAGGGGATGCTACTGCATTCAATGAAAATGATTTTCACTTTTATACATGGTTTTTTCGAGCGTAGCATTCCGACGTATTTTGTCGTGCATCCTGCGCGAAACGAGTCAAACCGGCAAATATGATTTTTTCAGCTACTAGCATTAGTGACACTAATAATTAGGCGGACAAAAGTCTGACTCAGACGTCAGACGGTCGCGCCACAACGGCCCCATGCCTGTTAGAATGCGCGGCTATTTTCTGGCGACCCCCGGTTTCTAGCATGTCCCGACTCAATCCCCGGCAGCAGGAAGCCCGTGACTATGTCGGCGGCCCTCTTTTGGTGCTCGCCGGTGCAGGTTCGGGCAAGACCAGCGTGATCACGCGCAAGATTGCCCACCTCATCCAGAACTGCGGCATCCGCGCCCAGTACATCGTGGCGATGACCTTCACCAACAAGGCCGCGCGCGAGATGAAGGAGCGGGTCGCCACCTTGCTGCGCCCGGGGGAAGGCCGTGGCCTGACCGTGTGTACGTTCCACAACCTAGGCCTGAACATCATCCGCAAGGAACACGAGCGCCTGGGCTACAAGCCGGGTTTCTCGATCTTCGACGAGTCCGACATCAAGGCGTTGCTGTCGGACATCATGCAGAAGGAATACTCCGGCGACGACGGCATCGACGAGATCAAGAACATGATCGGTGCCTGGAAGAACGACCTGGTCCTGCCGCCAGAAGCCCTGGAAAAGGCGCGCAACCCGCGCGAGCAGACCGCCGCCATCGTCTACACCCACTATCAGCGCACGCTCAAGGCGTTCAACGCGGTGGACTTCGACGACCTGATCCTGCAGCCGGTCAAGCTGTTCCAGGAGCACCCCGAGGTGCTGGAGCGCTGGCAGAACCGCGTGCGCTACCTGCTGGTGGACGAATACCAGGACACCAACGCCAGCCAGTACCTGCTGGTGAAAATGCTGATCGGCATGCGCAACCAGTTCACCGTGGTGGGCGACGACGACCAGTCGATCTACGCCTGGCGGGGTGCACGCCCCGAGAACCTGATGCTGCTCAAGGAGGACTACCCCTCCCTGAAGATCGTCATGCTCGAACAGAACTACCGCTCCACCAGCCGCATCCTGCGCTGCGCCAACGTGTTGATCGCCAACAATCCGCATGCGTTCGAAAAGCAGCTGTGGAGCGAAATGGGCGTGGGCGACGAGATCCGCGTGATCCGCTGCAAGAACGAGGAAGCCGAGGCCGAACGCGTGGCCATGGAAATCCTCACCTTGCACCTGCGCACCAACCGCCCGTACAGCGACTTTGCCATCCTTTACCGCGGCAACTACCAGGCCAAGCTGATCGAACTGAAGCTGCAGCACCACCAGGTGCCGTATCGCCTGTCGGGCGGTAACAGCTTCTTCGGCCGCCAGGAGGTCAAGGACCTGATGGCCTACCTGCGCCTGCTGGTGAACCCGGACGATGACAACGCCTACCTGCGGGTAATCAACGTGCCGCGCCGCGAGATCGGCTCCACCACCCTGGAAAAGCTCGGCAACTACGCCACCGAGCGCGGCATTTCGATGTACGCCGCCAGCGAAGAGCTGGGCCTGGGCGAGCACCTGGACGCGCGCTACACCGAGCGCTTGCAGCGTTTCAAGCACTGGCTGGACGGGGTGCGCCACAAGGTTGCCCTGGAAGACCCGATTGCCGCGCTGCACGAGATGATCCGCGACATCGACTACGAAAACTGGATCCGCCAGCAGACCGCCAGCGACAAAGCTGCCGAGTTCCGCATCAGCAACGTCTGGTTCCTGGTCGAAGCGCTGAAGAACACCCTCGAGAAGGACGAAGAGGGTGACATGACCATCGAGGACGCCATCGGCAAGCTGGTGCTGCGCGACATGCTCGAGCGCCAGCAGGAAGAAGAAGAGAACGCCGAAGGTGTGCAGATGATGACCCTGCATGCCTCCAAGGGCTTGGAATTCCCCTACGTGTTCATCATGGGCATGGAAGAGGAAATCCTCCCGCACCGCTCCAGCATCGAGGCCGACACCATCGAAGAGGAACGCCGCCTGGCCTACGTGGGTATCACCCGCGCGCGCCAGACCCTGGCCTTCACCTTCGCCGCCAAGCGCAAGCAGTACGGTGAAATCATCGACTGCACGCCCAGCCGGTTCCTCGACGAACTGCCACCGGACGACCTGGCCTGGGAGGGCCTGGACGATGCGCCGGTCGAGGTGAAGGCCGCTCGCGGCAACAACGCCCTGGCCGATATCCGGGCAATGCTCAAACGCTGATCAACCATTACTCTTTAACTTTGCCGCCTCCAGCGGCAACCTTTGTTACATCGAGGAAATCACAGTGGAAGCACTGCATCAGAAGATTCGCGAAGAAGGCATCGTGCTTTCCGATCAGGTTCTCAAAGTCGACGCGTTTCTCAACCACCAGATCGATCCGGCGCTGATGCAGCTGATCGGTGACGAGTTTGCCCGCCTGTTCGCCGATGCCGGCGTGACCAAGATCGTCACCATCGAAGCCTCGGGCATTGCCCCGGCGGTGATGACCGGCCTGAAACTGGGTGTGCCGGTCATCTTCGCTCGCAAGCACCAGTCGCTGACCCTGACCGAAAACCTGCTGACCGCCTCGGTGTATTCCTTCACCAAGCAGACCGAGAACACCGTGGCCATTTCGCCGCGTCACCTCAACAGCAGCGACCGCGTGCTGGTAATCGATGACTTCCTGGCCAACGGCAAAGCCTCGCAGGCGCTGATCTCGATCATCAAGCAGGCAGGTGCCACCGTGGCGGGCCTGGGTATCGTGATCGAGAAGTCGTTCCAGGGCGGCCGTGCCGAACTGGACAGCCAGGGCTACCGCGTTGAATCGCTGGCCCGGGTGAAGTCGCTGGAAGGTGGTGTGGTCAGCTTCATCGAATAAGGCCTCACCGCCCCGGCGTAGGAACGGGTTTACCTGCGAATGCGATGGCAGATTCAATATCGCATTCGCGGGTAAACCCGCTCCTACACGGGGCCAGTGTGCACAAGCGATTAACTTGTAGCCTGTAACCCTGCCAGCAGTAGCCGCTGATAAAGCTCCTCTTTCAACCCTTGCGGAACCTCCAGCCCCATCCGCGCCAGATGCCGCTCATACCCTTCCGGCCCCGGTGCATCCAACGCTGCCTTGCCCAGCTCCAGCACCTCGCTCAGCTTGAACTTGCTCTTCAACCAGTTCAGCGCTCGCAACAGATCCCGCTCCTCGGCCGTAAAGTCCGTGCCCATCGGATACTCCGGGAACAGCCGCGCATGCTGTGCCCTGATCGCCTCCAGGCGTTGCGGGGTATTGTCGGTAAAGCGCGCCTCCAGCTGAAAGTCGTCGGCAAGCTTGCCAGCGTCTTTGGCCTGCTTGATCAGGCCCGGCTGGAACCGCGAATCGCTCACCGCCAACAACCGCGCAATCACTTCGCTGTCAGTCTGCCCACGCAAGTCAGCAATGCCGTACTCGGTCACCACGATATCGCGCAGGTGCCGGGGAATGGTGCAGTGGCCATAGGTCCAGAACAGGTTCGAGGTCACCTCCCCGCCTGCCTCGCGCCAGCTGCGCAAGAGCAGGATCGAACGCCCGCCCTCCAGCGCATGGCCCTGGGCAACGAAGTTGTACTGCCCGCCCACGCCACTGAGCACGCGGCCGTCTTCCAGCTGGTCGGCCACCCCGGCGCCGAGCAGGGTCATGCCAAACGCGGTGTTGATGAAGCGCGCATCACGACGTTGTCGGCGCTTGAGTGCCTCCTGCCCATAGAGCTCGTTGATGAAGCTGATACGGGTCATGACAAACTGCGCGCGCTGCTCCAGCGGCATCTCGCGCAAGCGCTGGTAGAACGCTTGCGGGCCGAGGAAAAAGCCGCCATGCAGTATTGCGCCCTGCTCGTCCGCCGGGCGTCGTAGCAGCCCTGCTTCGGCCAGCACCAGCAGGCCGTTGACGAACATCTCGCTGCAGCCGTACAAGCCGTGGGTAAGGGTGTCCAGGCCCCCTTCTCGCTCGATCAACGCCTGCCACGGTCCGACATCCAGCGCCTTGAGCACCGCACGGTAACCGGCGTTGTCGCCCTGACGTGCCAGCAATGCCGCGGCAACCGCGTCGCCCATGGCACCAATGCCGATCTGCAGCGTACCGCCATCGCGTACCAGGCTGCTGGCGTGCAGGCCGATGCAGTGGTCCTGAATGCCAACCGGCATGTTTGGTGTGGAAAACAGCCGGCGTTGCTCGACTTCATCGAGCAGCAGGTCGAAGGCATCGATGGGCAGCTCGGCATCGCCTGGCATGTAGGGCAGTTCGGCATGCACCTGGCCCAGCATAAGGATGGTTTCGCCAGCCGCGCGGCGCTTGGCGATCATCGGCAGCAGGTCGAGGGTGATGTCTGGGTTGCAGGCCAGGTTCAGGTGCACGGGCTTTTCAGGGGTGGCGGCCACCAACTGGGCGATCAGGTTCAGGCCTTTGGCGTTGATATCCCGTGCGGCATGGCTGTAGTTGCTGCTGACGTAGTCCTGCTGCGCCGATTCGCTGTGCAGCAGGCTGCCGGGCTGCATGAAGAACTGTTCGACCCGAATATTGGGTGGCAACGTGTCGTTGCGCAGGTCTGCAAGGTAACTGAGCTCTTCGTAGTCAGCGAAGACACGCTCGACGAAGGGTTCGAGAAAGCGCCGCTGCAGGCCATCGCCCAGTGGCGGGCGGCCGAGGGAAAGTGCGGTATAGATGGTCAGGCGCCGTTCGGGCAGCTCGCGTACGCGGGCGTAAAGCGCGTTGACGAAGGCATTGGGTTTGCCCAGGCCCAAAGGCAGCCCCATGTGGATATGGGTTGGCAGCCGGGACAAAACCTGCTCGACAGCCTGGTCGATGGAGCAGAGGTGCATCTGGGCCTCCTGAAACATCCATGGGTTCAGGGGTTGGACATAGGGCTGAAGTAATTGGTTGCCTGTACCGGCCCTTTCGCGGGCAAGCCCGCTCCCACAGGATTAACACAACCTTCAGGTCCTGTGGGGTACCTGTGGGAGCGGGCTTGCCCGCGAAGAGGCCGGCCCAGGCAACAAAAAAACAAAGCCCGCCATCAACGGCGGGCCTCATGCAATTCAGCTGTAAATCACAACCCGGACATTTTCTTGATCGCCCCTTTCAGGTCTTCATCCGAGCAGTCTGCACAGGTGCCCTTTGGCGGCATGGCGTTGATGCCAGTAATGGCCTTGGCCAGGATGCCATCCAGGCCGCCCTGGTGGTCGGCGCGTTCTTTCCACGCGGCGGTGTCACCAATTTTAGGCGCGCCGAGCAAGCCGCTGCCATGGCAGGCATTGCAGTGCTTGGCGATGATTTCATCCGGCGTCTTGGCTCCCCCGCCACCCGCTGCAGCGGCCACTTCCATGCCTTTGCACTCCTGGCCCTGGACGCACACCTGGCCAACCGGCTCCAGGCGTTTGGCGATGTCGTCATTGGTCGCAGCGGTTGCGCTCATTGCCCAGAGGGCGAATACGGCTGCTGGTACGGCCAGCATCTTCTTGATTTGATTCACGCGAACACCCTCATGGTGGCTAATCACGCTCGCGGCCACGGATCGGCGAGCGTTGAAAAGTATAGCGGGAACCCAGAGGCCGTGAAACGACCCCACACAGGAAAGGGGTATTGCCGAATCAATGCACTGCGCTGGATCAAAAGTTTGAAGGCGTCGCCGCACTGATCAGCCGCGCCGGCTGGTCGAAAGGGTTGCGGAAGCGGTGCGGGCGGGTGCTTTCGAAGTAGTAGCTGTCGCCTTCTTCGAGAACGAAAATCTCGTTGCCGACCACCAGTTCCAGGCGGCCTTCAAGCAGGATACCGGTCTCCTCGCCGTCGTGGGTCAGCATCTCGGCACCGGTGTCCGCACCTGGCGGGTACACCTCGGTCAGAAAAGCGATGGCACGGTTGGGGTGCGACTTGCCCACCAGCTTCATGGTCACCGCACCGTCCGAGATATCGATCAGCTCGTGGGCCTTGTAGACGATCTGAGTCGGGCTTTGCGGCTCCAGCTCGACCGAAAAGAATTCGACCATGGACATGGGAATGCCGCTCAGCACTTTGCGCAGCGAGCTGATAGAGGGGCTTACGCTGTTCTTCTCGATCATCGAGATGGTGCTGTTGGTCACGCCAGCACGCTTGGCGAGTTCGCGCTGCGACAGGCCCTTGAGCTTGCGGATGGCTTGCAGTCGTTCGCCGACGTCCAAAGCTGGAGCCTCCTGAAACGGTGAAAGGGGGGTGGATGTGAACGATATCATGGCAATGCCGTTCAGTATTTACAACACACCGCCCCCAACCTGTCCGCTTCAGCGTCTCATTCGCCGACGTAGTCCCGTGGTACTCGCTTCAGGTTGCAGAAGATCTGGTACGGAATGGTGCCCGCCTGTGCGGCCACTTCACTGGCCAGCACCTGCTTGCCCCAGAGTTCGACCGGGCTGCCGACAGTGGCTTGCGGTACGTCGGTGAGGTCGATGCTGAGCATGTCCATCGACACCCGGCCGATCAGGTGGGTACGCTTGCCGGCGACCAGCACTGGGGTGCCGTTGGGCGCCTGGCGCGGGTAGCCATCGGCATAGCCCATGGCGACCACACCCACGCGGGTCGGCCGAGGGCTGACGAACTTGGCACCATAGCCCACCGGCTCGCCGGCAGGCAGCTCGCGCACGCTGATCACCCGCGATTGCAGGGTCATCACCGGTTGCAGGCGTGCGGCCTCGGCCTGCGCCACTTCGAACGGCGTGGTGCCGTACAGCATCAGGCCTGGGCGTACCCAGTCGCTGGGCGCTTGCGGCCAGCCCAGCACGCCGGGTGAGTTACGCAGGCTGCATTCGGCGGCCAGGCCCTGTCGGGCAGCTTCGAACACGGCAATTTGCTGGGCGGTAGCGTCAGCGTCCAGTTCGTCGGCGCGAGCGAAGTGGCTCATCAACACGATGCGCGAAACCTTGCCACTGGCCAGCAGTCGCTGGTAGGCATCGTGGTAGTCCTTGGGGTGCAGGCCAACGCGGTGCATGCCACTGTCCAGCTTCAGCCAGACGGTGAGCGGCTTGTGCAGCGGGGTTTTCTCGATGGCTTCCAGCTGCCACAGCGAGTGCACCACGCACCACAGGTCGTGCTCGGCGATCAGTGCCAGTTCGCTGGCTTCGAAAAAACCTTCCAGCAGCAGCACCGGGGCATTGATACCGGCGGCGCGCAGTTCCAGTGCCTCCTCGATGCAGGCCACCGCAAAGCCGTCGGCCTCGGCCTCCAAGGCCAGGGCGCAGCGCACGGCGCCGTGGCCATAGGCGTCGGCCTTGATCACGGCGAGGGCTTTGGCACCGGTCAGTTCACGGGCCAGACGGTAGTTGTGGCGCAGGGCCTGGAGGTCGATCAGGGCGCGGGCGGGACGCATGGCGGCTGCCTTATGGTGGTTCGGGTTGAAATCGGTGGTGGATTCTTCGCGGGCTTGCCCGCTCCCACAGGTCGTGCACAGCTTTCAAAAGCGGTGGTGTTCCTGTGGGAGCGGGCAAGCCCGCGAATGGGCCGGCACAGGCTATTACTGCTGGTGAGCCGGCGCGCTTTGCCCGTGCTTGGCCACTTCCCGGCTGTTGCCATACCGGGAGATATCCAGGCCTTCGGCACTGATCTGCGGCTTCTTGCGCGCAATCAGGTCGGCCAGCAAGCGACCGGAACCGCACGCCATGGTCCAGCCCAAGGTACCGTGACCGGTGTTCAGGAACAGGTTGCGGAACGCCGTGGCACCCACGATCGGCGTGCCGTCCGGGGTCGCCGGGCGCAGGCCGGTCCAGAAGCTGGCCTGGCTCAAGTCACCGCCGCGAGGATAAAGGTCGTTGACGATCATCTCCAGTGTTTCGCGCCGGCGCGGGTTCAGCGACAGGTCAAAGCCGGCGATTTCAGCCATCCCGCCAACGCGGATGCGGTTATCGAAACGGGTGATCGCAACCTTGTAGGTCTCGTCGAGAATGGTCGAGGTCGGAGCCATGTCGGCGTTGGTGATCGGCACGGTCAGCGAATAACCTTTCAGCGGGTACACCGGAGCCTTGATGCCCAGCGGCTTGAGCATCTGTGGCGAGTAGCTGCCCAGCGCCAGCACGTAGCGGTCTGCCGTCTCCAGCTTGCCGTCGATCCACACGCCATTGATGCGGTCACCGGCGAAGTCCAGGCGCTGGATGTCCTGGCCGAAGCGGAACTCCACGCCCAGCTTCAACGCCATGTCGGCGAGCTTGGTGGTAAACAGCTGGCAGTCGCCAGTCTGGTCGTTCGGCAGGCGCAGGGCGCCGGCCAGGATATCTTTCACGCCGGCCAGGGCGGGTTCGACGCGGGCAATGCCGTCGCGGTCGAGCAGCTCGTAGGGCACACCGGACTGTTCGAGTACGGCAATGTCCTTGGCCGCAGCATCGACCTGGGCCTGGGTGCGGAACAGCTGGGTGGTACCCAGGCTGCGGTTTTCGTAGTTGATGCCGGTTTCGGCGCGCAGCTCGTCGAGGCAGTCACGGCTGTACTCGGACAGGCGCACCATACGCTCCTTGTTCACCGCGTAGCGGCTGGCGGTGCAGTTGCGCAGCATCTGTGCCATCCACAGGTACTGGTCGACATCGCCCGTGAGCTTGATGGCCAGGGGAGCGTGACGCTCCAGCAGCCATTTGATGGCTTTGAGCGGTACACCAGGGGCAGCCCAGGGCGAGGCATAGCCGGGCGAGATCTGGCCGGCGTTGGCAAAGCTGGTTTCCATGGCCACCGCCGGCTGGCGGTCGACCACCGTCACTTCGAAACCTTGCCGGGCCAGGTAGTAGGCACTGGCGGTTCCGATTACACCGCTACCAAGTACCAGAACTCGCATCGTTTTATCCCTCACACGCGGCGCGCCGCACACTTTTATTGAAATGGCATGAATGGGCGCAGTATAGGAATTTGAGACCAGTGCAATTCACTATATAAAAGCCTATTATTGGCGAGAATTCTCGGCAAAATCGCCTTTCACGGAGGGGCATCCCCTATGAGAACCCAGCACCAGACCAAGCGTGAACTGGACAAGATCGACCGCAACATCCTGCGTATCCTGCAGAATGACGGGCGTATTTCCTTCACCGAACTGGGCGAGAAAGTTGGGCTGTCCACCACCCCTTGTACCGAGCGGGTTCGCCGCCTCGAGCGCGAGGGCATCATCATGGGCTACAACGCCCGCCTGAACCCGCAGCACCTCAAGGGCAGCCTGCTGGTGTTCGTGGAAATCAGCCTGGACTACAAGTCAGGCGATACCTTCGAGGAGTTCCGCCGCGCGGTCTTGAAGCTGCCCCACGTGCTGGAATGCCACCTGGTGTCGGGCGACTTCGACTACCTGGTGAAAGCGCGTATTTCGGAAATGGCCTCGTACCGCAAGCTGCTCGGGGACATCCTGCTGAAACTGCCGCACGTGCGCGAATCGAAGAGCTACATCGTAATGGAAGAGGTGAAGGAGAGCCTCTGCCTGCCGATCCCGGACTGAGGCTAGACCAGCACCTGGCGGGTGGTGGCAATGAACTGGTGGACCAACTGTTCAGCGGCGGGGTCGATCATCGGTTCAGGGCCACGACCCCGCGGGCAGGCCATGCGCGGGGTGGTACCGAACAGCCGGCAGATCATCGGCCGCTCTTCATACACCGTGCAGCCGTTGGGGCCCAGGTGCACGCAGTCCAGACGCTCCAGAGCAGCGTCCTGCTCGGCCTGGGACTTGCGCGGCAGCCGGGCCATTTCTTCCGCCGAGGTGGTGACCGGGCCGCAGCAGTCGTGGCAGCCGGGCTCGCACTCGAAAGAGGGGATGAGTTCGCGCAGGAAGTGGATCTTGTGGCGGTTACAGGACATGACGGGATACAAGCTGAAAAAGTGATTGGATTATAGGCTTAATCGCGGGCTCACCCGAGAACGAGCATGAAGCCCTCGCGGGTTGCCCGGCCGCGATGGCACAGCTTATCCTCGTCCCCCCTCCATTTTTCAGGGCCGCCCCAATGATCCACAGCGCGCAGCACGCCGCCTCCTATTACGCCGCCAGCAGCGCGCCACACCCCGACCACGCCTACCTGCAAGGCGAACACAACGCCGACGTGTGCATCATCGGCGGCGGCTACTCCGGCCTGAACACCGCCATCGAGCTGGCCGAGCGTGGTTTCTCGGTCATCCTGCTGGAAGCGCGCAAACTTGGCTGGGGCGCCAGTGGGCGCAATGGCGGGCAACTGATCCGAGGGGTCGGCCATGGTCTGGAGCAGTTCCTCCCGGTCATCGGCGAAGAAGGCGTGCGCACCATGAAACTGATGGGCCTGGAGGCCGTACAGATCGTGCGCGAGCGGGTTAAAAAGCATGCCATCGCCTGCGACCTGGCCTGGGGCTACTGCGACCTGGCCAACAAACCCGCCGAGCTGCTGGGCTTTGCCCAAGACGCCGAGGAACTGCGCAGCCTGGGCTATGCACATGAGCTGCGGCTGGTCGGCAAGGACGATATCCACAGCGTGGTCGGTGCCGATTGCTACGTGGGCGGGTTGATCGACATGGGCTCCGGGCATCTGCATCCGCTCAATCTGGCACTGGGTGAAGCCGCCGCAGCCGCCCGCCTGGGCGTGAAGTTGTTCGAGCAATCCGAAGTCACCCGCATCGACTACGGCACTGAAGTGCAGGTGCATACTGCCCAAGGCCGGGTACGCGCCAAGACCCTGGTACTGTGCTGCAACGCCTACCACAACGACCTCAACCGCGAGCTGGGCGGCAAGGTGCTGCCGGCCGGCAGCTACATCATCGCCACCGAGCCGCTGGGCGAAGAACGCGCACGCGCCTTGCTGCCGCAGAACATGGCGGTGTGTGACCAGCGCGTGGCGCTGGACTACTACCGCCTGTCCGCGGATCACCGCCTGCTGTTTGGCGGTGCCTGCCACTATTCAGGCCGCGACCCGAAGGACATCGCCGCCTACATGCGGCCAAAGATGCTCAAGGTGTTCCCGCAGCTTGCCGACGTGCGCATCGACTACCAGTGGGGTGGCATGATCGGCATTGGTGCCAATCGCCTGCCGCAGGTTGGCCGCCTGGCCAGCCAGCCGAACGTGTATTACGCCCAGGCCTACTCGGGCCATGGGCTCAACGCCACCCACCTGGCCGCACGCCTGCTGGGTGAAGCCATCAGTGGCCAGGAAAGCGGGCGCTTCGACCTTTTCAACAAGGTGCCGCACATCACCTTCCCTGGCGGCAAGCACCTGCGCTCGCCACTGCTGGCGCTGGGGATGCTGTGGCATCGCCTGAAAGAGCTGGCCTGAAAGTCCCCATCCTTGTGGCAGCAACTGTCTTGCTTAAAATCTAAGAGCTGACTAGCCCCCTGTGGGAGCGGGCGTGCCCGCGAACACGGGCGAAGCCCGTGCCATCCTCCGCGACGCCTGCTTCGCGGGCATGCCCGCTCCCACAGGGTCGGAGCAAGTTTCAAGTCTGGGGCACAACAGGCCCTTCAGCGACCACCGTGTCAGTCCTTCCAGAAGGGTTTCCGCCCTTCTATCCGGGCCTGCTCCCAGCTCAGCCCAACATCGCGCAACTCGTCATCGGTCAGCTGCAGCAACGCCCTGCGGGTATGCCAGCGATGCCGCATCAGCCCCCAACGCCCCAAACCCTCTGGCGCGTTGAACACCTTGGCCTGCTGCCCGGCTTCCAGTTCCTTGGCCAACAGTTGCAAGCGCACATCGCTCATGCCACCCATCACCGCATCCTCCCGTTCAGTGGTTACCGTGGAGAAAGCATGCGCGTCGGCACCCTCGACAATACAGATCCAATACAGCCTTATTATTCCCATACAGAATTGGCCGCTGGCCGACTGAATGCTGTATTTTCGGGCCAACTGTACCGGTCGCTATGCCAATGCAGCGCAGGAGTATGCCGTGACCCTCTACCTGAATCTCGCCGAAATACTCGGCGCCCGCATCGAGCAGGGGCTCTATCGCCCCGGCCAGCGCCTGCCGTCCGTGCGCGCACTGAGTGAGGAGCACGGGGTCAGCCTGAGCACCGTGCAGCAGGCCTATCGCATGCTCGAAGACAGCGGCATGGTCTCGCCGCGGCCCAAGTCCGGCTACTTCGTCAGCGACCAACGGCAGTTGCCGGCACTGCCCGCAGTCAGCCGCCCAGCCCAGCGCCCGGTGGACATCTCGCAGTGGGAACAGGTGCTGGAGCTGGTGCGCAGTACGCCGCGCCAGGATGTGGTGCAACTCGGCCGCGGCATGCCCGACATCGACAGCCCTACCCTGAAGCCGCTGCTGCGCAGCCTTGCCCAGTTGAGCCGGCGCCAGGACATGCCTGGCCTGTACTACGACAACATCCACGGTAACCTGGCCCTGCGCGAACAGGTGGCCCGGCTGATGCTCGACTCCGGCTGCCGCCTGGGGCCGGCCGACCTGGTGATCACCACCGGCTGCCATGAGGCGCTGTCATGCAGCATCCGAGCGGTCTGCGAGCCAGGCGACATCGTCGCGGTCGACTCGCCCAGCTTCCACGGCGCCATGCAAACCCTCAAAGGCTTGGGCATGAAAGCGCTGGAAATCCCCACGGACCCGGTCACCGGCATCAGCCTGGAGGCGCTGGAGCTGGCCCTGGAGCAGTGGCCGATCAAGCTCATCCAGATCACCCCCAACTGCAACAACCCGCTGGGCTACATCATGCCCGAGGCACGCAAGAAGGCCCTGTTGAGCCTCGCCCAACGCTATGACGTGGCAATTCTGGAAGACGATGTGTACGGCGACCTGGCCTATACCTACCCACGCCCACGCACCCTGAAGTCGTTCGACGACGATGGCCGCGTGCTGCTCTGCAGTTCGTTCTCCAAAACCCTCGCGCCCGGCCTGCGGATCGGCTGGGTGGCGCCCGGGCGCTACCTGGAGCGCGTGCTGCACATGAAGTACATCAGCACCGGCAGCACCGCCAGCCAGCCTCAGCTGGCCATCGCTGACTTCATCGCCGGCGGCCACTACCAGCCCCATGTGCGGCGCATGCGCAGCCAGTACCAGCGTGGCCGCGACCTGATGGGCGACTGGGTGACCCGCCACTTCCCGGCGGGCACCCGGGTGAGCCGGCCCCAGGGCGGCTTCATGCTGTGGGTGGAATTACCCGAACATCTCGATACGCTTCGGCTGAACCGCGCTTTACTGGAGCAGGGCGTGCAGGTTGCCGTGGGCAGCATCTTTTCGGCCTCGGGCAAGTTCCGCCACTGCCTGCGCATGAATTTCGCCGCCAGGCCAACGCCGCAAATCGAAGCCTCCGTGCGTAAGGTAGGTGAAACCGCCCTTCGTCTACTGGATGACGAAAGCGCCGACGCGTAACTTTGCGCCGCCCGTCACGGTCAAACCCCTAAAGCCCTTGCTGCACAGGACGGTCCACCCTTGAGACTCCAGCGAGCCTTGCCTCTGCTGCTGGTGTTGTTGCTCGGCCTTGCCGGTTGCACAAGCATCAGCGCGCCCCGCGAAACCAGTCAGGCGTTGCCTGCCCACGACTCGGCCTTTGGCCGCTCGGTGCTGCGCCAAGCCGCGCCCTATGGCGGCCGCTCGGGCTTTCGCCTGCTGCCCAACAGCAACGAGGCATTTCGCGCCCGCGCCGAACTGATACGCAACGCCCAGGCGAGCATCGACCTGCAGTACTACATCGTCCACGACGGCCTCAGTACCCGCGCCCTTGTGCATGAACTGCTGCGCGCTGCCGACCGTGGCGTGCGCGTGCGCATCCTGCTCGACGACACCACCAGCGACGGCCTGGACACCGTCATGGGCACCCTTAATGCCCACCCGAACATCCAGATTCGAGTGTTCAACCCACTGCATCTGGGGCGCAGTACCGGCGTTACGCGCGCCGTGGGCCGGCTGTTCAACTTGTCGCGCCAGCACCGGCGCATGCACAACAAGCTGTTCCTGGTGGACAACAGCATGGCCATCGTCGGCGGGCGCAACCTGGGCGACGAGTATTTCGATGCCGAGCCCAACCTCAACTTCACCGACATCGACCTGCTGGGCGTGGGCCCGGTAGCCGAGCAGTTGGGGCACAGCTTCGACCAGTACTGGAACAGCGCCCTCAGCCGGCCGATCACCGACTTCCTCTGGCATGACCCGGATGCCAATGACCTGCGGGCCAGCCGCCAGCGCCTGGAAGTGTCGCTGGCCAAAGCCAGGACCCAGCGCAAGGCCCTGTACGACCGCTTGATGGCCTACCAGTCGCAGCCGCGCCTGGATGTGTGGCGCAACGAGCTGATCTGGGCTCACGCCCAGGCGCTATGGGATGCGCCCAGCAAGGTGTTGGCCGAAGACGAACCGGACCCGCAATTACTGCTGAGCCAGCAACTGGCACCGGACCTGGCTAACGTGCACCGCGAGTTGGTCCTGGCATCGGCCTACTTTGTACCGGGCGAACCGGGGCTGCTGTACCTGACCGGCCGCGCCGACGCTGGCGTTTCGGTGAAGCTGCTGACCAACTCGCTGGAAGCCACCGACGTGCCGGCAGTGCATGGAGGCTATGCACCCTATCGTCGTGCCTTGCTTGAGCACGGGGTGCAGCTTTACGAGCTTCGCCGCCAGCCAGGCGACCCCAGCGCGGGGCGACTGAGTTTCCGTGGCAGCTCGGATTCGAGCCTGCACACCAAGGCGATCGTGTTCGACCGGCGCAAGACCTTCATCGGCTCGTTCAACTTCGACCCGCGCTCAGTATTGTGGAACACCGAGGTCGGGGTACTGGTGGACAGCCCGGAGCTGGCCGAATACACCCGCGAGCTGGCCCAGCAGGGTATGGCGCCTGCGCTGAGCTATCAGGTGAAACTGATAGGTAACAAGCTGGTGTGGGCAACCGAGGACAATGGCCAACGGCACGTGCTGACGTCTGAGCCGGGCGGGATCTGGCGACGGCTCAATGCCTGGATCAGCAAGGCGGTTGGCTTGGAGAAAATGCTGTAGCGGCGATTCCGGGGCCTTGCGGCCCCAAAAATCATCAGGCAGAAACCGGCTCGAAGGCTCCGCGCCGCCGGGTCAATACCACCAACCCCGCAGCCCCGGCCGCCATCAGGAACAGCAACGCATGCCCGCTGATCCACTGGCTCCCCGCCCCCGCCAACAACGGCCCGAGCAAACAGCCAATGCCCCACAGCTGGGCCACGTGGGCATTGGCCCGTACCAACTCATCATCGCGGTAGCGCTCACCGATCAGCACCAGCGACAAGGTGAACAAGCCGCCGGCACTGGCGCCGAACAACACCCACAACGGCCAGATAACCGGGGTGTGCAACAGCAGCGGGATCGCCAGACTGGACACCAGCAGGGTCACCGCACAGCCAGTGAACAGGGTACGTCGCGACATATGGTCGGCCAGCGCGCCGATGGGCAATTGCAGCACTGCATCACCCACCACCACGGTACTCACCATGAACAAGGCGATTTCGGTGCTGAAGCCCTGCTGCAGGCAATACACCGGCAGCAACGTGAGGATCATCGCCTCGAACGAGGCGAACAGGGCAATGGCCCAGGCAATTACCGGTAAGCGTCGGCAGAAGGCGAACAGGTCGCCAAAGGTGACACTGCAGGCTTCCGTGCTCGGCGCCCCACCACGCCCCAGCAGAACCAGCGGCGCGGCCAGCAGCAGGCCGGTCGCCGCCCAGAAGCCGAAGTCGTCATCAGAGCCGAGGAAACCCAGCACCAACGGCCCGGCCAACTGGCTCAGGGCGTAGCTGCTGCCATATAGCGCCACCAACCGGCCACGCCACTGTTCGACCACCAGTTGGTTGATCCAGCTTTCGCCAAGGATGAACACCACGGTCAGGGACATGCCGATCATCAGCCGCAGCAGCAGCCATAACGGGTAACTAGGCAGCAACGCGAGCAGGCCAATCGACAGCGCCCCGCCCCACAGGCACAGGCGCATCGCCGACGGTACGCCAACCCAACCTGCCAGGCGGCTGGCCAGGCTGGCGCCGGCCAGTACGCCCAACGCCGGCATTGCCGCCATCACGCCGATGGCGAAGCTGCCGTAGCCCCAGGCCTCCAGGCGCAGGGACACCAGCGGCATGCTCACGCCAAGCGCCAGCCCGACACTGAGCACCGATGCCAGTACGGCGAAGTAGGTACCCCAACGCATTACAGCCTCCCAGCCAATATTTCCAAGGGCCCAATTGCGGGCAAGCCCGCTCCTGCAACGGTCGCGAAGACCTGCAGGAGCGGGCTTGCCCGCGAAAAGGACCTACCGGGTTACAGCTTGATCCAGGTCGCCTTCAGCTCGGTGTACTTCTCCAGTGCGTGCAGCGACTTGTCACGGCCGTTGCCCGACTGTTTGAAGCCACCGAACGGCGCGGTCATGTCGCCACCATCGTACTGGTTGACCCAGACGCTGCCTGCACGCACGGCACGAGCGGTCTTGTGGGCTTTGGAAATGTCCGAAGTCCAGATACCAGCGGCCAGGCCATACGGGGTGTCGTTGGCAATGGCCACGGCTTCTTCGGCGGTGTCGAAGGCAATCACCGACAGCACCGGGCCGAAGATTTCTTCCTGGGCAATGCGCATGGCGTTAGTCACGCCGTCGAAGATGGTCGGCTCGACGTAGGTGCCGCCGGTCTCTTCCAGGGTGCGCTTGCCGCCGGCCAGCAGCTTGGCGCCGTCCTTGTGGCCAGCCTCGATATACGACAGCACGGTGTTCATCTGCTGGGTATCGACCAAGGCACCGACAGTGGTCTGCGGGTCCAGCGGGTTGCCTGGCTTCCAGCCTTTCAGGGCTTCTACCACCATCGGCAGGAACTTGTCCTTGATCGAACGCTCGACCAGCAGTCGGGAACCTGCAGTGCACACTTCGCCCTGGTTGAAGGCGATGGCGCTGGCGGCGGCTTCGGCGGCAGCTTGCAGGTCCGGGGCGTCGGCAAAGACGATGTTCGGGCTCTTGCCACCGGCTTCCAGCCAGATGCGCTTCATGTTCGACTCGCCCGCGTAAACCATCAGCTGCTTGGCGATCTTGGTCGAACCGGTGAACACCAGGGTATCGACGTCCATGTGCAGGGCCAGTGCTTTGCCCACGGTGTGGCCATAGCCTGGCAGCACGTTCAGCACGCCAGCCGGGATACCGGCTTCGATCGCCAGTTGGGCGATGCGGATGGCAGTCAGCGGCGATTTTTCGGACGGCTTGAGCACGACCGAGTTACCGGTGGCCAACGCCGGGCCGAGCTTCCAGCAGGCCATCAGCAGCGGGAAGTTCCAAGGAACGATGGCACCGACCACACCTACCGGCTCGCGGGTAACCAGGCCAAGCTGGTCATGCGGGGTCGGGGCAACTTCGTCGTAGACCTTGTCGATGGCTTCGGCAGTCCAGTGGATGGCTTGGGCCGCACCTGGGATGTCGATACTGGAGGAGTCGCCAATCGGCTTGCCCATGTCCAGCGTTTCCAGCAGCGCCAGCTCTTCGACGTTCTTGCGCAGCAGGTCGGCGAAACGGATCAGCTTGGCCTTGCGCTTGGCCGGGGCCAGCTGCGACCACACGCCGGAGTTGAAGGTGGCACGGGCGTTTTCAACAGCGCGGTTGGCATCGGCCAGGTCGCAGCTGGCAACCTTGGCCAGGAAGCGTCCGTCGACCGGGCTCAGGCACTCGAAGGTTTCACCGGATGCGGCATCGGTGTATTCGCCGTTGATGAAGGCACGGCCTTCGATCTTCAGTTGCTGGGCACGTTGTTCCCAGTCCGCACGGGTCAGGGTGGTCATACGAAACTCCTCCTCTTGTTTAGGTGCAACGCCGCACTGAGGACTCACAGGCGTTGTCAGAATTCTGGCCGGGCGCCAAGCGCACACTGGCAAGCGATACCCTAAACCAGCCGGTGTAAACTATCAATATATTTGACACGAGAGGCTCAAAAGCCTACTGATGTTCATTTTATTAAACAACAACAGGAGCCGAACCATGAGTATCGATAGCATCATCGACTTCGCGCAGGTCCTCACCGAAGCCGAACGCTACCGCCCGGCTGCAGAGAAAATTCTCAAGGGCGAACCGGACCAGGCGGTCTACAACCATTATTCCAGCCCGTGTGGGCAGTTTGCCGCTGGCGTATGGGAAGGTGAGGTGGGCCAGTGGACAGTGAACTACACGGAGCACGAATACTGCGAGATCGTCCAGGGCGTTTCGGTGCTGCGCGACCAGGACGGTGGGGCTAAAACCCTGCGTGCCGGCGATCGGTTTGTCATCCCCGCCGGCTTCAAAGGCACTTGGGAGGTGCTGGAGCCGTGCCGCAAGATCTATGTGATGTTCGAGCAGAAATAATTATGTAGCGCAGGGATTTTGCAGGCATGCGTGAGGATGACCCTGCCCGTTTCGGGCCATTCAGCCTCACAAGGAAAATCAGCATGACCAACGAAGAAGTTCTGCAAACCCTCGCTCACCTGGTCGGCACCCGCTACGTGCCGGAACTGAAAGGCACCATCTGCGCCCTCACCGGGCGCACTCGCGTGGTTGGCCCCAACGAGATGTCCACCCACGACTACGACGCCGAGCGCATCCAGATCAAGGCCGACGCCGACCTGATGATCCAGAGCTTCGCCTTCAACTGACCCTGCTGCAGCCCAAAAAAAACCCGCGTCCTTTCGGATGCGGGTTTTTTTTCAGGTCGCCGATCAATTACTTGATCTTGGCTTCCTTGTACACCACGTGCTTGCGAACAACCGGATCATATTTCTTGATCTCGATTTTGTCCGGGGTGGTGCGCTTGTTCTTGTCGGTGGTGTAGAAGTGGCCGGTACCGGCACTCGAAACCAGACGGATCAATTCACGCATGATGCTCTCCCTTAAACCTTGGCGCCAGCTTTACGGATGTCAACCAGAACGGCGTCGATGCCGCGCTTGTCGATGATACGCATGCCTTTGGCGGAAACGCGCAGACGCACGAAACGCTTCTCGGATTCAACCCAGAAACGGTGGTGCTGCAGGTTCGGCAGGAAACGACGACGGGTTTTGTTGTTTGCGTGGGAAATGTTGTTCCCGGTTACTGGACCCTTACCAGTAACTTG
Organism: Pseudomonas sp. KCJK9058; assembly: GCF_046230975.1. Taxonomy (NCBI): domain Bacteria; kingdom Pseudomonadati; phylum Pseudomonadota; class Gammaproteobacteria; order Pseudomonadales; family Pseudomonadaceae; genus Pseudomonas; species Pseudomonas sp. KCJK9058. The sequence goes on from NZ_JBJJLR010000001.1 coordinate 186,988, forward strand.
ACAGACTCTCGACATGACTCAGCCCTCTAAAACCACATGCCCAACCCGGCATGGGTTGGCCGCTTAATCTCTCAGTCTTTGGCGCCTGGGCGCCGTGATTCTGGAGGCCTTATCGACCGGATCCGCTGATGCGACAGGCCGAGCCCCTAGAAAAGAGCGCTGCTTTATACCAGAAAGACTTGGCTGCAACAACAGTAGATGCACATTACCGCTAGCCAGAACGCGCCGGGCCAGCATAGCGGCAGGCCCCGCCAGTCGTCGACCGCTCGTCGCAAGATTTGCAAAAAAGGGTGTGGTCATTTGCCGGCGGGCGCACTAGGGTAGGCCTTTTACAGACTGCACTGGCAGATGGGCCACTGACAGCCAAGGAGCCACCATGCGTGCCGCCGCACTTTCCTTATTGTTCACCTCCCTGTTCGCCGCCGGCGTTGCCCAGGCCGCTCCGCTGAGCGTTTGCAGCGAGGCCAGCCCCGAAGGTTTCGACGTGGTGCAGTACAATTCGCTCACTACCACCAACGCCACCGCCGACGTGCTGATGAACCGCCTGGTGGAGTTCGATGCGGCGCAAGGCAAGGTGGTGCCGAGCCTGGCGACCAGCTGGACGGTATCGGCCGACGGCCTGGTGTATGACTTCACCCTGCGCGATGACGTCAAGTTTCACAGCACCCCCTACTTCAAGCCAAGCCGCAAGCTGAATGCCGACGACGTGCTGTTCAGCTTCCAGCGCATGCTCTACCCGGCCCATGCCTGGCACAAGACTGCGCCGGGCGGCTACCCGCATGCCCAATCGCTGCAGCTGGGCAGCCTGATCAAGGCGATCGAGGCACCGTCGCCGAACACCGTGCGCTTCACCCTCAGCCACCCGGACGCCACCTTCCTGGCCACCCTGAGCATGGGCTTCGCCTCGATCTACTCCGCCGAATACGCCGACAAGCTGCTCAAGGCCGGCACACCGGAAAATCTCAACAACCAACCGATCGGCACCGGGCCGTTCGTGTTCCAGCGTTTCCAGAAAGACGCCGTGGTGCGCTACCGCGCCAACCCGGACTACTTCGCCGGCAAGCCGGCGGTCGACCCGCTGATCTTCGCCATCACCACCGATGCCAACGTGCGCCTGCAGAAGCTCAAGCGTGGCGAGTGCCAGGTTGCCCTGTCGCCCAAGCCGTTGGACATTGCCGAAGCGGGCAAGGACAGTAACCTCAAGGTGGCCACCACCCCGGCATTCATGACTGCCTTCGTCGCCATCAACAGCCAGCACCCGCCGCTGGACAAGCCGGAAGTGCGCCAGGCGATCAACCTGGCCTTCGACAGGCAGGCCTACCTCAAGGCCGTGTTCGAAGACTCTGCGGTGGCTGCCAACGGCCCCTACCCGCCTAACACCTGGAGCTACGCCAAGGACCTGCCCGGCTACCCACTGGACCTGAAGAAAGCCAAAGCCCTGCTGGCCAAGGCCGGGCTGGCCGAAGGCTTCAGTACCACCATCTGGACCCGGCCCTCGGGTAGCCTGCTTAACCCCAACCCCAGCCTTGGCGCGCAGATGCTGCAAGCCGACCTGGCGAAGATTGGCGTGAAAGCGGAGATCCGCGTGATCGAGTGGGGCGAACTGATACGCCGCGCCAAGGCCGGCGAGCATGACTTGCTGTTCATGGGCTGGGCGGGCGACAACGGCGACCCGGACAACTTCCTCAGCCCGCAGTTTTCCTGTGCGTCGGTCGAGTCAGGGACCAACTTCGCACGCTTCTGCGACAGCCGCCTCGACCAGCTGATCAGCGCCGGGCGCACCACCAACGACCAGAGCGTGCGCAGCCGGCTGTACCAACAGGCGCAGACACTGATTCAGCAGCAGGCGCTGTGGGTGCCACTGGCGCACCCGACGGCGGCGACCTTGCTGCGCCAAGGCGTCGAGGGGTACCAGGTGAGCCCGTTCGGGCGGCTGGATTTCAGCAAGGTGACGGTGACCAAGTAAGCCTGTACCGGCCTCTTCGCGGGTAAACCCGCTCCTACAGGACAGCGCCAGCCTGGCAGTTGACGCTACCCCTGTAGGAGCGGGTTTACCCGCGAAAGGGCCCGTACTGACCCTATAAGGCTCTCAGTAGTCCCTCAGGCCACAATCCACCCATGCTCGACCATCGACAACGGCTCCCCATCACCAATGATGATGTGATCCAGCACCCGCACATCGATCAACGCCAGCCCCCGCTTCAACGACAGGGTCAAATGCACATCGTCCTGACTCGGCTCACTGATCCCTGAAGGATGGTTGTGGCACAGGATCAATGCCGCAGCGTTGTGCACCAACGCCCGCCGCACCACCTCTCGCGGATAGACACTCGCCCGATCTATCGTGCCCCTGAACAGGATCTCAAATGCCAGTGGCCGGTGCTTGGTATCGAGAAACAGACACCCGAACACCTCGCTGGCCTCATGCCTGAGCATGGCTTTCAGGTAGCGTCGCACCGCTGCCGGGCTGTCCATGGCAGACTCGCGCTCAATCGACGTTGCAAGGTGCCTGCGGCCGATCTCAAGCAGAGCCTGCAGCTGGCTGTACCTCACCGGGCCCAACCCAAGCTCGCCGACGAAGGCCTCGCGGTCGGCCTCCAGCAACCGGCGCAAGCTGCCGAACTTCACCAACAAGCCTCGCGAAAGCTCCACGACATTACGCCCACGTACGCCTGAGCCGAGAAAAACGGCCAGCAGCTCCGTATCTGTCAGGCTCCCTGCCCCTCGCTGCAACAACTTCTCCCTAGGCCGTTCTTCCGCCGGCCACTCCCTGATGTTCATTCCACCCCTGCCTTTGCTGCGGCCCATTTCGGCCCTGTGTTAATCTATTTCGCCTCGTACATGCGACGTTCCGCCGCAGGCATTTTCAAACGTCGCCGCCCGCTCTCACTGGAAAAAGGCAAGCCTATGCAGCGGCTGTATCGCAAGCGCATCGTTCTCGGCGTGGGTGGCGGCATTGCCGCCTACAAAAGCGCCGAGCTGATTCGCCGTCTCCTCGAGCACGGCGCGCAGGTGCGCGTCGTCATGACACGGGGTGGTGCCGAATTCATCACCCCGCTGACCCTGCAGGCGCTGTCGGGCCACCCCGTGCACATGGACCTGCTCGACCCGGCCGCCGAAGCAGCCATGGGCCATATCGAACTGGCCAAGTGGGCGGACCTGGTGTTGATCGCCCCTGCCACCGCCGACCTCATGGCACGCATGGCCCAAGGCATGGCAGACGACCTGCTGACCACGCTGGTGCTGGCCACTGACGCCACCGTCGCCGTGGCGCCGGCGATGAACCAGGCCATGTGGCGTGACCCGGCCACCCAAGCCAACCTCGAGCTGCTCAAGAGCCGTGGCATTCAGGTGTTCGGCCCGGCATCCGGCAGCCAGGCCTGCGGCGACGTCGGCCTGGGGCGCATGCTCGAAGCTACCGACCTGGCCTGGTGCGCCGCGGAAAGCTTCAAGCGCCAGGCACTGACCGGCAAGCACGTGCTGATCACCGCCGGGCCTACCCAGGAAAACATCGACCCGGTGCGCTACATCACCAATCATAGCTCCGGCAAGATGGGCTTCGCCCTGGCCGAAGCGGCCGCCGAAGCAGGGGCTCGGGTGACCCTCGTCACGGGCCCTGTGCACTTGCCAACCCCTGACCGGGTCAGCCGCATCGACGTCGTCAGCGCGCGAGACATGCTCGCGGCCTGTGAAGTGGCCATGCCGTGCGACCTGTTCATTGCCTCGGCAGCGGTTGCGGACTACCGCCCCGAAGTGGTTGCCACACAAAAACTGAAGAAAGATCCTACGACCGGCGACGGCATGCTGCTGCAGATGGTGCGTAATCCCGATATCCTTGCCACCATTGCTGGCCGCGCCGACCGCCCGTTCAGCGTCGGCTTTGCCGCCGAAACCGAGCACCTGCTCGATTACGCCACGCGCAAGCTCAAGGACAAGAACCTCGACCTGATTGTCGCCAATGATGTGGCCAACCCCAGCATCGGCTTCAACAGCGAAGAAAATGCCTTGACCGTGATCGACCGCCAGCAGCACCAGACCCTCTTCGCGCAGACCAGCAAGGGCAAGATTGCCCGGCAACTGGTCGCCTTCATCGCCGAACGGCTTAACCAGGTTCAATAAGTTACATGCACGCTCTTCAAGCCAAGATCCTCGACCCACGCCTGGGCAGCGAATTCCCGCTACCCGCGTACGCCACCCCCGGCTCCGCCGGCCTCGACCTGCGCGCCCTGCTCAAGGAAGACACCCTCCTCGAACCGGGCCAGACCATCCTGATTCCTACCGGCCTGTCGATCTACATCGGCGACCCGGGCCTGGCGGCAGTCATCCTGCCGCGCTCGGGCCTGGGCCATAAGCATGGCATCGTGCTGGGCAACCTGGTCGGCCTGATCGATTCGGACTACCAGGGCGAGCTGATGGTGTCGTGCTGGAACCGCGGCAACACGCCGTTCACCATCGCGGTGGGCGAGCGCATCGCCCAGCTGGTGCTGGTACCGGTGGTGCAGGCTCACTTCGACATCGTCGAAGCATTCGACGAAAGCCAGCGTGGCGCTGGCGGCTTCGGTCACTCCGGCAGCCACTGAGCCGGCAAATGACCGTTCAGGCCAAGGATGGCGAACTCTCTGGCGAAACCACCGTCCAAGCGTTCAGTTTGCGCCTGCCCAGAAAGCCTTTGACTAATGGAGCTTCCAGAGATGAACGACATGGCCCACCTGGTCCCCGCCGCATTGCCCGACAGCATTTTCCGCGCATATGACATACGCGGCGTGGTCGGCAAGACCCTTCACGCCGAAACCGCCTACTGGATCGGCCGCGCCATCGGCGCGCAAAGCCTGGCCCAGGGCGAACCGCAGGTTTCGGTAGGGCGCGATGGCCGCCTGTCGGGCCCGATGCTGGTGGAACAGCTGATCAAAGGCCTGGTCGATGCGGGCTGCCACGTCAGCGACGTCGGCCTGGTGCCTACCCCGGCGCTGTACTACGCAGCCAACGTGCTGGCCGGCAAGTCCGGTGTGATGCTGACTGGCAGCCACAACCCTTCGGACTACAACGGTTTCAAGATCGTCATCGCCGGTGACACCTTGGCCAACGAACAGATCCAGGCCCTGCTGACCCGCCTGAAAACCAACGACCTGACCCTGGCCCAAGGCCGCGTGGAAAAGGTCGAGATCCTCGACCGCTACTTCCAGCAGATCGTCGGCGACGTAAAGCTGGCGAAAAAGCTCAAGGTGGTGGTGGACTGCGGCAACGGCGCCGCTGGCGTGGTTGCACCGCAATTGATCGAAGCCCTGGGCTGCGAAGTGACCCCGCTGTTCTGCGAGGTCGACGGCAACTTCCCCAACCACCACCCGGACCCGGGCAAGCCGGAGAACCTCGAAGACCTGATCGCCAAGGTCAAGGAAACCGGTGCCGATATCGGCCTGGCCTTCGACGGTGACGGCGACCGCGTCGGCGTGGTGACCAACACCGGCAGCATCGTCTACCCCGACCGCCTGCTGATGCTGTTTGCCCAGGACGTGCTGTCGCGCAACCCAGGTGCCGAGATCATCTTCGACGTCAAATGCACCCGCCGCCTGACCCCGCTGATCGAACAGCACGGTGGCAGCGCCTTGATGTGGAAAACCGGCCATTCGCTGATCAAGAAGAAGATGAAGCAGACCGGTTCGCTGCTGGCAGGCGAGATGAGCGGTCACATCTTCATCAAGGAACGTTGGTACGGTTTTGACGACGGTATCTACAGCGCCGCGCGCCTGTTGGAGATCCTCAGCAAGACCCAGCAGAGCGCCGAAGACCTGTTTGCCGCCTTCCCGAATGATATTTCCACGCCGGAAATCAATATTGATGTGACCGACGAGGGTAAATTCAGCATCATTGATGCACTGCAACGCGACGCCGACTGGGGCGAAGCCCACCTGACCACCATTGACGGTGTGCGGGTCGACTACGCCAATGGCTGGGGCCTGGTTCGCGCCTCCAACACCACCCCGGTGCTGGTGCTGCGTTTCGAGGCCGACAGCGACGCCGAATTGCAACGTATCAAGGATGTTTTCCGCACCCAGTTGCTGCGGGTAGAGCCTGAGCTGCAACTGCCGTTCTGACCGACTATCTGTTCCTTACAGGAGCCCTGCATGACCCTCGATCGCGATGCCGCTTCCCATGTAGCCGAGGTTTTGTCCGAAGCACTGCCTTACATCCGCCGCTTTGTCGGCAAGACCCTGGTGATCAAGTACGGCGGCAACGCGATGGAGAGCGAGGAGCTCAAGACGGGCTTCGCCCGTGACATCGTGCTGATGAAGGCTGTGGGCATCAACCCGGTGGTGGTCCACGGCGGTGGCCCGCAGATCGGCGACCTGCTCAAGCGCTTGTCGATCGAGAGCCACTTCATCGACGGCATGCGCGTCACCGACTCGGCGACCATGGACGTGGTGGAGATGGTGCTGGGTGGCCAGGTCAACAAAGACATCGTCAACCTGATCAACCGCCACGGCGGCAGCGCCATCGGCCTGACCGGCAAGGACGCGGAGCTGATCCGCGCCCGCAAGCTGACCGTCAGCCGCCAGACGCCAGAGATGACCACTCCGGAAATCATCGACATCGGCCACGTCGGTGAAGTGGTGAGCGTGAACACCGACCTGCTGAACATGCTGGTGAAGGGCGACTTCATCCCGGTCATTGCGCCAATCGGCGTGGGTGCCAACGGTGAGTCGTACAACATCAACGCCGACCTGGTGGCGGGCAAGGTTGCCGAGGCGCTGAAGGCCGAGAAGCTGATGCTGCTGACCAACATCGCCGGCCTGATGGACAAGCAGGGCCAGGTGTTGACAGGCCTGACCACCGAGCAGGTCAACGAACTGATCGCTGACGGCACCATTTATGGCGGCATGCTGCCGAAGATCAAGTGCGCGCTGGATGCGGTACAGGGCGGCGTGAACAGCTCGCACATCATTGATGGCCGCGTGCCGAATGCAGTGCTGCTGGAGATTTTCACCGACAGCGGCGTGGGCACCCTCATTACCAACCGCAAGCCGCGCTGATTGATCGGTTAGCCTGCACTGGCCTCTTCGCGGGTAAACCCGCTCCTACAAAGGAAATCCCGTGTAGGAGCGGGTTTACCCGCGAAAGGGCCAGATCAGGCGGCACAAAAAAAGGCGACCCTCTGAAGAAGGTCGCCTTTTTCATTCCTAGGCCAGGATCAGATCCCGTACTGCGCCCGATAGGCCTCGACAGCCGGCAGGTGCTGCTTCAACTGTGGATCGTCAGCCAGGAACTCCAGCACCTGGGTCAGCGAAACAATGCTGACCACCGGGATACCGAAGTCGCGTTCCACTTCCTGGATCGCCGACAGTTCGCCATTGCCGCGCTCTTCCCGGTTCAGCGCGATCAGTACACCAGCGGCCTTGGCCTGCTGGGCGTTGATGATCTGCATGACCTCACGAATGGCGGTACCGGCAGTAATCACGTCGTCGATGATCAGCACGTCACCGGCCAGCGGCGCGCCGACCAGGCTGCCACCTTCGCCGTGGTCCTTGGCTTCCTTGCGGTTGAAGCACCATGGCACGTCGAGCTGATGCTGGTCGGCAAGGGCCACGGCGGTAGTCGCCGCCAAAGGGATACCCTTGTAGGCCGGGCCGAACAGCACATCGAAGGGGATTTTGCTGTCGACGATGGCGGCGGCGTAGCAACGGCCCAGTTCCGCCAGGGCGGAACCGGTGTTGAACAGGCCGGCATTGAAGAAATACGGGCTGGTACGCCCCGATTTCAGGGTGAATTCACCGAAACGCAGTACCCCGCGATCGATGGCAAAACGGATAAAGTCGCGCTGATACGGCTGCATGAATAGTCCCGGACACCACGGATTTAGCTAAATGGGTTGAGCTCGGGTATCATACACGCACGAGATTTATGGGGCCATTTATGCGGATCATCAGTGTGAACGTAAATGGCATTCAGGCTGCGGCCGAGCGTGGTTTGCTCAGCTGGCTGCAAGCCCAGAATGCCGACGTCATCTGCCTTCAGGATACCCGCGCCTCGGCCTTTGAACTCGACGACCCAGCTTTCCAGCTCGATGGCTATTTCCTTTATGCCTGCGACGCGGAGGTGCCTGCCCAAGGTGGTGTGGCCCTTTACTCGCGCATGCAGCCCAAGGCAGTCATCACCGGCCTGGGCTTCGAGACAGCCGACCGCTACGGGCGTTACCTGCAAGCAGATTTCGACAAAGTCAGTATTGCCAGCCTGCTGCTGCCTTCGGGCATGAACGGCGACGAAGACTTGAACCAGAAGTTCAAGTTGATGGACGACTTCGCCAAGTACCTGGACAAGCAGCGTCGCAAGCGTCGCGAATACATCTATTGCGGCTCGTTCTACGTGGCGCAGCAGAAGCTCGACATCAAAAACTGGCGTGACAGCCAGCAGTCGCCAGGCTTCCTGGCGCCAGAACGCGCCTGGATGGATGCAATCACTGGCGAGATGGGGTATGTCGATGCCTTGCGCGAAGTCAGCCGTGAAGGCGACCAGTACAGCTGGTGGCCAGACAACGAGCAGGCCGAGATGCTCAACCTGGGCTACCGGTTCGACTACCAGATTCTCACCCCGGGCCTGCGCCGCTTCGTACGCAACGCTCGCCTGCCGCGTCAGCCACGCTTCTCCCAGCATGCGCCGCTGATCGTCGACTATGACTGGACGCTGACCATCTAAAAGGCCATTGGGGCTGCGTTGCAGCCCCAATGGCTATTTGATCGGCCGCCAGATCATCGGGTAGCGATAGGGCTTGCCCTCATTCGCCCGCACCGCCGCAATGATGATCAATATCATCACTGCCACCGTGAGCATGGCAAACAGCACCAGCCCGATAAACACGAACATCAGCAGAAAGCAGATGAACCCGGCAATGGTCACGCTGATTTGAAAGTTCAGCGCCTCTTTGCCCTGGGCGTCGATAAAAGGGTCTTGCTCGCGCTTGAGGTGCCATAGCACCAGCGGACCCAGCAGGTGCCCGAGCGGCACTACCAGGCCCAACAGCGCGGAGAGGTGGCAGAACATCGCCCATTGCCGGATTTCGGCATTGGGCGGGGTGATCGACAGGTTCGAATCGCTCATGCCCCGCACCTCCGTGGCTGGCTTCAGTCAGCCAGTGCTGCCTGCTGCAGCTCGAAAATCTCGTTCATGCCCTTCTGCGCCAGAGCGAGCATGGCGTTGAAATCTTCCGGCTGGAACGGTGCGCCTTCGGCAGTACCCTGCACTTCGATGAAACCACCAGCGCTGGTCATGACCACATTCAGGTCGGTTTCGGCTGCGGAGTCTTCCAGGTAGTCCAGGTCGAGCACCGCTTCGCCTTGGTACATGCCGACAGATACCGCTGCGATCATGTGCTTGAGCGGGTTGCCGCCCTTGAGGCCGCCGCGCTTCTTGATCACTGCCAAAGCGTCGCACAAGGCAACCATGGCGCCGGTGATGGACGCGGTACGGGTACCGCCATCGGCCTGGATCACGTCGCAATCGACGTACAGGGTGATGTCACCGAGCTTGCTCATGTCCAGCGCGGCGCGCAGCGAACGGCCGATCAGGCGCTGGATTTCCAGAGTGCGGCCACCCTGCTTGCCACGGCTGGCTTCGCGCTGGTTACGTTCGCCGGTGGAGCGCGGCAGCATGCCATACTCGGCGGTCAGCCAGCCTTGGCCCTGGCCTTTGAGGAAGCGCGGTACACCGTTTTCAACGCTGACCGTGCAGATGACTTTGGTGTCACCGAACTCGACCAGTACCGACCCTTCGGCGTGCTTGGTGTAGTTGCGGGTGATGCGGATCGAGCGGAGCTGATCGGCAACGCGACCACTTGGACGTTTCATCTGGGATACCTGTACTGGGACTTTGAATCTGCCGAGCATTATAGAGCCCGCAGCCCGGGGAAGACATGCCTATTGTCGCGCCCGGCACAGCCCGTCGCCTTTTCCTACCGCAGTAGCCACCCGTCGGTAACATAGGCGGATTGGGCGCCACGGCGACACTGCGCTACAATCCTGCGCCTTGCAGCCGAGAGGCTCCCACCGTTCATTCATTACGCGAGGTACTCCCCATGGTGCACAGCATGACCGCTTTTGCTCGTGTCGAGCGCGCCGGCAGCCAAGGCACCCTGGTCTGGGAGCTGCGTTCGGTCAACCACCGTTACCTGGAGCCGCACCTGCGCCTGCCCGAGGCCCTGCGCGACCTCGAAGGCGGTGTACGTGAAGGCCTGCGCCAGGGCCTGTCACGAGGCAAGGTGGAATGCACCTTGCGCCTCAACGAGGACAGCAATGGCAAACCGCTGAAAGTGGACCATGAGCGCGCCAAGCAACTGGTTGCCGCCGCCGAAGAAGTGGCGGACCTGATCAAGCAGCCTGCCCCCCTGAACCCGCTGGAAGTGCTGTCATGGCCAGGCGTGCTGGTGGCCGACACCAGCGACCCACAGGCACTGAACGCCGAAGCCATGGCGCTGTTCGACGAAGCGTTGGCCGAACTCAAGGCCGGGCGCCAGCGCGAAGGCCAGGAACTGGCGCGGCTGATCAACGAACGCCTGGACAACATGGCCAGCGAAGTCACGACCCTGCGCGCCCTGGTGCCGCAGATGCTGGCGGCGCAGCGGCAGAAGATTCTCGACCGCTTCGGCGACATGCAAGCCGAGCTGGACCCACAGCGCCTGGAGCAAGAGATGGTACTGCTGGCCCAGAAAAGCGACGTGGCAGAGGAGCTCGACCGCCTCAGCACCCACGTCACCGAAGTGCGCCGCGTGCTCAAGGGTGGCGGCGCCGCTGGCCGGCGCCTGGACTTCCTGATGCAGGAGCTCAACCGCGAGGCCAACACCCTTGGCTCCAAGGCCTTCGACCCACGCAGCACGCAAGCGGCGGTCAACCTGAAGGTACTGATCGAACAGATGCGTGAACAAGTACAGAACATCGAGTAAGGCCACCCCGACCATGAACCACAGCAGCGGCACCCTCTACATCGTTTCGGCCCCCTCGGGTGCCGGCAAGACCAGTCTGGTCACCGCCCTGACCAAAGACGACCAGCAGATTCGCGTCTCGGTCTCGCACACTACCCGCGCCATGCGCCCGGGCGAGCAGCACGGGGTGAACTATCACTTCGTCGTCCACGAGGAGTTCAAGACGCTGATCGCGCAAGGAGACTTTCTGGAGCATGCCGAAGTGTTCGGCAACTTCTACGGTACTTCGCGCAGCGCGCTGCAGCACACCCTGGACCAAGGCTACGACCTGATCCTGGAAATCGACTGGCAAGGTGCCCAGCAGGTGCGCAAGCTGATGCCACAGGCGCTGTCGGTGTTCATCCTGCCTCCAAGCCAGGAGGCGCTTCGCCACCGCCTGGACGGTCGCGGGCAGGACAGCGAAGAGATCATTGCCGGGCGCATGAAGGAAGCGGTCAGCGAGATGGTGCACTACGACGAGTATGACTACGTGATCATCAATGATGATTTCAACGCGGCGCTGGCAGACTTGAAAGCGGTGTTCCGCTCGAATCGGCTGCTGTTGAAGAAGCAGCAGCAGCGTCATGCGGCGCTGCTGAAGCAAATGATCGGCTAAAGATCGATGGGGCTGCATTGCAGCCCTTCGCGGGCACGCCCGCTCCCACGGGTTAATCACTGCCTTGAGGCTTGTGCCACACCTTTGGGAGCAACTGTCTTGCTCAATTTCTAAAAGCTGGCGCGAGTGGGAGCGGCCTTGTGTCGCGAAAGGTCCGCGAAGCGGCCCCCGCATCATTTGCATCGACGCTGAAATCCCGGGGCTGCTGTGCAGCCTTTTCGCAACACAAGGCCGCTCCCACAAGGACTGCGCCAGGCTTTAGATGTGGACGGCGACTTTTAGGGCTTTCAGCGCCGGTTCGACCTTGATGCCCAGCACTGCCACCAGTCCATTACCCGTGCCAGGTCCTGCTGCCCCACCATGACCATCTGCAGTTCATACCTGTAGGACACAACGGCGATCCTAGGGTTGATGGGTGGGTTTGCGGTGATGATGTTTCTCGATACCGCGCTGGGCTGAGGCTGAGCACCGGCCTGTGGGAGCGGGCGTGCCCGCGAAGGGCCGCAGAGCGGCCCCATTGGTTTATTCCTGCAGTGGCAAGGTAGCCTGCTGACGCAGGGTAGCCCCGAGGAAGTACGCCGGCGCACGCATGCGCGACAGCATCATCAGGCCGATACCAAGCACCGAGATGATCGCGGCAATCACGAACACCAGCCCCAGACCGCCCACATGCGAGCCGCTGCCGAAGTCCGGCGACGCACTGTCGATGGCGGTACGCACGAAGATCACCGACAAGATAACCCCACCCACCAGCGGGCACAGGCCGCGCATGATGAAATGGCGCAGGCTGTCGAACAGGCTGCCGCGGAAATACCAGACGCAGGCAAACGCGGTCAGCGAATAGTAGAAGCAGATCATCATGCCCAATGCCGTGATGGTATCTGCCAGCACGTTCTCGCTCAGCGTACGCATGGTCACGTAGAACAGGCCTGCGGCCAGGCCGGCGCAGATGGTGGCATAGCGCGGCGTTTGCGAGCGCGGGCAGACGCTGGCGAACTTCTGCGGTACAGCGCCGTAATAACCCATGGCCAACAGGGTGCGCGCCGGCGCCACGAAGGTGGACTGCAGCGACGCCGCCGTACTGGCCAGCACAGCGATGGACATCAGGATCGCCAGCGGCCCCATGACCGGGCCGGCCAGGTGGGCAAAGACGTTCTCCTGGATGCGCGGGTTGTTCAGGCCCAGACCCGTTTCACTGATACCGGCAAACTGCAGGGTGGCGATGGCGGTGAACAGGTACAGGCCGAGAATCAACATCACGGTCCAGGTAGCGGCCTTGCCCGGCACCTCTTCGCTGCCCACCGATTCTTCACTGACGGTCAGGCAAGTGTCCCAGCCCCAGAAGATGAAGATCGACAGTGACAGGCCAGCGGCAAAGGCCGAGAACGACTCGACACCGAACGGGTTGAACCAGGCGAAATCGAACGCCAGCGGTGGCGGCGCGGTGGTGCCGCCGAAAGCGGCGAAAGCAAAGCCGATCAACACCAGCAACTGCAGGGCCACCAAGCCGTACTGCACAGTCATTGTGGTGGCGATACCCCGACAGCAGATCCACACTGCCAAACCAATGAACACGCAACAGGTAACGATGTTGATCAACAGGTTGTCGGCCAACGCTGCCAGCTCATGCTTGCCGGTGATCTGGCCAAGGAACAGGTAGAAGAAGTCCACCGCCACACCTGCCAGGTTTGACAGCACGATCGTGGTGGCAACCACCAGTCCCCAGCCGCCGATCCAGCCGATCATCGGGCCGAATGCACGCGCCGACCAGGTAAACGAAGTACCGCTGTCCGGCTCCGCCGAGTTCAGCTCGCGATAGCCCAGGGCAACCAGCAGCATCGGCAGGAAGCCCACGATGAACACGGCCGGCAGGTGGGCGCCCACCTCACGTACGGTCGGGCCAAGGGCCCCGGTCAGGGTATAGACAGGGGCGATGGTGGAAATGCCCAGCACCACGCTGGCCAGCAGGCCCAAGCGGCCCTTGGCCAGGCCTTTGCTGCGCTGAGTGCTGCCCGCGTCGGCCGCCACATCGGGTGGGCGGCCGGCTTCTGTGTAATTGCTCATGAGTATTTGCCGTAAATTTTGGAATTGTTTTAACAAGCCTTGGGTACAAGGCTCGCTTTCACTCATTGAAAGCTTGCTATCGGGGACGAGTCATCCGAGACCTTCGGCTGACGCCAGAATCATCCCTGCCGTGAGCCCTCCCGTGCTGCGTAGGCATTGCAGGCCTCGCGAAACGCCTGAAACAGACGCAGCGAGACCGGGTTTTCTTTGAAGCGCCACTCCGGGTGCCACTGCACCCCAAGCACAAAGCCCGGCGCCGCAGGCATGGACACCGCCTCGATCAGGCCATCCGGGGCCCGTGCCTCGACGCGCAGGCCCGGCGCCAGACGATCGATGCCCTGGCTGTGCAGCGAATTGACCTCGAACTGCGCCACCAGCCCCATGCGCTCGAACAACCCGCCAGGCTCGATGCTGACCGAGTGGCGAGGGCCGTATTGCACCTCCAGGGGGGCGTCCTCAGGTTCGCGGTGGTCAAGGTAGCCAGGCAGTTCCTGCACACGCTGGTGCAGGCTGCCGCCAAGGGCCACGTTCAGCTCCTGATAGCCTCGGCAGATGCAGAATACGGGCACACCGACGGCAATGGCTGCCTGCAGCAGCGGCAGGGTCAGGCGATCACGCGCCAGATCATGCCGGGTACCCGCCACACTGGGGGCGCCATTGTAATGATGCGGCTCGATATTTGAAGGCGAGCCGGTAAAAACAATGCCGTGCAGGCGGGCCAGCAGCGCTTGCGTGTCGCTGCCGCCATCACGAGCCGGCAAGATCAGTGGCAAGCCGGCAAAGCCAGCCGCCTCGACATACTTGTCGCCGACCGTGTGCGAGGAGTTCTTCCCTACCTGCTGACGGCAGGCGCTGACACCGATCAAAGGGACCGCATTTGCGCTCATGGGCTTACACCGTGTGCAGGTACCAGTTGTACTCGAGGTCGGAAATCGACACTTCGAACTCGGCCAGTTCGCTTTCCTTGCAGGCCACGAAGATATCGATGTAGTCCGGGCTGATGTATTGGTTGAGGACTTCGCTGTCATCCAGCGCGCGCAGGGCATCGCGCAGGTTGTTCGGCAGGCTTTGCTCCAGCTGCTCGTAGGAGTTGCCTTCGATCGGCGCCTCGGGCTCGACCTTGTTGGTCAGGCCATGGTGAACGCCGGCAAGGATCGCCGCGAGCATCAGGTACGGGTTGGCATCGGCGCCGGCTACTCGGTGCTCAAGGCGCACGTTGTCGCTGCTGTCGGTGGGCACGCGTACGGCCACGGTGCGGTTGTCCAGGCCCCAGCTCGGCGCATTGGGCACGTAGAACTGCGCACCGAAGCGGCGGTAGGAGTTGATGTTGGGGCAAAGGAAAGCCATCGACGCCGGCATGGTTTCCAGCACGCCACCAATGGCGTGGCGCAGCGTATCGCTTTGCAGCGGATCGTCACTGGCGAAGATGTTCTTGCCGGTTTTCTTGTCCAGCAATGAAATGTGCACATGCAGGCCGTTGCCTGCCTGGCCCGGGTAGGGCTTGGCCATGAAGGTGGTGTCCATTTCATGGTCGTAGGCGACGTTCTTGATCAGGCGCTTGAGCAGGATCGCATAGTCGCAGGCCTTCAGCGGATCCGCCACGTGGTGCAAGTTGACCTCGAACTGCGCTGGGGCGCTTTCCTTGACGATGGCGTCGGCAGGCAGGCCCTGCTCCTTGGCTGCTTCGAGCATGTCCTGCAAGCAGTCGGCGTACTCGTCGAGGTCGTCGATCAGGTACACCTGGGTCGACTGCGGGCGCTTGCCGGAGATCGGCGAGCGCGGCGGCTGCGGGCGGCCGTTGAGGTTGTCCTGGTCGATCAGGTAGAACTCCAGCTCGAACGCGGCGCAAATATCCAGGCCCAGGTCGTCGAACTTGCTCACCACCTGGCGCAGCACTTCACGCGGGTCGGCGAAGAACGGCTGGCCATCCAGCTCGTGCATGGTCATCAGCAGCTGGGCGGTGGGGCGCTTCTGCCACGGCTCGTCCGACAAGGTGCCGGGGATCGGGAAACAGATACGGTCGGCGTCGCCGATGTCCAGGCCAAGGCCGGTGCTTTCGACAGTGGAACCGTTGATATCAAGGGCGAACAGCGATGCGGGCAGGTTGATGCCCTTCTCGTACACCTTGTGCAGGCTGGCCCGCTCGATGCGCTTGCCACGTACCACGCCATTCATGTCGGAGATCAGCAGGTCTACGTACTGCGTGTCCGGATGGGCCTGGAGGAAGTCATTCATCTCGCTGGAAGAACTGGCGCACGGGGTTACCGACGTCATGGTGTACATCCTTTGATGTGCTGCGGCGATGTGGGGATACGGCTGGCGCCTCACGGGCGACGATGGTTGCAGCTGTTGTTCTTTTCACTTTCCCATCGTGGGGACTGGTTACCCGACCGGGCGCATTGATTCCGGGGGGCCGTTTCACTATAAAATGGCCCAGACGCAACAGACATTGGCAATTTGGCAAGCAGAGCGTGCACCAATGCAATATCAGATAACCCACGCAGACCTCTCTCTGGTCCTGGCACTGGAACGTGGCCGCTCGCTGGCCAAAGCCGCCGAACTGCTCAAAGTCGACGTTTCGACCGTATTCCGCTCGATCCGCCGATTGGAGTCGGCGCTGGGCACTGCTTTGTTCGTCAAGAGCCGAAAGGGCTATCTGCCGACTGACACCGCCCAGGCCTTGGCCGAGCAGGCCGAACGTGCCGAGCAGGCGCTGGAAGCGGCGCGCATTGCCATGACCAGTGGCGAGCAGGTGGTCAGCGGCACGGTGCGCCTGACCTGCACGGAGGCGGTGATGCACAGCCTGTTGCTGCCGGCACTGGCCGAGTTCATGCCCAACTACCCGGCCTTGTCGCTGGAGATGGGCACCTCCAACACCTTCGCCAACCTCAGCCGGCGCGACGCCGACATCGCCCTGCGCCTGACCAACACACCTCCGGAGCACCTGGTTGGCCGCAACCTGGGTTCGACCTCCTATGTAGTCTGCGGCCAGCCACAGTGGCGCGAGCGCCTGAGTGAGTCCCCCGCCAGCGTGCCGTGGATCGCACCAGACGACTCGATGCAGGACCACCCTACGGTGGTCTGGCGCAACCAACAACACCCGGGCCTGAGCCCGCGCTACCAGTGCAGCAGCATGTCGACCATCGCCCAGTTGGTAATGGCCGGCCTGGGCGTGGCAGCACTGCCGGACTACATGGTGCATGCGCTGCCCGGGGTGGATGCACTCAGCGGCCCCCTGCCCGGCTGCGACACTCAGCTGTGGTTGCTGACCCGGCCGGATTGCCGTGCGTTGCGCTCGGTGCAAACCTTGTTCGAAGAGCTGACCCCGCGGTTGCGTGACGCGATGCTCTGAGGTTATCGTCAGGCTCATGCACTGAGGGTGTCTGTTCCGGCCCTTTCGCGGGTAAACCCGCCGCGACAAGCTACGCGGTCCCTGTAGGAGCGGGTTCACCCGCGAAGAAGGCATCGCAGGGTTTGCAGGTACCGCCCGGCAAAACAGCGCTTCCCTATTGGCTGGTGAATTTTTATACTATCGAGTCCGCCTGCCCATTAATGGGCTGCACGCCCACCGCAATTGCTACTGAGGAAGACCATGGCCCGCGTAACTGTTGAAGACTGCCTGGAACACGTGGATAACCGCTTTGAGCTGGTCATGCTCTCGACCAAGCGCGCTCGCCAGCTGGCGACCGGCGGCAAAGAGCCACGCGTTGCGTGGGAAAACGACAAGCCAACCGTTGTTGCCCTGCGTGAAATTGCCGAAGGCATCGTCACCAACGAGTTCATCGCCGCTGAAGAGATCGTCACCGAGGATCCGGTGTTCGCCGCGTTCGAGGACGAGAACAACGAGGCTGTCTGATTGATGCCAGGTCGACGTCGTACGGCGCAAGGCCCTCTTCCTCGGCAGGAGGTGAACCCATGCCGGGTATAGAAGCCTTGGCCGAACGGCTGTCGACCTATCTTGGCCCCGAACAGGTCAACCTGGTTCGGCGTGCCTATTTCTACGCCGAACAGGCTCACGATGGGCAACGCCGCCGCAGTGGCGAGCCCTACGTGACCCACCCGCTGGCCGTGGCCAGCATCCTCGCCGACATGCACATGGACCATCAGAGCCTGATGGCGGCCATGCTGCACGATGTGATCGAAGACACCGGCATCGCCAAGGAAGCCCTCAGCCAGCAGTTTGGCGAGACCGTGGCCGAACTGGTCGATGGGGTCAGCAAGCTGACCCAGATGAATTTCGAGACCAAGGCCGAGGCACAGGCGGAAAACTTCCAGAAGATGGCCATGGCCATGGCCCGCGATATCCGCGTGATCCTGGTCAAGTTGGCCGACCGCCTGCACAACATGCGCACCCTGGAAGTGCTGTCTGGCGAAAAACGCCGGCGCATCGCCAAGGAAACCCTCGAGATCTACGCCCCCATCGCCAACCGCCTGGGGATGCACACCGTGCGCGTGGAGTTCGAAGACCTTGGCTTCAAGGCCATGCACCCGATGCGCTCGTCGCTGATTCATCGAGCAGTGAAGAGCGCACGCGGCAACCGCAAAGAAATCGTCGCCAAGATCGAGCACTCGCTGGCCAACTGCCTGTCCGCCGACGGCATCGAGGGCGAGGTCAGCGGTCGGCAGAAACACCTCTATGGCATCTACAAGAAGATGCGCGGCAAGCGCCGTGCCTTCAACGAGATCATGGACGTGTATGCCTTCCGCATCATTGTCGACAAGGTTGACACCTGCTACCGCGTGCTCGGCGCCGTGCACAACCTGTACAAGCCGCTGCCCGGACGCTTCAAGGATTACATCGCGATCCCCAAGGCCAATGGCTACCAGTCGTTGCACACGACCCTGTTCGGCATGCACGGCGTGCCCATCGAAATCCAGATCCGCACCCGCGAAATGGAAGAGATGGCCAACAACGGCATCGCCGCGCACTGGCTGTACAAGTCAAACGACGACGAGCAGCCCAAGGGCAGCCACGCGCGTGCCCGCCAGTGGGTCAAGGGTATCCTCGAACTGCAGCAACGTGCCGGCAACTCCCTGGAATTCATCGAGAGCGTGAAGATCGACCTGTTCCCGGACGAGGTCTACGTGTTCACGCCCAAAGGCCGGATCATGGAGTTACCCAAAGGCTCCACGGCCGTCGACTTCGCCTACGCGGTGCACACCGACGTTGGCAACAGTTGCATCGCGTGCCGCATCAACCGCCGCCTGGCGCCGCTGTCCGAACCGCTGCAAAGCGGCTCGACAGTGGAAATCGTCAGCGCCCCGGGCGCTCGGCCAAACCCGGCCTGGCTCAACTTTGTGGTCTCAGGCAAGGCACGCACGAATATCCGCCACGCGCTCAAGCAACAGCGCCGTTCCGAATCCATCAGCCTGGGCGAGCGCCTGCTGAACAAGGTGCTCACTGGCTTCGACAGCAGCCTGGAGAAAATCCCCCAGGAACGCATCGAGTCTATTCTCGCCGAGTACCGCCTGGAGCTGCTAGAAGACCTGCTCGAAGACATCGGCCTGGGCAACCGCATGGCCTACGTGGTCGCGCGCCGCCTGCTGTCGGCCGAAGGCGAACAGTTGCCGGCGCCAGAAGGCCCGCTGGCGATCCGCGGTACCGAAGGCCTGGTGCTGAGCTACGCCAAGTGCTGCACACCGATCCCGGGTGACCCGATTGTCGGCCACCTGTCAGCCGGCAAAGGCATGGTCGTGCACCTGGAGAACTGCCGCAACATCAGTGAAATCCGCCACAACCCCGAAAAGTGCGTGCAACTCTCCTGGGCCAAGGACATCACTGGCGAGTTCAATGTCGAACTGCGTGTCGAACTGGAACACCAGCGCGGGCTGATCGCCCTGCTGGCCAGCAGCGTCAACGCCGCCGACGGCAACATTGAAAAGATCAGCATGGACGAACGCGACGGCCGTATCAGCGTGGTCCAACTGGTGGTCAGCGTGCACGACCGCGTGCACCTGGCGCGTGTGATCAAGAAGCTGCGTACCCTGACCGGTGTGGTCCGCATCACCCGCATGCGTACGTAGTCCGCCAACCGCAAGGAGTCATCATGAGCAAAACCGTCATCAACAGCGACAAGGCCCCTGCCGCCATCGGCACCTACTCGCAGGCGATCAAGGCCGGCAACACCGTGTACATGTCGGGCCAAATCCCTCTGGACCCGAAGACCATGGAACTGGTCGAAGGCTTCGAAGCCCAGACCGTGCAGGTGTTCGAGAACCTCAAGGCCGTGGCTGAAGCTGCTGGCGGTTCGTTCAAGGACATCGTGAAACTGAACATCTTCCTCACAGACCTGAGCCACTTCGCCAAGGTAAACGAGGTGATGGGCCGCTACTTCGAACAGCCCTACCCGGCCCGCGCCGCCATCGGCGTTGCCGCGTTGCCGAAAGGCTCCCAGGTCGAAATGGACGCCATCCTGGTCATCGAATGATGCCCTGGTGACGGGCCCTGCCCGTCACCCTCCTTCCTCTGCAAGGTTACCCCGTCATGCGTCAAGCACTGCCCTTTGCGCTGGCAGCCCTGCTACTGGGCGGCTGCACCAGCCACAAACCCGAAGATTTCAACGGTATCTGGATCAACCAGGAAGCCATCACTGCGGCGGTCAAAGCCGGCAGCCTGCGTCAGGCGCTGAATGAGCACGGCCCAGTGTTCGAGTGGAAGCTCGACGTGGCCAATCAGCAAGCTAGCTATAGCAATGGTTTCGAGGCCGCTGACGGCCAGCTGAGCGCCAATGAAAAGCAATGGCAGGCCCGTTTCCAAGGCGGCCAGACCGAGCAGCTTTCGCTCGATGGCGACGAGCTGCTGGCCGTCGCCCAGAACGGCGCCAAGCAAACCTTCGTGCGCGCCAAGGCACCGGCGACAGCCAATGCACCACTGGGCAGCAGCTTCGAGAAAGCGCTTTACCAGGCCTACCTGGGTGGTGACTGGAAGATCGTCGACGGCCAAGGCAAAGGTGCCAGTGTACGCTTCAGCGATACCGGCAACGTCACCGGCCTACCGGGGCCGGACCGCTTCGCCCTGTGCCTGGCAGGTGATTGCGCGACCATGGGTGGCAACAATGACAGCCTGTGGCTGGAGCGCAACCAGCGTGGCGCACCGTTCATCATCAAGCGCGATGGTGACAAGCTGGAGATTTTCCAGGCAGTGAACCGTGCCCAGCCCGATGAAATGCCAGAACTGGCAGCGGGCAAGCGTCAGTGGGCGCTGGAGCGCAGCTGAGATGATGCGCGGCCCCTGTAGGAGCGGGTTTACCCGCGAAGAAGACACCGCGGTGGATGGCACGGGCTTCGCCCGTGTTCGCGGGCAAGCCCGCCCCCACAGGGATCGCGCCAGCTTTTAGAAATTGAGCAAGACGTTTGCTCCCACAAGGCATCGCGCCACTTGCCAGCTAGGCTTTCCCTGCCAGGATCGCGGCGTAGCCTTCCTTGTAGCTCGGATACTCAGGCGCCCAGCCCAGCGCCCGCGCCCGCGCATTGCTGCAGCGCTTGCTGCCAGTACGCCGCACCCGCTGCTCATCGGACCATTCGGTAACCCCCATGTACGCCCGCAGCCAGGCCACCACATCGGCCAGCGGCGCCGGGTCGTCATCAACGCCAATGTAGCAGTCGTCCAGAGCCTTGCCATCAGCATCGGCCTGCAGCAGAAACGCCAGCAGGCTGGCGGCATCTTCGGCATGAATGCGGTTGCCATACAGCGGTGGCTCCTCGGCAACGCGGTAACCCTGACGCACCTGGCTCAGCAACCACTCACGCCCTGGGCCATAGATACCGGTCAGGCGGACCACGCTCGCCGGGATGCCGCTGGCCAGTGCCAACCGTTCAGCCTCCAGCATCACACGCCCGGAATAGCCCTCAGGCTCGGTGGCAGCGCCCTCCTCTATCCACTCGCCGCCTTTCTGCGCATACACACTGCTGCTTGAGACGAACAGCAGGCGACGCGGGCGCTGGCCACGCTCGGCCAACCAGGCCAACACATGGCGCAAACCATCGACATAGGCTGCTTGGTAACCCGCCTCATCGTGCTGGCTGGCCGCCACGCAGTACACCAGGTAGTCCAGCGGGCCCTGTGGCCAGGCCTGCGGTATCGACGGTTCGGCCAAATCTGCGGCAACCGGCTGAACCCCTGCGGGCAGCTGACCAACAGAACGGCGCAGGCCGCTCACCTGCCAGCCTTTAGCCAACATCTGCTTGGCCAGACGCCCACCCACATCACCACAACCCACCACCATCACGGAAAGGTCTGACATCTCTAAACTCCCTAGACCAATTGATCAGCCTGGCCACGCTACACGATGGGCGGCTAGACCATAGGCGAAAAAAGCTACAATATTACTTTTGTTAACAAGAATTACTTGCAATAATGGCCGCCAAATTGTTCTCGGCCTACATCGAGGCCTTGGAGAACGTTCACTTTTTCTTCATCAGGTCCGGCCAGCATGACACGTACTCAACCTTCCGCTTCGCCAACCCCGTCGCGCGCCTGGCGCGCCATCGCCGCGCTGACACTCAGCCTGGTGCTGGCCCCGGTGGCCATGGCCGATGAGCCAACCACCAACGCCGCCACACCTGCGGCTGCTACTGCCCCGGCCGCACCCGCTGCTGCCCCGGTCGATGCGCCGGCGCCTGGTTCCACTGCCACCAACCCGGCAGATGCAGACCCAAGCGTTCAAGCCCTGGTCGAAGACACCTCGCTGGGCATGGCCCATGACCTGTCCCCATGGGGCATGTACAAGAACGCCGACATCGTGGTGAAGATCGTCATGATCGGCCTGGCCATCGCCTCCATCATCACCTGGACCATCTGGATTGCCAAAGGCTTCGAGCTGATGGGCGCCAAGCGCCGCCTGCGGGGTGAAATCGCCCAGTTGAAGAAGTCCACCACCCTGAAGGAAGCCAGCGAAGTCTCCAACAAGGAAGGCACCCTGGCCCATACCCTGGTCCACGATGCCCTCGAAGAGATGCGCCTTTCGACTAACGCTCGCGAAAAAGAAGGCATCAAGGAGCGCGTCAGCTTCCGTCTGGAGCGCCTGGTGCATGCCAGCGGCCGTACCATGAGCAGCGGCACCGGCGTCCTCGCAACCATCGGCTCGACCGCACCGTTCGTTGGCCTGTTCGGTACCGTATGGGGCATCATGAACAGCTTCATCGGCATCGCCAAGACCCAGACCACCAACCTGGCCGTCGTTGCCCCAGGTATCGCCGAAGCGCTGCTGGCCACTGCTCTGGGCCTGGTCGCGGCAATCCCGGCCGTGGTCATCTACAACGTCTTCGCCCGCTCCATTGCCGGTTACAAGGCACAGGTGTCCGATGCCTCCGCTCAGGTACTGCTGCTGGTCAGCCGTGATCTGGACCACCAGGGTAGCGAGCGCGCCGCCCCGCACATGGTGAAAGTGGGGTAAGCCATGGGCCTGCATCTCAACGAAGGTGGCGACGACCTCGCCGAAAACCACGAAATCAACGTTACGCCGTTCATCGACGTGATGCTGGTGCTGCTGATCATCTTCATGGTCGCCGCCCCCTTGGCCACGGTCGACATCAAGGTCGACCTGCCGGCCTCAACCGCCAAACCGGCGCCAAGGCCAGAGAAACCGGTGTTCGTCAGCGTCAAGGCCGACCAGAAGCTGTATGTCGGCGACGATCAGGTTGCTGCACCCGACCAGCTTGGCCCGATGCTCGACGCCAAGACCAAGGGTGACAAGGAAACCACCATCTTCTTCCAGGCTGACAAAGGCGTGGATTACGGCGACCTGATGGAGGTGATGAACAACATGCGCGCGGCCGGCTACCTGAAAGTCGGTCTGGTAGGTCTCGAGACGGCAGCCAAGAAATGATGAAAACGCGCTCTAACATGGCGCGCTACGGTGGCAGCCTGGCGATCGTGCTGGGTGTGCACGTGGTCGCCGTGCTGCTGACGCTCAACTGGTCGGTACCACAGGCCATCGAACTGCCCCCGGCAGCGATGATGGTCGAACTGGCACCGTTGCCGGAGCCTGCGCCACCACCACCCCCAAAGGCAGCTCCGCAGCCACCGGCACCGGTCGAGGAACCACCGTTGCCGAAGCTGGCAGAAGCGCCCAAGCCCAAGATCGCCATCCCCAAGCCGCCCAAGCCAAAGGCCAAGCCCCAGCCGCCCAAGCCCGAGAAAAAGCCTGAGCCGCCGAAGGAAGCACCACCCACCGAGCAAACGGTGGACGCACCGCCCAGCAACACGCCACCGCAGAAGTCCGCGGCACCGGCACCGAGCATTGCGTCCAACAGCAACGCCCTGCCAACCTGGCAGAGCGACCTGCTGCGCCACCTTGCCAAGTACAAGCGTTACCCGGAAGACGCGCGCCGTCGTGGCCTGCAAGGCATGAACCGCCTGCGCTTCGTGGTCGACGCCGAAGGCAAGGTCGTGTCGTACTCCATGGCCGGTGGCTCGGGCAGTGCCGCACTGGACCGGGCGACCCTGGAAATGATCCGTCGGGCCGGCACGGTACCCAAGCCACCACCCGAGTTGCTGAACAATGGCACGATTGAAGTCGTGGCACCGTTCGTCTACTCACTGGACCGCCGCTAAGACTTTTGTTTCTGTCACAATTCGGCAAGTCTGATAACGTGCGTCTATCAATTGCAGCCGCTATGCTGGGCTCGCAACTTCATGGACGCACGTTATGACCCTCACAGAATTACGCTACATCGTCACACTCGCCCAGGAACAGCACTTCGGCCATGCCGCCGAGCGCTGTCATGTGAGCCAACCCACCCTGTCGGTCGGTGTGAAGAAGCTCGAGGACGAGCTTGGCGTTCTGATCTTCGAGCGCAGCAAAAGCGCAGTACGTCTGACCCCGGTCGGCGAAAACATCGTCGCCCAAGCGCAGAAGGTACTGGAGCAGGCCCAAGGCATTCGCGAGCTGGCCCAGGCCGGCAAAAATCAGCTGACCGCTCCGCTCAAGGTCGGCGCTATCTACACAGTCGGCCCCTACCTGTTCCCGCACCTGATCCCGCAGCTGCACCGCGTAGCGCCGCAAATGCCGCTGTACATCGAAGAAAACTTCACCCACGTACTGCGCGAAAAGCTGCGCAATGGTGAACTGGACGCGGTGATCATCGCCCTGCCGTTCAACGAAGCCGACGTGCTGACGCTACCGCTATACGACGAACCGTTCTGCGCCCTGATGCCTGCCGACCACCCATGGACGGCGAAGAAGACCATCGACACCGCCATGCTCAACGACAAGAGCCTGCTGCTGCTTGGTGAGGGCCACTGCTTCCGTGACCAGGTACTGGAAGCCTGCCCTACCCTGAACAAGGGGGGTGAAGGCTCACGGCACACCACGGTTGAGTCCAGCTCGCTGGAAACCATCCGTCACATGGTGGCTTCCGGCCTTGGCGTATCAATCTTGCCGCTGTCGGCAGTGCACAGCCATCACTATGCCCCCGGCGTCATCGAAGTGCGCCCGCTGACGGCACCGGCACCGTTCCGCACGGTCGCCATCGCCTGGCGCGCCAGCTTCCCGCGGCCAAAGGCCATCGAGATCCTCGCCGATTCGATCCGCCTGTGCTCGGTCGCCAAAAACCCTGCGGAACAACCGGCCTGAGTCATGAGTGAGCTGTCGAAGGTCCCGGTCACAGTACTGAAAGGCGTGGGCGAGGCTATGGCGGAGAAACTCGCCAAGGTCGGCCTGGAAAACCTGCAGGACGTGTTGTTCCACCTGCCCCTGCGCTACCAGGACCGTACGCGCGTGGTGCCAATCGGCCAACTGCGTCCCGGCCAGGACGCGGTTATCGAGGGCGTGGTCAGTGGTGCCGATGTGACCATGGGCAAGCGCCGCAGCCTGGTGGTGCGCCTGGGCGACGGGAGCGGTGTGCTGACATTGCGTTTCTACCACTTCAGCAACGCGCAGAAGGAGGGCCTGAAGCGGGGCACCCACCTGCGCTGCTACGGAGAAGCCCGCCCTGGCGCTTCGGGCCTGGAGATCTACCACCCGGAGTACCGTGCGCTGAACGGCAACGAGCCACCACCACCGGTGGAGCAGACCCTGACGCCGATCTACCCGTCCACCGAAGGCCTTACCCAGCAACGCCTGCGCCTGTTGTGCCAGCAGAGCCTTGCGCTGCTTGGCCCGCGTAGCCTGCCCGACTGGCTGCCTGACGAGCTTGCCCGGGACTACCAACTGGCACCCTTGGACGAAGCCATCCGCTACCTGCACAACCCGCCGGCCGACGCTGACCTCGACGAGCTCGCCGAAGGCCAGCACTGGGCTCAACACCGCCTGGCCTTCGAAGAGTTGCTGACCCATCAGCTGTCGCAGCAACGCCTGCGCGAAAGCCTGCGCAGCCTGCGTGCGCCGGTACTGCCCAAGGCCACGCGCCTGCAGGCGCAATACCTGGCTAACCTGGGCTTCCAGCCGACCAGCGCGCAGCAGCGGGTAGCCAACGAAATTGCCTACGACCTTAGCCAACACGAACCGATGATGCGCCTGGTGCAGGGCGACGTGGGTGCCGGCAAGACCGTGGTCGCAGCACTGGCGGCGCTGCAGGCGCTGGAGGCTGGCTACCAGGTGGCATTGATGGCACCCACCGAGATCCTCGCCGAGCAGCACTACATTACCTTCAAGCGCTGGCTGGAACCGCTGGGCATCGAAGTCGCCTGGCTAGCCGGCAAACTCAAGGGCAAGGCCCGGGCTGCTTCCCTGGAGCAGATCGCCAACGGTGCACCCATGGTGGTCGGCACCCACGCGCTGTTCCAGGAAGAGGTAAGGTTCAAGCACCTGGCCCTTGCGATCATCGACGAACAGCACCGGTTCGGCGTGCAGCAGCGCCTGGCCCTGCGCAAGAAGGGCGTGGCCGGCGAACTGTGCCCGCACCAGTTGATCATGACCGCCACACCTATTCCGCGCACGCTGGCCATGAGCGCCTACGCCGACCTGGACACCTCGGTGCTCGACGAATTGCCGCCAGGCCGTACGCCGGTGAACACCGTGCTGGTGGCCGACAGCCGCCGCTTCGAAGTGGTCGAGCGGGTACGCGCCGCCTGCGCCGAGGGGCGCCAGGCCTATTGGGTATGCACGCTGATCGAAGAGTCCGAAGAACTCACCTGCCAGGCCGCCGAAAGCACCTACGAGGAGCTTGGCAGCGCGCTAGGCGAGCTGAGGGTGGGGTTGATCCACGGGCGCATGAAACCGGCGGAAAAAGCCGAGATCATGGCCGAGTTCAAGGCTGGCAACCTGCAGCTTCTGGTCGCGACCACGGTCATCGAGGTGGGCGTGGACGTGCCCAACGCCAGCCTGATGATCATCGAGAACCCCGAGCGCCTGGGCCTTGCACAGTTGCACCAGCTGCGCGGCCGGGTAGGCCGAGGCAGTGCCGTGAGCCATTGCGTGCTGCTGTACCACCCGCCGCTGTCGCAGATCGGCCGCGAGCGCTTGGGGATCATGCGCGAGACCAACGACGGCTTCATCATCGCCGAAAAAGACCTTGAACTGCGGGGCCCGGGTGAGATGCTCGGCACCCGCCAGACCGGTCTGCTGCAGTTCAAGGTCGCCGACCTGATGCGCGACGCCGACCTGCTGCCGGCCGTGCGCGACGCGGCCCAGGCCTTGGTATCACGCTGGCCGGAACACGTCAGCCCGCTGCTGGACCGCTGGCTGCGCCACGGCCAACAATATGGCCAAGTGTGACGCCAGTCCCAGAATGGATCCAGATTTGCTCGCAGGCTGGTTATACTTCGCGTTTAAAAGAAACAGTGGATACGGACCATGACTGAAGTTGCCCTGGACACCGCAACCCCACACGCCCCCTCCGTCATCAGGCTGCTGCTCGACAAGCTCGGCGTGCCCTACCGCCAGGTGGTCGAACACTCGCACCTGCCTGCGGCTTCGCGGGTGCAGGCTGTCCTTCTCGACGACGAGGTCGGCGCCCTCATGGTGCTGTTCCCGCAGAGCCACCTGCTGGACCTCAACCGCCTGGCCGAGCTGACCGGGCGCAAGCTGACCGCGGTGTCGGTGCCGCGCCTGAAGCAGATGCTCGACAAGCACCACCTCAAGGCCCTGCCGGGCATCCCGGCGCTGACCAGCTCGCCATGCCAGTACGAAAAGAGCCTGCTCGACGCCGAAACTGTCTTTATCCAGTCAGGCGAAGCCGGCCTGTTGCTGGAAATCGAACGCGCACACTTCAAGCGCATGCTGGCCAAGGCCAGCGCCAGCAGCTTTGGCCAGCAAGTCGAAGCGATCAGCCCCAATCTCGACCGCCCCGATGACGACACCCGGGAAATCACCGATGCGGTCCAGGCCTTCACTGCCCGACGCATTCAGAAACGCCTGGAAGAGACCATCGAAATTCCACCGCTCGCCGACACCGCGCAGAAGATCATCAAGCTGCGGGTAGATCCCAACGCCAGCATCGACGACATCACCGGCGTAGTCGAAACCGACCCGGCGCTGGCGGCACAGGTGGTGAGCTGGGCTGCATCGCCCTACTATGGATCACCGGGCAAGATCCGCTCGGTAGAAGACGCCATCGTGCGTGTGCTGGGTTTCGACCTGGTGATCAACCTGGCCTTGGGCCTGGCGCTGGGCAAGACCTTGAGCCTGCCCAAAGACCACCCGCAGCAGGCCACGCCCTACTGGCAACAATCGATCTACACCGCCGCGATCATCGAAGGCCTGACCCGCGCCATGCCGCGCGCAGAACGCCCCGAGGCCGGGCTGACTTACCTGGCCGGGCTACTGCACAACTTTGGCTACCTGCTGCTGGCGCACGTGTTCCCACCGCATTTTTCGCTGATTTGCCGCCACCTTGAGGTCAACCCGCATTTGAACCACACCTATGTGGAACAACACTTGCTGGGCATCAGCCGCGAACAGATCGGTGCCTGGCTGATGAAGCTGTGGGACATGCCAGAAGAGCTGTCGACTGCCTTGCGCTTTCAGCACGATCCAGCCTACGACGGCGAATATTTCGCGTTCCCCAACTTGGTGTGCCTGGCCACCCGCCTGCTGCGCTCGCGAGGTATAGGCTCAGGGCCGCAGGAAGAGATTCCTGACGAGCTGTTGGAACGCCTGAGCATTACCCGGGACAAGGCTGAGGATGTGGTGAACAAGGTGCTCGAAGCCGAGAACCTGTTGCGTGAGCTGGCTTCGCAGTTCCACACACCGCATTAAGCATTAGCACATAGCCTGTGGGAGCGGGCATGCCCGCTCCCACAGGTGAAGCGTCAGCATCCCCGTCGGGTTTCAGCCTTTCTTCTTAGGTTTCAGGTATTTCATCAACCCTTGGAACCACATCACCAACGCCGGATTGCCCTTGATCTGGATGTGCTTTTCCTGAATCCCCTGCATGAACGCCAGCTGCTTGTTACCCGCCTGCATGGTGGCGAAGCCATAAGCGGCGTCCCTGAAGGCAATGGCGAACGCCGGCTGTGGGTGCGCGCCGCCCTTGCTGCTGATGCGCTCGTTGCTGACGATGAAGTGTCGGGCGACCTTGCCGTCCAAGGTCTGCATCTGGAACACCAAGTCCTTGCCCTTGAGCTGCTGCTGGAATGCGGGGTTATTTCGGCTGGCCCTGGCCATCAACAGCCCCATGGCCCAGAGAAGAAAGCGGAACTTCATCAACGCGCCTCGAATGAAAAGTGACTAAGGCGCGCAGTTTATCCTTTTACAGAACTATTTATGCAAGTTCGAAACATTTTGCCTGCAGAAAGCACAACGGGCGCCTTGGGGCGCCCGCTTGGCCGACACAGGGGTTGTCAGGGAGCGATCACTTGCCTTTCTTGGCTGGCTTGGCGGGGGCGTTAACGCTGTCGCGCAGGTTCTTGCCAGGCTTGAAGGCCACGGTATTGCTGGCCTTGATCTTGACCGGTTCCCCAGTTTGCGGGTTCTTGCCGGTACGCGCGCCGCGATGACGTTTTTCGAAGGTGCCGAAACCGACCAAGGTCACGGTGTCCTTGTCCAGGGCACCGGTAATGCTGTCGAGAATCGCGTTCAAAACCTGATTGGCCTTTTCCTTGGTCAGATCAGCCTTATCGGCGATGACGGCGGCGAGTTCTGGTTTGCGCATAGTGAAGCCTCTTTGACGGAATTCTTGTTGTTATGCCGTGCTGCCTCTGGGAGCAGCGCTCAAGGCACCGCAGGCTCTAATCTGCGGCAGACGGGAGTGAGAATGGCACGAGCTCAGGGGCCGCGCCAGTATCTGGGCGGCCATTGTGCAGGCAACAACAGGATAAATCCGACAGAACAGCCGCTATTTACGCCATAACCGCTGGTAACTGACGATTCAGCGCCAGCTTCTCCATCACCGCCGCTCCGGTCAGGGCGTAGCCCAGCAACTTGCCGTCGGCATCAAGGCAGAGCACCTTGAGGTCACTGCCCTGCCCCTCTACCTGCCAGGTGCCTTCGCAACCCTGTGGCGCTGGCGAGACGACCAGCGGACAGGCCGGGGTTTTCACGGTGATAGGCATCGGCCCGTAGGAAACTGCCGTCGGCTTGCCGGCCAGGGTTTGCGCCAGCGCCCGGGCACAGCTCATCAGCGGCATCACGTACAGCAGGTTGATGCCATCGACTTCGGCACAGTCGCCAAGGGCGAAGATGTTGGCGTGTGATGTACGTAGCTCGCGGTCTACGCTTACACCTCGATTGGTCTGCAGCCCAGCTGCGGCAGCCAGGTCGGTACGTGGGCGCAGGCCGATGGCCGAAACGACCAGGTCGCAGGCAATCACGCTGCCATCCGACAGGTGCGCCTCCAGGCCTTGGGTCACCTGCTGCAGGCGGGTCAGCACCGGCCCCAAGTGAAAGCGTACTCCCAGCCCCTCCAGCCCACCCTGTACAGCCGCCGCAGCGGCTGGGTGCAGCAGGGTCGGCATGACCTGTTCACACGGCGCCACAACGTCGACCTTGAAACCACCCAGGCTCATGTCGTTTGCGAATTCGCAGCCGATCAGGCCGGCGCCAAGGATCAGGACACGCTGCTTGCCCGCGGCGGCAGCACGGAAGCGCGCGTAGTCCTCCAGATCGTTGATCGGGAATACCAGATGGCCGCCATCACCCTCGATCGGCACCTGCACGGTCTGCGCCCCCCAGGCCAGCACCAGATCGCGGTATTCCACGGCTTCTTCGCCGATCCACAGCCGCTTGTGGCCCGGGTCGATGCCGCTGATGCGGGTATGGGTGCGGACCTCGGCGTTCAATTGCTCGGCCATAGCACCCGCCTCAGCCATGCACAGGCCGTCGGCGTCCTTCTGCTTGGCAAAGCCCATGGAAAGCATCGGCTTGGAGTACGAACGACCATCGTCGGCGGTGATCAGCAACAGCGGCGTCTGCGTATCGAGCTTGCGAAATTCACGGGCCAGGTTGTAGCCCGCAAGGCCGGTACCGATGATTACCACAGGGGACGTCATGTCGTGCTTTCCTCGATTAACCGATGGAGATCATTTCAAAGTCGCTTTTGCCGACGCCACAGTCGGGGCACAGCCAATCCTCAGGCACATCCTCCCAACGGGTGCCGGGGGCGATGCCGTCGTCGGGCCAGCCTTCGGCTTCGTCGTAGATCAGGCCACAGACAATACATTGCCACTTTTTCATCAGGTCTATTTCCTCGGTTCAGGCTGGGGCTTGTGTTGCGGCTGATGGCCTTTTGGCGGGCAAGCCCGCGCCTACAGTGACCGCGCAGGCCTGGCGGGCTTGCCCGCGAACAGGGCCAGCGCGCAATGCGTGGGGGCTTTGTAGCGGCCCTGCCGGCAGTATGCAAGCAGTTGGGGCAATCATGCTAAGCTCGCCGCCTCTCTGGCTGTAACAAAGCATATCGACGTGTCGTACGAATCCCCGCAAGCAGCCGCTGTCGCGTGGCTGCCGTATTCACAGCTGGCGACCGACATCGACCAGCCCACCCTTGACTGGCTGTTCGACGAGGGCTCGCTGACCCGCCGCCTGACCCGTCTGTCCATCGATCACTTTTCCGTCACCCCGCTGTTCGAGGGCTGGCAGCTGCTGCGCGATGACGAATGCCAAGCGCTGGGCATCGCTGCTGGCGCCGAAGGCTGGGTGCGCGAAGTGTACCTGCGCGGCCATGGCCAACCTTGGGTGTTCGCCCGCAGCGTGGCCAGCCGCAGCGCCCTGGAACGTGGCGGTCTGGACCTGGAATCCTTGGGCAGCCGCTCGCTGGGCGAGCTGCTGTTCTGCGACCAGGCGTTCATCCGTCATCCACTCGAAGTGTGCACTTATCCACAGGCCTGGCTGCCGTCCGAAGCTGCACATGCGGCGCTTTGGGGCCGCCGCTCGCGCTTCGAGCGCAACGGTCTGGACCTGCTGGTGGCAGAAGTGTTTCTGCCGGCATTGTGGCAAGCGGCCAAGGAGGAAATCCGCTGATGTACCTGCAACTGCTCAAGTCGCTCAACCGCCTGCATCCACGGGCCTGGGACTTCGTCCAGCTCAGCCGTATGGACCGGCCGATAGGCATCTACCTGCTGTTGTGGCCGACCCTGTCGGCAGTGTGGATTGCCGGCAATGGGTCACCCACCCTGGCCAATGTGCTCATCTTCGGCCTTGGTGTGGTGCTGATGCGCGCGGCCGGCTGCTGCATCAACGACTTTGCCGACCGCAAGGTTGACGGCCACGTCAAGCGGACCGCCGACCGCCCCCTGGCCAGTGGCCGGGTGCGGCCACGCGAGGCGCTGACACTGTTCGCGATTCTGGTCGGGGTGAGTTTCCTGCTGGTGCTGTGCACCAACAGCCGCACCGTCTGGCTGTCGTTCGGGGCGGTGGCCTTGGCGTTCTGCTACCCGTTCATGAAGCGCTACACCTACTACCCGCAGGTGGTGCTGGGGGCGGCGTATTCGTGGGGCATTCCCATGGCTTTCACAGCCGCTGGCGGTGAGTTGCCGGCCGGCGCCTGGCTGCTGTATATCGCCAACCTGCTGTGGACGGTGGGTTATGACACCTATTACGCCATGGTCGACCGCGATGACGACCTGAAAATTGGTGTGAAATCCACTGCGATCCTGTTCGGCGACGCTGATCGCAGCATCATCCTGACCCTGCAGTTGCTGTCGCTGGGCTGCCTGTTGCTGGCCGGTAGCCGCTTCGACCTGGGTGGCTGGTTCCACCTTGGGTTGCTGGGCGCGGCGGCTTGCTTTGCCTGGGAATACTGGTCAACGCGCAAGCTGGACCGGGAATCGTGCTTCAAGGCGTTTCTGCACAACCACTGGGCGGGGATGCTGGTGTTTATCGGGGTGGTGCTGGATTACGCGTTGCGCTGAGTAGTTTGGGGCTGCTGCGCAGCCCATCGCGACACAAGGCCGCACACATTGATCGGCGTACGTCGAACCATGTGGGAGCGGCCTTGTGTCGCGATGGGCCGCACAGCGGCCCCGGCTATCTCAAGGCTTGGCAACGTGCCAGACGTCTTTCATGCCGTCACCGGTCATGTCACCGGCCTTCTTGTCCTTGATGAAGGTATACAGCGGCTTGCCGTCGTAAGCCCACTGCATCGAACCGTCGTCACGCGTTACATGGGTCCATTTATCCTTCGGTGCTTCGTCTTCTTTCTTGACCATCAACGGTGGCCAGTTCTTGGCGCACTCGCCATTGCACATCGACTTGCCACCCGCATCCTTGTCAAAGGTGTACAGGGTCATGCCGGCATGATCGACCCACATGCCATCCTTCTCCATGGCATGGTGGGCCAACGCCACCCCCGGGAGCGCCAACGCAGTGAAAAGGGCCATCCAGCTCAGCGTATGTCGTGTCATTGGATTCACCATTGTTTCGGGGGGAAATGGGTTCGGGTTGCCATTAAAGCGGCCCTCTGTAGCCTAGTTCAGTCACGGAATGTCGCCAGAACGGCCAACACCCTGTCACACAGCTGCAATAATTCCGTTATCTAATGCGGGCCAAGACACCGAATCCAGGAGAGGTTTTGAGCATGGTAGGCAGGAACATTCTGATCGTCGACGACGAAGCGCCCATTCGCGAGATGATCGCCGTTGCCCTGGAAATGGCCGGCTATGACTGCCTGGAAGCGGAAAACTCCCAACAGGCCCACGCGATCATCGTCGACCGCAAACCGGACCTGATCCTGCTCGACTGGATGCTGCCGGGCACCTCCGGCATCGAGCTGGCCCGCCGCCTGAAGCGCGACGAGCTGACCGGTGATATTCCGATCATCATGCTCACCGCCAAGGGTGAAGAAGACAACAAGATCCAGGGCCTGGAAGTGGGCGCCGACGACTACATCACCAAGCCGTTCTCGCCGCGTGAACTGGTAGCGCGACTGAAAGCCGTGCTGCGCCGCACTGGCCCGAGCGACAGCGAGGCGCCGATCGAGGTCGGCGGCCTGCTGCTCGACCCGATCAGCCACCGTGTGACCATCGACGGCAAGCCGGCCGAGATGGGCCCTACCGAATACCGCCTGCTGCAGTTTTTCATGACCCACCAGGAGCGCGCCTACACCCGAGGCCAATTGCTGGACCAGGTGTGGGGCGGCAACGTCTACGTCGAGGAACGTACCGTCGACGTGCACATCCGTCGCCTGCGCAAGGCGCTGGGTGAAGCTTACGAGAATCTGGTACAAACCGTCCGGGGCACTGGCTACCGCTTCTCGACCAAGAGCTGATCGAGCTCTGGAGCGCCAAGCTGCACATCGTTGTACAAGGATCGTCAATTGAACCAGAACTGGCATGCAACCCTGATTCGCCATCTGCTGTTGCTGATTACCGTCTGCCTGATCGGCGGGCTGGTCAGCGGCTACTATGGCTGGAGCCTGGCCATAGGCCTGGCGCTCTATCTGGGCTGGACCCTCAAGCAACTGCTGCGCTTGCACGATTGGCTGCGCAATCACCAACCCGACGAAGCACCGCCCGATGGCTACGGCCTGTGGGGCGAGGTATTCGATAGCATCTACCACCTGCAACGCCGCGACCAGCGCGTACGGGGCCGCCTGCAGGCAGTGATCGACCGGGTGCAGGAGTCCACCGCTGCGCTGCGTGACGCGGTGATCATGCTCGACAGCGACGGCAACCTGGAATGGTGGAACCGCGCCGCCGAGACCCTGCTGGGCTTCAAGACCCCACAGGACGGCGGCCAGCAAGTGACCAATCTGGTGCGCCACCCGCTCTTCAAAGAGTACTTCGAGGCAGAAAACTACCTCGAACCGCTGGAAATCCCTTCGCCGATCAATGACCGAATGCGTGTGCAGTTGCACATCACCCGCTACGGCAACAATGAACACCTGATGCTGGTGCGCGATGTCACCCGCATTCACCAGCTGGAACAGATGCGCAAGGACTTCGTCGCCAACGTGTCTCACGAGCTGCGCACGCCGCTGACGGTAATCACCGGCTACCTGGAAACCCTGCTGGACAACGTCGAGGACGTGAACCCGCGTTGGAGCCGCGCCCTGCAGCAAATGAGCCAGCAAGGCTCGCGCATGCAAACCCTGCTCAACGATTTGTTGCTACTGGCCAAACTGGAAGCCACCGATTACCCATCGGACAACCAGCCGGTGGCGGTCGATGCCCTGCTCGCCGCCATCAAGAACGACGCCCAGGCCCTGTCCGGGCCGCGCAACCAGCGCATCAGCCTGGAGGCTGCGCCTGGCATCAAGCTGAAGGGCAGCGAGTCGGAACTGCGCAGTGCCTTTTCCAATCTGGTGTTCAATGCGGTCAAGTACACCCAGGACGAAGGCAACATCCGCATCCGCTGGTGGGCCGATGCCCAGGGCGCACACCTGTCGGTGCAGGACTCGGGGGTGGGCATCGATGCCAAGCACTTGCCACGCCTGACCGAGCGCTTCTACCGCGTAGACTCCAGCCGTGCATCGAATACCGGCGGTACCGGGCTGGGGCTGGCAATCGTCAAGCATGTGCTGATGCGCCACCGGGGCAAGCTGGAAATCAGCAGTGTACCGGGGCATGGCAGCACCTTTACCTGTCACTTTGCGCCAGCACAATTGGCCAACGAAAAGGCTTGAGATTGAGGCTGCTGCGCGGGCCTTCGCGGGCATGCCTGCTCCCACAGGGACTGCAATGAGTCCGCTGCCCTTTGCTTTTACGGCCCCAGCCGCTACATTGGATCCCCTGTGCCAGCAAAAGCTGGCACTTTTTTTCTCTCTATCTCAAAGACGGACCCCGTAAAAACTCCATCATGGACCCTTCCTCTGGTATTAGCCTCACCTCGTTATTCGCCGACTTCGGCATGATCATCTTTGCCTTCCTGCTGGTGCTGCTCAACGGCTTCTTCGTTGCTGCGGAGTTCGCCATGGTCAAGCTGCGCGCTACACGCGTAGAGGCCATCGCCGAAAAGCACGGCTGGCGTGGCAACATCCTGCGCAAGGTTCACAACCAGCTCGACGCCTACCTGTCGGCCTGCCAATTGGGCATTACCCTCGCCTCGCTGGGCCTGGGCTGGGTGGGTGAGCCCGCCTTCGCCCACCTGCTGGAACCATTGCTGGCCTATTTCGGCGTGGACAGCGCCGAGCTGGTCAAGGCGATCTCGTTCTTCGTCGCCTTCTTCGTCATCTCGTACCTGCACATCGTGGTTGGCGAGCTGGCCCCCAAGTCCTGGGCTATCCGTAAGCCAGAGCTGCTGTCGCTGTGGACCGCCGTGCCGCTTTACCTGTTCTACTGGGCGATGTACCCGGCCATCTACCTGCTCAATGCCAGCGCCAATACCATCCTGCGTATTGCCGGCCAGGGCGAGCCTGGCCCGCACCACGAGCACCACTACAGCCGCGAAGAACTTAAGCTGATCCTGCACTCCAGCCGTGGCCAGGACCCAAGCGACCAAGGCATGCGCGTGCTGGCCTCGGCCGTGGAAATGGGCGAGCTGGAAGTGGTCGACTGGGCCAACTCGCGTGAGGACATGATCAGCATCGACGCCCATGCGCCTCTGAAGCAGATCCTGGCCCTGGTGCGCCGCCACAAGTTCAGCCGCTACCCGGTGTACGACGCCGAGCGCGAAGAATTCACCGGCCTGCTGCATATCAAGGACCTGCTGCTGGAGCTGGCTGAGCTGGAGCACTTGCCAGAGACCATCGACCTGGAGGACCTTGCCCGGCCACTCGAACGCGTGTCGCGGCACATGCCGCTGGCACAGTTACTGGAGCAGTTCCGTAAGGGCGGCGCGCACTTCGTGCTGGTCGAGGAAGCCGATGGCAAGGTGATCGGCTACCTGACCATGGAAGACGTGCTGGAAGTGCTGGTGGGCGACATCCAGGACGAGCACCGCAAGACCGAGCGTGGCATTCTCGCCTACCAGCCGGGCAAGTTGCTGGTGCGCGGCGACACCCCACTGTTCAAGGTCGAACGCCTGCTGGGTATCGACCTTGACCACATCGAGGCCGAAACCCTGGCCGGGTTGATCTACGAGACGCTCAAGCGCGTGCCGGAAGAAGAGGAAGTGCTGGAGGTCGAAGGGCTGCGCATCATCATCAAGAAGATGAAAGGGCCCAAGATCGTACTGGCCAAGGTGCTGAAGCTGGATTGATGGCCCAATCGGTCAGGGGTTGCCGGCAGTGAAATCCGGCAACCCGCTGATCGGCCTGTCGAAGCGGTAAGGTATCGACTCTAGCGCCAACCCCACATTGCGCTGCACCACAAAATGCAGGTGCGGCCCAGTGCTGTTGCCGGTATTGCCCGACTTGGCCAGCATCTGGCCCTGCCGTACCCGTTGCCCCTCCGCTACCACCACCGAACCACGCATCAGGTGGAGGTATACGCCCATGGTGCCATCCGGGTGCAAAATCCTGACAAAGTTACCCGAGGGGTTGGGGCCGCGCCCGCTCTGGCTGTTCTGCGTCTTCACCACCACCCCTTCCCGCGCCGCGATGATGGGTGTGCCTTCGGGCATGGCGATATCCATGGCGTAGCGCCCTCGGGGCCCAAAATGACTGACACGGCCATTGGGGCCCTGAGTGACGCGGAACGGCCCGCCAATCCACGGGAACGCATAGCGGAAGCCCTGGGGCCGTTTGCCCGGGTCACCCATGGCCTGCAGCAGGGTCGAACGGTAGTTCAGCAGCAGCCCGGGCCGCCCCCTGAGCACACTGAGCATCTGCGTGGTACGCGGCGGCAGCAGCCGACGCACGATACGCGGGGCATCGCCGCCTTGTGCGTTGACCAGGTTGTCCAGCCGCAACTCTACCTCTACCGGCACATGCAGCTCGTTTCGTGCCGAAAAGCTCACGCCACCGTCGAAGGTTTTCGCGTTCAGCAGTACCTGGCCTTCGAGCGTTTCGACCATGGGTTCGAGCAACACCAAGGGCTTGGCGCCGGGGCCAGGGCGGTCGGAATAGGAGACGACACCGGAATCGTCAGTGATCTTGTAGAGCGTCACGCCCTGGCTCGACGCCGAGGCCATGAGCAATGCACAGAACAGCAGCAGGCGCGCGGGCATGATAGTGGCTTTTTGACAGTTATGATCTGTCGAAGCCTAGCAGCGGGTTTTACGGTAGGTATTGCAGTTGGTCGGATGGGGCAACTCGGGCTTGGGCAGGAGCACCCGTGTGCTGCTCCTGCCCAAAGCATGACGCGGGGCCGGGGTCAGGCACCGGGGGTGAAGTGCTTCTGCGCAGTGCCGCGGGCAATCAACCGAGACAGGTAGTCGAGCTTCTGGGCATCCTGGTCGACAAACTTGAACGTCAACTGCAACCAGTCGCTGTCAGGTTTTGGCTCCAGCGCCGCCACCGCATGCAGGTAGCCGTTCAGGCGAGCAACTTCGGCACTTTCGCCCTGCTCCAGGTCCAGCACCGCACCTTCCAGCACCTGTGGCAGCACTTCGCTGCGGCGTACCACCAGCAGTGCCTCTTTCAGGCTCAACGCCTTGATCACGCATGGCTGCATGCCACTGGCCAGGCGCAGCTGGCCCTGGCCACGGCCGCTCGGCGCGGGGGCGGCAGGTGCGGGCGCCGCGACCAAAGGCTTGACCGGTGCCGGTGTCGGCGCCGCCACCTTGACCGCTTCGGGCTTGCCCGCAGTCAGCGCGTTCAACGAGTCGTTGGCAAACGCCGGGTTGGCTCGCGCCGGGCCGGTGGCCATCAGGCTGTCGAGCTTACCGATCTTGGTCAGGGCTTTCTTTACCTTGGTCAGCAGTTGCTCGTTGGTGAACGGCTTGCCTACAAAATCGGAAACGCCCGCCTGGATCGCCTGAATGACGTTCTCCTTGTCGCCACGGCTGGTCACCATGATGAACTGCAGGT
This sequence comes from Pseudomonas sp. KCJK9058, assembly GCF_046230975.1. Classification (NCBI taxonomy): domain Bacteria; kingdom Pseudomonadati; phylum Pseudomonadota; class Gammaproteobacteria; order Pseudomonadales; family Pseudomonadaceae; genus Pseudomonas; species Pseudomonas sp. KCJK9058. Next base: position 225,777 of record NZ_JBJJLR010000001.1, read on the forward strand.
TCTTCAGTGCAGGCTGCTGACGGCACCAGGTCAGCAGTTCCAGGCCTGACATTTCCGGCATTTCCCAGTCGCAGAGGACCAGATCGAACGCTTCCTTGCCGAGCATGGCCATGGCCTTGCGACCGTTGACCGCGTCGTCGATGGCCATACCCGGGAAGGCGTTGCGCAGACACTTGCGGACCAGATCACGGATAAACGGGGCGTCATCCACGACCAGCACATTCACTTTACTCATCGATACTCCTTATGAATCCCGACTAGCCTACTGCCAAATAATGGCTATTTGCTACAACCTGGTCACGCCGGGACTTCTTCACATCGTTCGCGGGTGCCTGCCGGCTCTCGACCGCAAACGAAAACGCCCGGCCAAGGCCGGGCGTCGATGCTCGGGAGCAACCTTACTTATCGTCAGATTCACCCGGAACATTAGCCTTTTCGCCGTTGGCGACAGCAGTGCCCTGCACTTCTGCCGTCATGCGCTTGAGGCCCATGTGGCGCACGTCGGTGCCGCGCACCAGGTAGATCACCAGTTCGGAGATGTTGCGCGCATGGTCGCCAATACGCTCCAGCGAGCGCAGCACCCAGATCACGCTCAGCACCCGCGAGATAGAGCGCGGGTCTTCCATCATGTAGGTCACCAGCTCACGCAGCGCAGTCTTGTATTCGCGGTCGATGGTCTTGTCGTACTGGGCCACCGACAGTGCCAGGTCGGCGTCGAAGCGGGCAAAGGCGTCCAGCGCATCCCGGACCATGTTGCGCACCTGGTCGCCAATGTGGCGAACCTCGACATAACCACGCGGCGACTCGCCCTCTTCGCACAGCTGGATGGCGCGGCGGGCGATCTTGGTCGACTCGTCACCGATGCGTTCCAGGTCAATCACCGACTTGGAAATGCTGATGATCAGGCGCAGGTCCGAGGCCGCTGGCTGGCGGCGGGCGAGGATGCGCAAGCACTCCTCGTCGATGTTGCGCTCCATCTGGTTGATCTGCTCGTCAACCTCGCGCACCTGCTGGGCCAGACCAGAGTCGGCTTCGATCAGCGCGGTAACCGCGTCGTTGACCTGCTTTTCCACCAGCCCGCCCATGGCCAGCAGGTGGCTGCGCACCTCTTCCAGCTCGGCGTTGAACTGCTGGGAAATGTGATGGGTAAGGCTTTCTTTGTTGATCATCGTTTTGTCCTTTGGTAGCGCGGCCCTGTAGGAGCGGGTTCACCCGCGAACACCGGCAACGCCGGTGCCAGACACCGAGGTGCCTGTTTCGCGAGCGGCGCTTAGCCGTAGCGACCGGTGATGTAGTCTTCGGTCTGCTTCTTCGCCGGGTTGGTGAACAGGGTATCGGTATCCCCGAATTCGACCAGTTTGCCCATGTACATGAACGCGGTGTAATCCGAAACACGCGCCGCTTGCTGCATGTTGTGGGTCACGATGACAATGGTGTACTTGGATTTCAATTCATAGATCAGTTCTTCGACCTTCAAGGTCGAGATCGGGTCCAGCGCCGAGCACGGTTCGTCAAGCAGCAGCACCTCCGGCTCCACGGCAATGGTGCGGGCGATGACCAGACGCTGCTGCTGGCCACCGGACAGGCCCAGCGCCGACTCGTGCAGGCGGTCCTTGACCTCGTCCCACAAGGCCGCACCCTTCAACGCCCACTCGACGGCCTCATCAAGCACGCGCTTCTTGTTGATGCCCTGGATGCGCAGGCCGTAGACCACGTTCTCGTAGATGGTCTTGGGGAACGGGTTCGGCTTCTGGAACACCATGCCCACACGCCGGCGCAGTTCGGCAACGTCTTCGCCCTTGCGGTAGATGTTGTTGCCGTACAGGTTGATGGCACCTTCCACACGGCAACCGTCAACCAGGTCGTTCATCCGGTTGAAGGTGCGCAGCAGGGTCGACTTGCCGCAGCCGGATGGGCCGATGAAGGCGGTCACACGCTGCTTCGGGATGTTCATCTGCACGTCGAACAGCGCTTGCTTGTCGCCATAGAACAGGCTCAGGCCCGGCACTTCGATGGCCACGGTTTCTTCAGCCATTCGCAGGCTTTGCTTGTTGCGGCCCAGGGCAGACATGTCGATGCCATGGGTGTGGGAATCTTGCTGCATGGTCAACTCCATACGCTATCAAGTCGTTTCAAAGGGCCGCCCGGCTTACGGGCGGCACGCTTGCAATCAGGGTCAGCCGTCCAGCGCCTTGTACTTCTCGCGCAGGTGGTTGCGAATCCACACGGCAGAGAGGTTGAGGGTCGCGATCACCAGCACCAGCAGCAGCGCAGTGGCATAAACCAGCGGCCGCGCAGCTTCGACGTTCGGGCTCTGGAAGCCGACGTCATAGATGTGGAAGCCCAGGTGCATGATCTTCTGGTCCAGGTGCAGGTACGGGTAGTTACCATCCACCGGCAGCGACGGCGCCAGCTTCACCACACCTACCAGCATCAGCGGCGCCACTTCGCCGGCGGCACGGGCCACGGCGAGGATCATGCCCGTCATCATGGCCGGGCTGGCCATGGGCAGGACGATTTTCCACAGGGTCTCGGCCTTGGTTGCGCCCAACGCCAGCGAGCCTTCACGCACGGTGCGCGGGATTCGCGCCAGGCCTTCTTCGGTGGCCACGATCACCACCGGTACCGCCAGCAATGCCAGGGTCAGCGATGCCCACAGCAGGCCCGGGGTACCCAGGGTCGGCGCCGGCAACGCTTCGGGGAAGAACAGGCGGTCGATCGAGCCGCCCAGCACATAGACGAAGAAGCCCAGACCGAACACACCGTAGACGATCGCAGGAACACCGGCCAGGTTGTTCACCGCAATACGGATAAGCCGGGTGACCGGGCCCTGCCTGGCGTATTCACGCAAGTACACGGCAGCCAGCACGCCAAACGGGGTAACGATCACGGCCATGATCAGGGTCATCATCACGGTACCGAAGATGGCCGGGAAGATACCGCCCTCGGTGTTGGCTTCACGCGGGTCGTCGCTGAGGAACTCCCAGACCTTGCCGAAGTAGGTGCCCAACTTGGTAAACGCCGACATGCCGTTCGGCTGAACGGCATGCACCACCTTGCTCAGGTTGATTTCCACTTCACGGCCGTTGCCATCCCGGGCCACCAGGCTGTCGCGGGAGAAAGCCTGGTGCAGGCCGGTCAGGCGTTCTTCGATAGCCTTGTAGCGGCTGTTCAGTTCGGCACGGTCGGCGTCCATGTCGGCCTGGGCGGCGGCGTCCAGCTTGCCATCCAGCTCCAGCTTGCGCGCTTGCAGGCGCAGGCGCTCAAGGCCATGGTTGATGGCACCGATGTCCTTTTTCTCCAGCTGCTGCAGCTCGCTGTTGAGCTGGTTGGCACGCTTGAGGCGGGCCTGCAGTTCGTTCCAGGCAGCGGGGCCTTCGGCAACCACACGGCCCTGTTCCTTGACGCTGACCAGGTAGCCATAGAAGTTGCCCCACTCGCGGCGCTCAAGGGCCATCAGGTCAGCCGGACGCTGTTCGTCGACCAGCCAGTCGCCGACCACCCAGGTAAAGTCGCTGCCGTTGAGGTCGCGGTTACCCACCTTGATCAGCTCCCGGGTCATGAACTCCGGACCCTGGTCCGGTACCGGCAGGCCAGCACCCTTCAGACGAGCTCGGGGTACTTCCTCCTTCTGCACCACTTCGCCAATGACAACGTGATCGGCCTGGCCCGGCACCTTGTAGGTGGCCTGGACAAGATCGGCTGGCCAGAAGTGGCCCAGGCCGCGCACGGCGATCACCGCCAGCAGGCCGACGGTCATGATCACGGCCATGGCCACCGCGCCGCCGCTCATCCAGACGCCTGGGGCGCCGCTCTTGAACCAGCCTTTGAGGGAATCCTTTTTCACGGATCGCTACCTTTCTATCAAAGCGACGAGTATTTCTTGCGCAGACGCTGGCGAATCAGCTCGGCCAAGGTGTTCATGATGAAGGTGAACATCAGCAGCACCAGGGCGGCCAGGAACAGCACGCGATAGTGGCTGCCACCGACTTCCGACTCCGGCATTTCCACGGCCACGTTGGCGGCCAGGGTGCGCATGCCCTCGAACAGGTTCATCTCCATCACCGGTGTGTTGCCGGTGGCCATCAGCACGATCATGGTCTCGCCAACCGCACGGCCCAAGCCGATCATCAACGCCGAGAAGATGCCCGGGCTGGCGGTGAGGATGACCACGCGAGTCAGGGTCTGCCAAGGCGTCGCGCCCAGTGCCAGCGAGCCCAGGGTCAGACTGCGCGGCACACTGAACACGGCATCTTCGGCAATCGAGTAGATGTTCGGGATGACCGCGAAGCCCATGGCGATACCGACTACTAGGGCGTTGCGCTGGTCGTAGGTGATGCCTAAGTCGTTGGTGATCCACAGGCGCATGTCACCGCCGAAGAACCAGCTTTCCAGGTGCGGGCTCATGGTCAGGGCGAACCAGCCGGTGAACAGGATGACCGGAATCAGGATCGCCGCTTCCCAACCATCCGGTACACGCAGGCGGATCGACTCCGGCAGCCGGCTCCAGAAGAAGCCGGCCAGCAGGATACCGATCGGCATCAGCAGGAACAGGCTGAACACACCGGGCAGGTGGCCTTCCAGGTACGGGGCCAGGAACAGGCCGGCGAAGAAGCCGAGGATCACCGTTGGCATCGCTTCCATCAGCTCGATCACCGGCTTGACCTTGCGGCGCATGCGCGGGGCCATGAAGTAGGCGGTGTAGATGGCTGCGGCAATGGCCAGCGGGGCGGCCAGGATCATGGCGTAGAACGCGGCCTTCAGGGTTCCGAAGGTCAGCGGCGACAGGCTCAGTTTAGGCTCGAAGTCAGTGTTCGAAGCGGTCGATTGCCAGACGTACTTCGGCTCGTCGTAGTTCTCGTACCACACCTTGCCCCACAGCGCGCTGAACGAAACTTCCGGGTGCGGGTTGCGCAGGCTAAACGGCAACAATTTGCCGCCTTCTTCGATGATGATGCGGTTGGCGCGTGGCGACAGGGCCAGCGTGCCAGGGCCTTCGGCAGCCGGCTCTACCAGCAGGGTTCGGTGTGCAGTGCTGTGGAACACGCCCAGTTTGCCTTCGGCGTCGAGGGCGATGAAGCCCTTGCGGCGCTCTTCGGCGTCGATCTGCACGATCGGCGCCTTGCCCATCTGGAAGGTACGGATCTGCTTGAAGCGCGATTCGCCATCCGGGTCGCGGGCCATGAACCACTGGGCCAGTCCGCCCTTGGAGTCACCGATGATCAGCGAAATGCCGCCAACCAGCTGGCCCGTGGCAGTAATTTCGGTGTCGGCGCTATCAGACAACTTGTAACGGCCGTTGAGGCTCTTGTCGCGCAGGCTGAACACGTCGGCCGTGGCGCGGCCGTTGATCACGTACAGCCAGTGCTGGCGTGGGTCGATGAAGATATTCTTCACCGTCTCGGTCATTTGCGGCAGTTCGATGCGGTTCTGCTCGGTGGTGACCTCTTCGGTCATCATGTTTTCCGTGCGCGTCAGCTCGACCACCTGCAGCTGAGCACCGGTAGAGCCGGCCAGCAGCAGGGTGTCACCATTGACGTTGACGCTGACGTGGTCCAGCGCACGCCCCTGCTCGTCGAGCACGAACGATTGCTCGCCGTACGGATAGTCGATGCCAGGGGTGATGGTTTTCTTGTTGTCCGGGTAGGTGATCTTGTAGGTGTGGTGGAACACCAGGGCCTGACCATTGGACAAGCCCAGCACCATCAGCGCGCTGCCCGGCTGGTCAGTACTGATGGAAGTAACCTGGGTGTCCGCCGGCACTGCCAGATCGACACGCTTGAGTTCGTTACCGGTCTTGGTATCGAAGAACAATGCCTGGCCCTTGTCCGAAACACGCATCCCCACCTGATTCTGCTCTTCAAGCGCGATCATCAGTGGCTTACCGGCATCCTGCTGCAGCCATGTCGGCTCCAGGGCTTTCTTGCTGGTCAGCTCGGCGCCCTGGAACAGTGGCAACACCACATAAGCCAGGTAGAAGAAGATCAACGTGATTGCCGCCAATACGGCAAGCCCGCCTACCAGCACATACCAGCGGGTCAGGCGGTCCTTGAGCGCGCGCATGCGGCGCTTGCGTTGCAACTCGGGCGTATTGAAATCAATGCGCACGGGCTGGGAGTTTTGGGTCATGTTGGAATTGGCCAGATCATTCATGCGCACACCCTAGCGGTCCCGTGTGACAAAAACATTACAAAGTGGTGACGCGCGAAAGCCCGCCGCACAGGGGACCTGGCTTCGGACTGGAAATTCGTGGAAGAGGCCGGGCTGTGGCACCGGCCTCCTCTTAATTACTTACTTCTTTGCAACGTTACCGGCGTGCGACAGGCCCAGGTCAGCCAGGGTCTTGTCGACGACTTTGGCCGGCAGCGGGATGTAGCCATCCTTCACCACCACCTGCTGGCCCGCTTGCGACAGCACCAGCTTGACGAACTCGGCTTCCAGCGGGGCCAGAGGCTTGTTCGGCGCCTTGTTGACGTAGACGTACAGGAAGCGCGACAGCGGGTAAGTGCCGTTCAGGGCGTTGGCTTCATTGTCTTCAATAAACTCACCGCCGTCTTTCTTGGCCAGGGCTACGGTCTTCACGCTGGCGGTCTTGTAACCGATGCCCGAGTAGCCGATGCCGTTCAGCGAGGAGCTGATCGACTGCACGACCGAAGCCGAGCCAGGCTGTTCGTTGACGTTAGGCTTGAAGTCGCCTTTGCACAGGGCTTCTTCCTTGAAGTAGCCGTAGGTGCCCGATACCGAGTTGCGGCCGAACAGCTGGATTGGCTTGTTGGCCAGGTCGCCGGTCACACCGACGTCGCCCCAGGTCTTGATCTCGGCCTTGCCACCGCACAGGCGAGTGGAAGAGAAGATGGCGTCAACCTGAGCCATGGTCAGGCCCTTGATTGGGTTGTCCTTGTGCACGAACACTGCCAGGGCGTCGACGGCGACCGGGATGGCGGTCGGCTTGTAGCCGTACTTCTGCTCGAAGGCTTGCAGCTCGACGTCCTTCATCTTGCGGCTCATCGGGCCGAGGTTGGCGGTGCCTTCGGTCAGCGCGGGTGGCGCGGTAGAGGAGCCGGCAGCCTGGATCTGGATGTTTACGTTCGGATATTCCTTCTTGTAGGCCTCGGCCCACAGAGTCATGAGGTTCGCGAGGGTGTCGGAACCGACGCTGGAGAGGTTGCCCGAAACACCCGTGGTCTTGGTGTAGGTCGGGATCGCAGGATCGACAGCGGCTACCGCGTTGGCGGTTGCAACGCCAGCGGCGGCAAAGGTAAGGGCCGCCATCAAACGCTTCAGTTTCATGCCTTGCTCCTAGCAGGAATATTGGGGTGTTGGATGGAACGGGCCCAAGTATCGGCAGGCCGCATGAACACGATATGACTTCATTATGACAATTGGATGAAAGGCCATCACTGAAAGCAGGTGTGGCCTCTTCGCGGCTAAAGCCGCTCCTACAGGTTCGGTGTCGGCCTTGACGCCTGTGCAAAACCCTGTAGGAGCGGCTTTAGACGCGAAGAGGCCAGTAGCCGTAGCGCAGATCAGCGCTTGTTGGCGAGCAGATACAGGCCCACGGCCAGACCGACGGCGCACAGGCCTGCCACGTAGTAGGCAGGCGCCATCGGGCTCACCTTCAGCAGTGCGGTCACCACCATCGGTGTCAGCCCACCAAAGATCGCGTAGGCCACGTTGTACGAGAACGACAACCCGCTGAAACGCACCACCGCCGGGAACGCCTTGACCATCACATAAGGCACTGCGCCAATCACACCCACGCACAGGCCGGTCACGGCATACAGCGGGAACAGCAGCTCGGGCCGGGTCGGCAGGCTGTGGTAGAAGGTCCAGGAGCTGGCCAGCAGCAGCAGGCTGCCGATCACGAACACGCGGCCTGCACCAAAGCGGTCGGCCAGGCTGCCGGCACCTATACAACCAAAGCTGAGCAACACGATGGCCAGGCTGTTGGCTTTGAGCGAGTCGGTCGGGCTGATGTGGTAGAAGCTCTGCAGCAGCGCCGGGGTCATCAGGATGACCACCACGATGCCGGCTGAAAGCATCCAGGTCAGCAGCATGGACAGGATGATCGGACCACGGTGGTCACGCAGCACGGCGCGCAGAGGCAACTCCTCGGCCAGTGCCTTGCGTTGCTGCATTTCGGCGAACACCGGGGTCTCGTGCAGCCAACGGCGCAGATACACCGAGAACAGGCCGAACACACCGCCAAGCAGGAACGGGATACGCCAGGCGTAGTCAGCCACTTCTTCCGCGCTGTACACGCTGTTGATCAAGGTCGCTACCAGCGAGCCCAGCAGAATGCCGGCAGTCAGGCCGGCGGTAAGGGTGCCGCAGGCATAGCCGGTGTTGCGAGCCGGCACGTGTTCAGAGACGAACACCCATGCGCCCGGTACTTCGCCGCCGATTGCCGCGCCCTGGATCACACGCATCAGCAACAGCAGGATCGGTGCCCACATACCGATCTGCGCATACGTCGGCAGCAGGCCCATGATCAGGGTCGGCAGGGCCATCATGAAGATGCTCAGGGTGAACATCTTCTTGCGCCCGAGCAAGTCGCCGAAGTGGGCCATGATGATGCCGCCCAGCGGCCGCGCCAGGTAGCCGGCGGCGAAGATGCCGAACGTTTGCATCAGCCGCAGCCACTCGGGCATGTCGGCCGGGAAGAACAACTTGCCCACCACCGTCGCGAAGAACACGAAGATGATGAAATCGTAGAACTCCAGCGCGCCGCCCAGGGCGGACAGTGAGAGGGTCTTGTAGTCGCTGCGGGTCAGCGGCCGCGAGGGCTGCTCGATACTGCTGGGCACGGAAGTCATCGCTCGTTGTTCTCTTTATAGGGCATGCAGGCCGCTTGGCGCGCGGCTTCTGGATTGGGAGACAGGCGAAGATAGCAAATTGCCGAGCTACGCCGAAAGCGATACAAAATCCACACAGATATTCGTGAATGCGCGGTCGTCGCTGGCCGTTATGCCCTATATACTGGCATTTCGTAGGATTATGTTGCTCCTAACGTGGGATGTTGTGCGAAAACGCCGGTCACTATTGTCAGGCGGTTTCGCAGAGTTTCCCTACGGCCGCCCAGTGAAACGAAATCGGCGTAGTATGTTTCAAGCTGAATCGTTTACCCGGCCTTTGCGCCACACCAACGAAAAGCGTCACGGGTCAGAGGCCCCATCGCATGATTGAGCTCGAACAAGAAGATCCAATCCCGCAAGGCGACCTGGCCTTGCAAATCACCGCATTGCCGCGAGAAACCAACGGTTTCGGCGATATTTTCGGCGGTTGGCTGGTTGCCCAGATGGACCTGGCAGGCACGGCCATGGCCAGCCGTGTCGCCGGCGGCCGCGTAGCCACCGTAGCCATCGACCGCATGGCCTTCCTGGTGCCCGTCGCGGTCGGCGCACAGCTGTCTTTCTATACCCAGACCTTGGAAATCGGCCGCAGCTCGATCCAGATGATGGTCGAAGTGTGGAGCGACGACCCGCTGTCCAGCGAATGGCGCAAGGTCACAGAAGCGGTATTCGTCTTCGTCGCCATCGACGGCAGTGGTCGTACCCGCTCGGTGCCTCGTCGCTGAGCCACGCTGGCGGTAAACTCATTGCATCTGCCCGGGTCCAAGGCCCACTGGCAATCAATGAGAAGAACGCAATGGCTACCTTTCAGGTCGTAACCGAGCAACATGGCGGACTCAACTGCTGGCGTATCAGCAGTGACCGTGCCGAACTCCTGATCGCCCAGCAGGGCGCACAGGTCCTCAGCTACCAGCAGGTGGGCGAACCGCCGCTGCTGTGGCTGAGCGACCAGGCCATCTTCCGCCAGGGCAAGTCGGTACGCGCCGGGGTACCGGTGTGCTGGCCATGGTTTGGCAACCTGCAGCGCAACCCTGAGGCCGTCCAGGCCATGTACCAGGGAACACCGGCGCCTGCCCACGGGCTTGCGCGCACGCGTGACTGGAAATTGCTGGGTATCGAAGAAGTGGGCGAGGCCCTGCGGATCGAGTTCGAACTGCCTGAAGCGCGGGGCGACCTGCCCGGTTGGCCCCATGATGTCGAGCTGAAACTGGTGGTGGAGATGGGCGCAGACCTGACACTGAGCCTGACCAGCCGCAACATGGGCAATACCCCCGTGACCATCAGCCAGGCCCTGCATAGCTACTTCGCGGTCAGCGATGTGCGCCAGGCGCGGGTCGAGGGTGTCGACGGGCTGGGTTATATCGAGACCCTGGCGGGCTGGGAACAACGCCAGCAGCAGGGGGCACTGACGTTTGCCGGGGAGACGGACCGAATCTACCTGAACACCCCGCAGACCCTCAGCATCGTCGACCCGCATTGGAATCGGCGGATTACCTTGACCAGCAGCGGCTCGCGCTCGGCGGTGATCTGGAACCCGTGGACCGAGCGGGCGAAGGAGCTGGCGGACATGGCTGATGATGGCTGGCAGCGGATGTTGTGCATCGAGACGGCGAATGTGTGGGATGACCTGGTGGAGTTGAAGCCTGGGCACAGCAGTTCGCTAGCGGTCAGGATTGTCAGCGAAATGATCTGAGTTTTACGGTGCCTGTGCCGGCCTCTTCGCGGGTAAACCCGCTCCTACAGATACCCCGCGGCATGCGAGGCCTGTGGACGCCGGGTAGGAGCGGGTTTACCCGCGAAGAGGCCGGCACAGCCGTTCAGAGATCAGCATCCTCCACCACCCTCACCTTCCCCGCATCCAGCGCATAGGCCGCATCGGCCAGGTCATTGCTGACCTTCTCCACCTTCAGCTTGCCGCTGACCCACAGCGGGGTGTAGATGTCATCGATCTTCAGGCCTTTCGGGTAGCGCACCAGTACCAACTGGTTCGGCGGCGGTGGCGGCACATGGATGCACGCACCCGGGTACGGCACCAGGAAGAACAACGTGCTGTTGCCCTTGGCGTCACTCTCCAGCGGCACAGGGTAGCCACCTAGGCGGATATCCTTGCCATTCATGGCTGCAACGGTCTTGGTCGAGTACATCACCGCAGGCAGGCCCTTGCTCTGCTTGAGGCCTCCCTTGGCGGTAAAGGTGCCCATGGCTTCCGGTGAGTTGTGGTCGATTTCAGGCATTTGTTCGAGTGCCTTCTGGTCCGACCTGGGCATCAGCTCCAGCCAGTCGGTTTCGGGCAGTTCGGCATGGGCCAGGGTACTGGCCAACAGCAAGGGGACAAGGAAAAAGGCACGCATGGAAATGCTCGGCAACTCGAAAGAATTGCCGAGCATTCTAACCAGTAATCAGCGTTTCTTGATGAATCCGTAGATCACCAGCAGCACCACGGCACCGACCAGCGCGCCAAGGAAACCTGCCGCTTGCCCAGCCTGGTATATACCCAGTGCCTGGCCGCCATAGGTAGCCAACAAGGAGCCGGCAATACCCAGCAGGATGGTCATGATCCAGCCCATGCTGTCATCGCCCGGCTTGATGAAGCGGGCCAGCAGGCCGACGATGAGGCCGATGAAGATGGTTCCAATGATACCCATGGCAATCCCTCTGCAGTGAAGTTGGAACAAGCCAAAGCCTAGACGGGCTTCGGCTTGTTGCCATATTCAGAGGGCATGCCGCTTGCGGAAGTTCGATTCGAAGCCCGATCAGTTGCTGATCAGCGCCTCTACTTCGGCAATCTTGCGCTCGAGGGTGGCCATGTCAGGGCAGCGCAGGGTGGCGTGTCCTACCTTGCGGCCAACCTTGAAGGCCTTGCCGTAGTGGTGCAGGTGACAGTCGCCGATGGCGACAACCTTGTCCACGGCCGGCACTTCACCGATGAAGTTGAGCATCGCGCTCTCGCCCACCTTGGCGGTCGAGCCAAGTGGCAAGCCGGCAACGGCACGCAGATGGTTCTCGAACTGGCTGCACTCGGCGCCTTCGATGGTCCAGTGCCCGGAGTTGTGCACGCGCGGGGCGATTTCGTTGGCCTTCAAGCCACCGTCAACCTCGAAGAACTCGAAGGCCATCACGCCAACGTAATCCAGCTTCTGCAACACGCGGCCGACGTAATCTTCGGCCAGAGCCTGCAGCGGGTGTGCCTGGCTGGCTACCGACAAGCGCAGAATGCCGCTCTCGTGGGTATTGTGCACCAGCGGGTAGTAGCGGGTTTCACCATCGCGGCCACGCACGGCCACCAGCGACACCTCGCCGGTGAACGGCACGAAGCCCTCCAGCAGGCATGGCACGCTGCCCAGCTCGGCGAAGGTACCCACCACGTCTTCTGGCGTGCGCAGCACCTTCTGGCCTTTGCCGTCGTAACCCAGCGTGCGGGTTTTCAGCACGGCCGGCAGGCCGATGCTGGCCACCGCGGCGTCCAGATCTGCCTGCGAGAGGATGTCGGCGAAGGCCGGGGTGGGGATGCCCAGGTCGCGGAACATGCTCTTTTCGAACAGGCGATCACGGGCGATGCGCAGCGATTCGGCGCTGGGGTACACGGGCACGAACTGCGAGAGGAAGGCCACGGTCTCGGCCGGGACGCTTTCGAACTCGAAGGTGACCAGGTCGACTTCGTCGGCCAGCTGACGCAGGTGGTCCTGATCGCCGTAGTCGGCACGCAGGTGTTCGCCCAGGGGCGCAGCGCAGGCGTCCGGTGCCGGGTCGAGGAAGGCGAAGTTCATGCCCAGCGGGGTACCCGCCAGGGCCAGCATGCGGCCCAGCTGGCCGCCACCGATTACACCAATCTTCATGGGTTGAGCCTCAAGCCTGGCGCGGGTCTGGGTTGTCCAGCACGGTGTCGGTCTGTTCCGTGCGGAACTGCTTCAACGCCGCGTGGTACTGCGGGTACTTGGCGCCCAGAATGCTGGCCGACAACAGGGCAGCGTTGACCGCACCGGCACGGCCGATGGCCAAGGTGGCAACCGGCACACCGGCAGGCATCTGCACGATCGACAGCAGCGAATCGACGCCCGACAGCATCGACGACTGCACCGGAACGCCCAGCACCGGCAGGTGGGTCTTGGCGGCGCACATGCCTGGCAGGTGGGCTGCGCCACCGGCACCGGCGATGATCACCTCGATGCCACGGCCCTCAGCCTCCTCGGCATACTGGAACAGCAGATCCGGGGTGCGGTGGGCGGAAACCACCTTCACTTCGTAGGGAATGCCGAGTTTTTCCAGCATATCGGCGGTGTGGCTAAGGGTGGACCAATCGGACTTGGAGCCCATGATCACGCCAACCAGTGCACTCATCGTCGAGCCTCTCCTGCAAGCGCCTTCTGGCGCGCTAAAAGCAACAAGCCACGCAGGTGGGCCGGCGTGGCTTGTCATACGGATTCTGAATCGACCAGGTCGGCCGAAGGCGCGGGATTGTAACGTATTTAAAGGCTGGCCGCCCACCCCTACAAGCACATGCCGGATCAAAGGGCAAGCTGTCTCGTGGGACAACTTTTTCCTGCTGCCTCGGGGTCGCCGAGTGCAGCACGCTCGCAGCCCTTACTCGCGCACTTTGGTACGTCTACATGAAAACTCCATGCTTCTTCGCACTTTCGTTTGGCTTGGTACTCAGCTTGCAATTGCCAAGTGCTTCGGCGGCCCACTCGCTCACCGTCACCGTCTATGTGCACGACGACCTGGCCGATATGCACGACGGGCAATTGAACGAAGACTTCTTCCAGCATTGGCTGAACGAAATGCGCCGTTTCAGCCAACATCCCATCGAAGTGATATTCCAACGCAAAGTAAAACACATAACCGATATTGCTTATGCAGGAATGCCGTCCGAAAAGCTCCTGGACGCTTTCAGCCAGCAGGTGTATGCACAAAAGCGACACCGACTCTACTCTCTCATGGATAAACATCTCCTGCTCACTCGCAACAGCTACGATCATAGCGGCCTGAACTACAACGCCGGCTTGGCCTATTTCAAGCAGAAAACGGCCATTGCCTCAGTGGCCGCATACGGTGCTGCAGCTCATGAAATTGGCCATCTGCTAGGCGCCACGCATGAAGACGCCGAACTGAAGTTCAATGGCTGGGTGTGCGAAACGTACACGCACCCCCGTGTACCGGCACGATCCAACTGCTACCGCTACAGCGACAGGAATCGTGCAAATATCACTGAATACCTGAAGGACAATTCAAATTGACGCTTCACCTTGTGCGCCAGACGACTCCAGCTTGCGCCATAGCAAGCGGACGTTAGCCTTACGCACCAAAGCACAGCGGTACAGGCGGATTTCCAGCGGCACATGCCATTGGCTACCGCCGCAGATCGCCAGCTCACCGCGTTCGAGCTCGCCACGCATCGACAGGCGCGGCACCCAAGCGATGCCCATCCCCTCCAGGGCCATGCTCTTGAGACTGTCGGCCATGGCGGTTTCGTAGACGGTGGTATAACGCAGGTTGCGCTGGCGCAACAGCAAGTTAACCGAGCGGCCGAGGAATGCGCCGGCGGTATAGGCCAACAATGGCACGCTGCCCTCACCTTCGAGGTCGAACAACGGCTTGCCATCGGCATCCACGGCGCACACCGGCAGCATTTCAGTGGTGCCCATGTGCAGCGACGGGAAGATCTCGGCATCCATCTGCAAGGCCGCGTCCGGGTCGTAGAACGCCAGCATCAGGTCGCAGCCGCCTTCGCGCAGTGCATGTACGGCATCTCCGACGTTAGTCGCAACCAGGCGGGTGGCGATGTTCAAACCGTCGTTGCGCAGCTGGGCCACCCAACGGGGGAAGAAACCCGACGCCAAGGAGTGTGCCGCAGCTACCTGCACCACTTCGCCCTGCCCGCCTTCCAAGTGATGCAAATGGCGGAGAATTTCGCTCAACTGGTCGACAACAGTACGTGCTGTGACGAGAAATAGCTGACCCGCCTCGGTCAGCTCGATGGGTGTGCGAGAGCGGTTCACCAGTTGCAGGCCCAACGCCGCCTCAAGGCTGCGAATGCGCCGGCTGAAGGCCGGTTGGGTCACGAAACGCCGCTCTGCGGCCTGGGAAAAACTGCGGGTAGCGGCCAGAGCACTGAAGTCTTCCAGCCATTTGCTTTCAAGGTTCACGAAGCACATCTCCCGGCGCGCACCAAAATGGAACACGCTCGAATATCAATTGGCGTCACATGAAACACTATGCCGTTTGTGCATAGGTTAGCGTGCAATAGCATTGGCCGCAAAAACACCTTCAGGCCTAGGATTGGCGCCATTCCGGCATGTGCCGGGTCAAAATCGAGATGATATACATCATGTCCTCTGCTGCATCGTTCCGCGTCGAAAAAGACTTGTTGGGTACCCTTGAAGTTCCTGCAGATGCCTACTACGGCATCCAGACCCTGCGCGCTGCCAACAACTTCCACCTCTCCGGTGTTCCGCTGTCGCACTACCCGAAGCTGGTCGTGGCCCTGGCCATGGTCAAGCAGGCCGCTGCCGACGCCAACCGTGAGCTGGGTCACCTGAGCGATGCCAAGCACGCTGCCATTTCCGCAGCCTGCGCCCGCCTGATCAAAGGCGATTTCCACGACCAGTTCGTGGTTGACATGATCCAGGGCGGCGCTGGTACTTCTACCAACATGAACGCCAACGAAGTCATTGCCAACGTTGCGCTGGAGGCCATGGGCCACCAGAAGGGTGAGTACAAGTACCTGCACCCTAACAACGACGTGAACATGGCGCAGTCGACCAACGACGCCTACCCGACCGCAATCCGCCTGGGCCTGTTGCTGGGTCACGACGCGCTGCTGGCCAGCCTTGATAGCCTGATCCAGGCCTTCGCTGCCAAGGGTAAAGAATTCGACCACGTACTGAAGATGGGCCGTACCCAGCTGCAGGACGCCGTACCGATGACCCTGGGCCAGGAATTCCGCGCCTTCGCCACCACCATGACTGAAGACCTGCAGCGCCTGCGCTCGCTGGCTCCGGAACTGCTGACCGAAATCAACCTGGGCGGTACCGCCATCGGTACTGGCATCAACGCCGACCCTGGCTACCAGGCCTTGGCCGTACAGCGCCTGGCCACCATCAGCGGCCACCCGCTGGTACCGGCTGCCGACCTGATCGAAGCCACCTCCGACATGGGCGCCTTCGTGCTGTTCTCCGGCATGCTCAAGCGC
Organism: Pseudomonas sp. KCJK9058; assembly: GCF_046230975.1. Classification (NCBI taxonomy): domain Bacteria; kingdom Pseudomonadati; phylum Pseudomonadota; class Gammaproteobacteria; order Pseudomonadales; family Pseudomonadaceae; genus Pseudomonas; species Pseudomonas sp. KCJK9058. Next base: position 241,818 of record NZ_JBJJLR010000001.1, read on the forward strand.
ACCGCGGTCAAGCTGTCGAAAATCTGCAACGACCTGCGCCTGCTGTCCAGCGGCCCACGCACCGGCATCAACGAGATCAACCTGCCAGCGCGTCAGCCAGGCAGCTCGATCATGCCAGGCAAGGTCAACCCGGTTATTCCAGAAGCTGTGAACCAGGTGGCCTTCGCCATCATGGGCAACGACCTGGCCCTGACCGTCGCCGCCGAAGGTGGTCAGCTGCAGCTGAACGTGATGGAGCCGCTGATCGCCTACAAGATCTTCGACTCGATCCGCCTGCTGCAACGCGCCATGGACATGCTGCGCGAGCACTGCATCGTCGGCATCACCGCCAACGAACAGCGCTGCCGTGAACTGGTCGAGCACTCGATCGGCCTGGTTACCGCACTGAACCCATACATCGGCTACGAGAACGCCACCCGTATCGCCCGCGTTGCCCTGGAAAGCGGCCGCGGCGTACTGGAACTGGTGCGCGAAGAGAAGCTGCTGGACGACGCGATGCTCGACGACATCCTGCGTCCGGAAAACATGATCGCTCCACGTCTGGTTCCGCTGAAGGCGTAATCAGGCCGCTGTAAACAGTCTCACCAGGTCGAGGGACTAGACACCTCTCAACCTTTCCAAGGCCCGAGCGCTTGCTTCGGGCCTTTTTTTTGCCTGAAGGTTTTGGAGGCCGCTATGCAGGCCTTCGCGACACCCGGCCGCGCCGGCAGGGTATGTGGTTTGCCTGCAGCCCCGGAGATCGGCACACAACTTGCTCCATAATGCGTCCCAGCCCAACGGGATTACCCAGCATGCTGCACAGCCACCTGACCACCCTCAACGCAGTTTCGCTGATCCTCAACGTCTTCCAGGCAGACGGTTGCGAGGCGTCGGCGTTGCTGGCCGGCAGCGGCATTGGCCCGGCAGACCTGGGGCATGCCGATGCGCGCATCACCACCCAGCAGGAGCTGCAGGTTTGCGCCAATGCTGTGGCCCGGCGCGAGGACATTGGCCTGGAACTGGGCCAGCGCATGCGTGTGTCGTGCTACGGCATGCTCGGTTACGCGCTGCTCTCCAGTGCCACTTTGGGTGACGCCTTACGCCTGGCGCTGCAGTATCCGGCACTGCTGGGAACAGTCTTCAAGCTGCGCTTGCTCGACGACGGCCAACGTGTCTGGTTCAGCGCCAGCGATTACCAGGACAGCCCGGCGCTGAGCGCTTTCAACGCCGAGTTCTGCCTGGTGTCGCTGAAAGTCATCTGTGACGACCTGCTTGGCCGGCCGTTGCCGCTGCTTGGCGCACGCTTCGAACACCCTCGCCCTGGTTACCACGCGCTCTATGCCGAAGCGTTTCAATGCCCGATCGGTTTCGCCGCCGAGGACAATGCCTTTGCCTTCGAACGGCGATGGCTGGATATGCCGCTGCCGCTGGCCGACCCGATTACTCACAAAGCCATGAGCGAGCGCTGCCGGCGCCTGAACCTTGAATTCACCGGTCGCCAGGCATGGCTGGGGCGGATTCGCCAGCTGCTGGCGCAGCAACTGGACGCAGCACCCGGGCTGGAAGGGCTTGCGCGGCAGATGAACTGCTCTTCTCGCACCCTGCGCCGGCATTTGCAGGCGTTGGGCAGCAGTTATCAACAGCTGCTGGACGAGCTGAGGTTCGAGCGGGCCAAGCAGTTGCTGGCCGATGAGCAGATGCCGATCTACCGGATTGCGGAGACTTTGGGGTTCAGTGAGACGGCCAGTTTTCGGCATGCCTTCCAGCGCTGGAGTGGCGTGGCGCCCAGCCATTTTCGTGGTTGACCTGTTCTGGCCTCTTCGCGGGCAAACCCGCTCCTACAGGGGCGTCACAACCCCTGACGCCCTGGCGGCCATTGTAGGAGCGGGTTCACCCGCGAATGGGCCGGGCCTGCCGGCCAATGTCCAAAGGCCGTTCACCGTTGCCGCCGCTGCCTTACCCGCGACGAGGCTGGGATAGGTCACCACCCATCTGGCCAAAGACCTTGGCCATATCGATCCCCTTTTGGCCGTTTGCGTCGTTCTCCCCTGCTGATCAGCCCATGACAATGGACCCACGCCAGTCCACCGGAGAACAACAATGCTGACGATCTATTCCGATGACCATCGCCTGCACCACGGCCGCTGCGAGCTGATCGATGGCAAGCTGATGCCCTGTTTCGAAATGCCTTCGCGCGCCGACCATGTGCTCGACCAAGTGAAAAAACGCAACCTCGGCGACATCCAGGGCCCGACCGACTTCGGCCGTGCGCCGCTGTTGCGCGTCCACAGCGCCGATTACCTGGATTTCTTCGAAGGCGCCTGGGCGCGCTGGGCTGCACTGGGTCAAGAGGGTGACCTGCTGCCCTTCACCTGGCCAGCCCGCACACTGCGCCAGGTCAAGCCGACCGGCCTGCATGGCGAACTGGGTTACTACAGCTTCGATGCCGGCGCCCCCATCACCTCGGGTACCTGGCAGGCGGCCTATAGTGCTGCACAAGTTGCCCTGACCGCCCAGGCAGCGATTCAGCAAGGCGCCCATGCGGCGTTCGCCCTGTGCCGTCCGCCAGGGCACCACGCTGCCGGCGAAGTGATGGGCGGCTACTGCTATCTGAATAACGCCGCCATCGCTGCCCAGGCCTTCCTCGACCAAGGCCGACGCAAGGTCGCCATTCTTGACGTCGACTACCACCACGGCAACGGTACCCAGGACATCTTCTACAGCCGCGACGACGTGTTCTTCGCCTCGATCCACGGCGACCCGCAGGACGAATTCCCGTTCTTCCTCGGCTATGCCGATGAAACAGGCGAAGGCGCAGGCCAGGGCTACAACATCAACTACCCCTTGCCGGCCGGTAGCGACTGGGCCGCCTGGAGCGCAGCCTTGGAGGATGTCTGCAAGCGCATCGCCAGCTATGACGCCGACGTGCTGGTCATCTCACTGGGTGTGGACACCTTCAAGGACGACCCCATCTCGCAGTTCAAGCTGGACAGCCCGGACTACCTGGAAATGGGCAAGCGCATCGGCCAACTCGGCAAGCCGACCCTGTTCGTGATGGAAGGCGGTTACGCTGTGGAGGAAATCGGCATCAACGCGGTCAATGTGCTGGAAGGCTTCCAGCGCGCCCTGCCAGGAGCCCGATAATGGTCCGACTCAAACGTCTGCTCGCCCCGTTTATCGCTGCCACCCTGTTTGCGGGCGCCCTGCATGCGCAAGCCGAGCAGCGAACCCTGCGTGTATATAACTGGTTCGATTACATCACCCCGCAGACCTTGACTGCCTTCCAGAAGGACAGCGGCGTGAAGCTGGTGTACGACATCTTCGACACCAATGAGGCGCTGGAAGCCAAGCTGCTAACCGGCAACTCCGGCTATGACGTGGTAGTACCGTCCAACGTGTTCCTCGCCAAGCAGATCGAAGCCGGGGTGTTCCAGCCGCTGGATCGCAGCAAGCTGTCGAACTGGCAACACCTGGACCCGGCACTGATGAAGCTGATCGAAGCTAACGACCCGGGCAACAAGTTTGCCGTGCCGTATATGTACGGCACCGTGCTGATCGGCTTCAACCCGGCCAAGGTCAAGGCTGCACTCGGCGACAACGCGCCGGTGGACAGCTGGGACCTGATCTTCAAGGAAGAGAACATCGCCAAGCTCAAGCAGTGCGGCGTGGCCCTGCTCGACTCGCCGTCGGAGATTCTACCGCTGGCCCTGCAGTACTTGGGCTTGCCGCCGAACAGCGACAAACCGGCTGACTACAAGAAGGCCGAGGAGCTGATGCTGAAGATTCGTCCGCATATCACCTACTTCCACTCCTCGAAGTACATGGCAGACATCGCCAATGGCGACATCTGTGTGGCAGTGGGCTACAGCGGCAGCTTCTCGCAGGCAGCCAACCGCGCCCGTGAGGCGAACAACGGCGTGGTGGTGGACATGCGCCTGCCCAAGGAAGGCGCGCCGATCTGGTTCGACATGCTGGCGATTCCAAAGGGCGCAGCAAACCCGGAGGATGCGCATACGTTCATCAATTACCTGCTGCGGCCAGAGGTGATTGCGCCGATCAGCGACTTCGTGGGGTATCCGAACCCGAACAAGGATGCGACCGACAAGGTGAATCCGACGATTCGCAACAACCCCAACCTGTATCCGACAGCAGAGGCGATGGCCAAGCTGTATACCCTCAAGCCTTTGACGCGAGATGCCGAACGAGCCAGGACCCGCGCCTGGACGCGGATAAAGTCCGGTACCTGATGTTGAACCGGGGGCTGCTTTGCAGCCCCACTCATTTTCTCCAGACTTTGCGTAGTTTCATCAAGGCCTCGGCAATCTCGCCCTCCGGCACTGCCGCAAAGCCCAGCACCAGCCCTGCCCGCTTATCCACAGGCACCTCGCAGTCCGCCAACCAGAAATTGCTCAGTGGTGTCACTTCCACCCCCACCGCCTCAGCCTTGGCCACCAACTCCTGCTCCCGAGCAAAGTTATCCACATCGACCTTCACATGCAGCCCAGCCGCCACTTCCGGCATTGCGCCCAACCCCGAAATATCCACAGGCCAACCGGCCTTGAGCACATCGCGCCGCTTCAATGCCGCCTTGCGCATACGGCGGATATGCCGCTGAAAATGGCCACGGGCCATGAACTCGGCCATCACGCACTGGCTGCTGACCTCCGAATGCCGCACCGCCAACGCTTTGCCTTGGCTGAAAGCCTGCACCAGCTTCGACGGAAGCACCAGGTAGCCCAGGCGTAACGCCGGGAAGGCGATCTTGCCGAAGGTACCGACATACAGCACCCGCCCGTGCCGGTCGAGCGCTGCCAGCGGGGCCAGCGGTGCACCTCTGTAGCGATACTCGCCGTCGTAGTCGTCCTCGATGATCCAGCCGTCACTGCGTTCAGCCCAGGCCAGCAATGCCAGGCGACGTGCAAGGCTCATGGTCACCCCGGTCGGGTATTGGTGCGCAGGCGTGACATAAGTCAGTCGGCAATCCGTCAATTGTTCCAGCCGGCTGCAGTTCAGCCCGTCTTCATCCACAGGCACGCCACACACCCGGCCGCCCGCGAGCGTGAAGGCATGAGCGGCCGCCCGATAGCCTGGGTTTTCCACAGCCACACCGTCGCCCGGTTGCAGCAGCAACTGTGCACAAAGGCTGATGGCCTGCTGCGCACCGCTTGTGATCACAATTTGTTCAGCCGTACAGCTCAGCCCCCGCGAGCGGCGTAGATAGGCCGCTATCAGATCGCGCAAAGCCGGCTCGCCAGCGGGGTCACCATAGCCCAGTTGCGCAGGGGACGGGTTGCGCCAGAAACCCGCCTGTAGCTTGGCCCAGACGTCAAACGGGAACAGGTCGAACGCCGGAATGCCAACGCGAAAAGCACGCGGCGCACCGCTTCTGGGCGATGGCAAATGGTTATTTTTCAGGCGCTGCAGAGGTGCGCCTAAAAGCCTCCCGCTGGATAAATCCTCAGTATTTTCTTCACGAAATGTGGATAACCCTGTTGATAAGCCCAGGGATAACCCTGTGGATACTTGTGTGGACAGTTTCGGCAGCCGGCTAACGTAGGTGCCATCACCGACCCGGCTTTCGATGAAGCCCTCGGCATACAGTTGATCGTAGGCGCGCACCACGCTGTTGCGTGAAAGCGCCAACATGGCAGCCAGGTCGCGCGTAGCCGGCAGGCGAGTACCACTGCTCAGGCGTCCATCCAGTACCCGCGCTCGCAACACCTGATACAGCTGCTGGCTAAGCCCGCGGCTGCGATCCAGGGCGATCCCGGCAGGGTCGAAAGGCAAGATGAGGGGCGACTCGCGCATGATATTGGACCTATGAAAACAGGCACTAATGGATCTTACCCAGAACCAATAGCCTGCCTAGGATGGAACCATTCGACAAGGATCCCGCCATGTACAACAGTAAGCCGCACCAGGAACACGACCTCACCCGCTTACACCAGCACATGCTAGACACCCGCCTGGCCGTTCTGGTCAGCCAAGGCGAACAGGGCCTTCTGGCCACGCACCTACCGGTGCTGGTCGATACCGCCGAGGGCGATTTCGGCACTGTGTATGCCCACCTGGCCCGGGCCAACCGCCAATGGCAAGACCTTCAACACGGCGGCGAAGCACTGTTGGTATTCCCCGGCGCCGATGCCTATGTCAGCCCCGGTTTTTACCCAAGCAAGGCCGAAAACCCAAAGGTGGTGCCGACCTGGAACTACCTGGCGGTGCACGCTTATGGCCCGGCCGAAGTTATCCATGAGGCCGAGCCGCTACTGGCTATCGTAAGCCGCCTGACCGACCGCCACGAACAGGGTCGCAGCGAACCCTGGAAAGTCACCGATGCCCCTGCCGACTACATCGAGGGCATGCTCCGCGCCATCGTCGGTATCCGTCTGCCCATCGCGCGCCTGCAAGGTGCACGCAAGCTCAGCCAGAACCGCTCCGGGCAAGACATCGCTGGTGTGCGCGAAGGCCTGAGCGCCAGCCCCGATCACCGGGACAATCAACTCGCGGCGCACATGCGCCAACTCTGAAGGAATAGCCCATGCCCAACCTTACCCTGCGCCCTGTCACTGCCCAAGATCACGCAGCCTGGCACGCCCTGTGGCAAGCCTACCTGCACTTCTACGAGACCGAGCTGGCCGATGCCGTCAGCCTGAGCACCTGGCAACGCCTGCTCGACCCCAGCGAGCCAACCCATTCGGCACTGGCCTGGGTCGACGGCAAGGCGGTGGGGATGGTCAACTTCATCTACCATCGTTCCAACTGGAGCATCGAGAATTCCTGCTACCTGCAGGACCTGTATGTGGACAGCACGCAACGTGGCCTGGGCATTGGTCGACAGTTGATCGAGCACGTCTACACCACTGCCAAGGCCGACAACTGCATCAAGGTGCACTGGCTGACCCACGAAACCAACGCCACCGCCATCAGCCTGTACCAGCAGGTTGCCGAGCGCTCGGGCTTCATCCAATTCCGCAAAGGCTTGTAGGCCGCACATGACAGACGCATTGAACTGGAAACCCGCCGCAACCCCCAAGGCCGAGCCCATTGAAGGCCGCTTCATCCGCCTGGAGAAGCTCGATCCAGGTCGCCATGGCGAAGACCTCTGGGAGGCACTGCAGGGTCCGGCCTCCGATCCGGTGCTGTGGGACTACCTGCCGTACGGCCCGTTCGCCGAACGTGCCGCCTTTGACCGCTGGCTGGAAGGCAACGCTGCTGGCCGCGACCCGCTTTTCTACACCGTCATCGACCGCGCCAGCGGCCAGGCCCAAGGCATCCTCAGCCTGATGTCGATCGTGCCTGACCACGGTCGGATCGAGATCGGCCACATTGCCTTCGGCGCCGCCATGCAGCGTACGCCCAAGGGTACCGAGGCGGTGTACCTGCTGGGCAAGCTGGGCTTCGCGCTGGGTAATCGACGGCTGGAGTGGAAGTGCAATAACGCCAATGCCCGTTCCAAACGTGCGGCAGAGCGATTCGGCTTCGTCTACGAAGGGGTGTTCCGCAAGCACTTGGTGGTGAAAGACCATAACCGCGATACGGCGTGGTATTCGATTACCGATGATGAATGGCCGGCGGTGGCTGCCGGGTTTGAGCGGTGGTTGAGTGAAGAGAACCAGCAGCCGGGTGGCCAGGTGGAAAGCCTTGAGGTGTGCCGCAGAGGTTGAGCGGTGTGCTGAATCAGCTGGCCTCTTCGCGGGTGAACCGCCCCTACAGGGATGCGCGTTGTGAGGTGCGGGTCTACCCGCGCAGAGGCTAGTGATTCCGGCACAAAAAAAGGGGAGCATCCGCTCCCCAGAGGTTAACCACTTGTAGATGAAGGCTTAAATCAGCCCTCGATCTCGATCAGGATCTCACCTGGCGTCACGCGATCACCCTTGGCCACATGGATGGCCACGACCTTACCGGCGATGGCCGCCTGCACTTCGGTTTCCATCTTCATGGCTTCGGTGATCAGGACCGCCTGGCCGGCCTTGACCATGTCACCTTCCTTGACCAGCACATCAACGATGTTCCCCGGCATGGTGGTGCTTACGTGGCCAGGGTCAGTAGCCTGCTTGCGCTTGCTGCCGCCACCGCTGACGAACTCGTTGAGTGGCTCGAAGACCACTTCCTCCGGCATGCCGTCGATCGACAGATAGAAGTGACGCTTGCCTTCGGCCTTCACGCCCACACCGGTGATGTCGACGCGGTAGGTTTCGCCGTGTACGTCGATGACGAACTCGGTCGGCACGCCTTCACCGCCTGGCGCAGCCACGGCACCGGCTTCCGGAATCGGCAGCAGAACTTCAGGCGTCAAGGTGCCAGCTTCGCGTTCTTCGAGGAACTTGCGGCCAATGTCCGGGAACATGGCAAAGGTCAGCACGTCTTCTTCGCAACGGGCCAGGGCACCGATGTCGCTACGCAACTTGGCCATTTCCGGCTTCAGCAGGTCAGCCGGGCGCACATCGATCACTTCTTCGCTGCCGATAGCCTGGCGACGCAGTTGCTCGTTGACCACACCCGGGGCCTTGCCATAGCCACCTTGCAGGTACAGCTTCACCTCATTGGTGATGGTCTTGTAGCGCTCACCCGCCAGCACGTTGAAGAAGGCCTGGGTGCCGACGATCTGCGAGGTCGGGGTGACCAGCGGCGGGAAGCCGAGGTCTTCACGCACACGCGGGATTTCGGCCAGCACTTCGTTCATGCGGTTGAGGGCGCCCTGCTCCTTGAGCTGGTTGGCCAGGTTGGAAATCATGCCGCCCGGTACTTGGTTCACCTGCACCCGGGTGTCCACCGCGGTGAACTCGCTTTCGAACTGGTGGTACTTCTTGCGCACGGCGTAGAAGTACAAGCCGATCTCCTGCAGAAGCTCCAGGTCCAGGCCGGTGTCGAACTCGCTGCCCTTGAGCGCAGCAACCATCGACTCGGTACCCGGATGGCTGGTGCCCCAGGCGAAGCTGGAGATGGCGGTATCGATGTGGTCCGCGCCATTTTCCACAGCTTTGAGCTGGCACATGGCAGCCAGGCCGGCGGTATCGTGAGAGTGGATGAACACCGGCAGCGACTGTTCAGCCTTCAGCGCCTTGACCAGCTCGCCAGTGGCGAACGGGGTCAACAGGCCAGCCATGTCCTTGATCGCCACCGAGTCGCAACCCATGGCTTCCATCTGCTTGGCCTGGTTCACGAAGGCTTCGATGGTGTGTACCGGGCTGGTGGTGTAAGCGATAGTGCCCTGGGCGTGCTTACCGGCGGCCTTGACCGCTTCGATGGCCACGCGCAGGTTACGCACGTCGTTCATGGCGTCGAAAATGCGGAACACATCGATGCCGTTGACCGCCGCCTTGGCGACGAAGGCCTTGACCACGTCGTCGCTGTAGTGGCGGTAGCCCAACAGGTTCTGGCCGCGCAGCAGCATTTGCAAGCGGGTGTTTGGCAGCGCTGCGCGCAGCTTGCGCAGGCGCTCCCACGGGTCTTCCTTGAGGAAGCGCACGCAGGCGTCGAAGGTGGCACCACCCCAGACTTCCAGCGACCAGTAGCCAACCTTGTCGAGCTTGTCGCAGATCGGCAGCATGTCTTCGGTACGCATGCGGGTAGCCAGCAGGGACTGGTGAGCGTCGCGCAGGATCGTGTCGGTTACGTGAATTTTCTTGGACATTATAGGGTTCCTCACAGGCCTGCGTGGGCGGCGATGGCGGCGGCGATGGCCAAGGCCAGCTCTTCGGGTTTGCGCTTGATCGAGTAGTTGGTCAATTCAGGGTGGCTTTCGACAAAGCTGGTATTGAACTGGCCGCTACGGAATTCCGGATTGCGCAGGATTTCCTGGTAGTACGCGGCGGTGGTCTTCACCCCTTGCACGCGCATGTCGTCCAGGGCCCGCAGGCCGCGGTCCATGGCTTCTTCCCAGGTCAACGCCCACACCACCAGTTTCAGGCACATGGAGTCGTAGAACGGTGGAATGGTATAGCCGGTGTAGATCGCCGTGTCGGTGCGCACGCCCGGGCCGCCGGGGGCGTAGTAACGGGTGATCTTGCCGAAGCTGGGCAGGAAGTTGTTTTTCGGATCTTCAGCATTGATACGGAACTGCAAGGCGTAGCCGCGGTGCTGAATGTCTTCCTGCTTGACCGACAGTGGCAGCCCCGAGGCGATGCGGATCTGCTCACGAACGATGTCGATACCGGTGATTTCCTCGGTAATGGTGTGTTCCACCTGCACCCGGGTGTTCATTTCCATGAAGTACACTTCGCCATCGGCGAGCAGGAACTCCACGGTACCGGCGTTCTCGTAATTCACCGCTTTGGCCGCACGCACCGCCAGGTCGCCGATGTAGGCGCGCTGCTCAGGAGTGAGCTGTGGGCTCGGGGCAATTTCAATGAGCTTCTGGTTACGACGCTGGATAGAGCAGTCGCGCTCGAACAGGTGCACTACGTTACCGAAGCTGTCACCGAGAATTTGCGCCTCGATGTGCTTCGGGTTGACGATGCATTTCTCCAGGAACACTTCGGCCGAACCGAATGCCTTGGTCGCCTCGGAAATGACCCGCGGGAAGTTCTGTTCCAGTTCTTCGCGGCTATTGCAACGGCGAATACCACGGCCGCCACCACCGGAGGTAGCCTTGAGCATCACCGGATAACCGATGCGATCACCTTCGCTCAGGGCTTCATGAATATCGGCAACGTTGCCTTCGGTGCCCGGGGTTACCGGCACACCGGCGGCGATCATGGTGCGGCGCGCTTCGGTCTTGTCGCCCATACGGCGAATCACGTCGGCGGCCGGGCCAATGAACTTGATCCCGCGCTCGGCGCAAATTTCTGCCAGTTCAGCGTTTTCCGAAAGGAAACCATAGCCCGGGTGCAGGGCATCACAGCCGGTTTCCACAGCCAGGTTCACCAGCTTGCGCGGGTTCAGGTAACCGGCCAGCGGCTCGGCACCGATGCTGTGTGCTTCGTCAGCGCGCTTGACGTGCAAGGCATGCCGGTCGGCGTCGGAAAAGATCGCTACCGAGCGAATGCCCATCTCGGCGCAAGCACGCACGATCCGAACTGCGATTTCACCTCGGTTGGCGATCAGGATTTTTTTTATCACTGGAGTCTTCCCAAAGCCGTAGGAACAGTCGAGCCGGTTCTACCGGTCGGCGCGTGACCAGACGATGCTGGCCAGTCGCGTATTCACCCTAGCGCTGTAGGTCGATAAACAAAAATCAATATTTGTTAGAGGCTGTATTAGCAAAAGCTTATAGTTGGGTAACAAGGTGTTGCCGAAGAGCTGATTAAAATGCGTAAGTCCTTGATGCGTATGACATTGCGTCAACTCCAGATCTTCAATGAGGTGTGCGATTTGCGGTCGTACAGCCGTGCTGCGGAGGAGATGGCGCTGACGCAACCCGCCGTTAGTCTACAGATCCGTCAGCTTGAAGAGCTGATCGGCCAGCCATTGTTCGAGTACGTGGGCAAGAAGCTCTACCTGACCGAGGCGGCCGAGGCCCTGCAGCGCGCCAGCCACGATATCTTCGGGCGCCTGGAGAGCCTGGACATGCAGCTGTCGGATATGCAGGGCTCACTGCAGGGTCAGTTGAAACTGGCGATCGAGTCCAGTGCCAAGTACTTCGTGCCACACCTGTTCGCCGCCTTCAAGCAGCGTCACCCGGAAGTCAACCTGACCCTGACGGTAGTCAACCGTGCCCAAGCCATCCGCCGCCTTTCCGATAACCGCGACGACCTGATCATCATGTCGATGGTGCCGCAAGACATGGGCCTGGCGTTTCTGCCGTTCCTCAACAACCCGATCGTTGCGGTTGCGCCGCCACAGCACCCGCTGTGCAAGCTGGACCAGTTGCGCATGCAGGACCTGGAGCCTCATACGCTGCTGGTCCGCGAGCAAGGTTCGGGAACACGCAAGGCTTGCGAAGAGTACTTCAAGGATAAGCGTGTGCATTTCGCCCAAACGCTTGAAGTAGCCTCGGCCGACGCCCAGCGCGAATGCGTGATCGCCGGGCTGGGGATCGCCCTGTTGACCCGTCACGCAGTCAACCTGGAGCTGGCTACCGGGATGCTGAAGGAATTACCGGTTGAGGAGCTACCGCTGTACCGTAGCTGGTGCGTGGTGCAGGCCAAGGCCAAGCGGCAGTCGCCGGTGGCCTTGGCGTTTCTTGCATTCATCCGCGGTGAACGTGCATTGATCAGCGCGCTTGTTGAACGTTTTTCGGGGAAACTGCCGCCGACGACTGCCATACCGTGAGTGCTTGCAGCTCGGGGTAGTCCGCTAGGTCGCGGAGCAGTTGACGTTGGTCGCAATAGCTCTCGATCGCGCGGCGGTATTCCATGCGACGCTGATCTTTTTCCTGCTGCTTGCGAGCCTTGGCGTTGGGTTGGTACGTACCGTCGAAGTCACGAGCCATTGCCTGTCTCCCAGATAGTATGCGGGAGTTTCAGACTGGCCTTGATGGTTTACCGTTTGGCGGTGGAATGGTGACAGAATCGTGAATTTTCACTGCCTGTACCGGCCTCTTCGCAGGCTTACCCGCTCCCACAGGAATTGCACCGATTTATAGAGGAGCACAGTACCTGTGGGAGCGGGCAAGCCCGCGAAGAGGCCAGTGCAGGTTGAATTCAGTCGTCGGTAGCCTTGATCGACTTGGGCGACAGACGCAAGCTGCGCAAGCTGCGTTTCACGCTCTTCAGGTGGTTGACCAGGCTAGGCCCGCGCGCCATGGCAACGCCCATGGCCAGCACGTCGATCACCACCAGGTGGGCAATACGCGAAGTCAGTGGGGTGTAGATCTCGGTGTCTTCATGCACGTCGATCGCCAGGTTGACCGTCGATAGCTCGGCCAGCGGCGTCTGGCTGGGGCACAGGGTAATCAGGTTGGCGCCGCTCTCACGGACCAGGTTGGCAGTGATCAGCAGGTCCTTGGAACGGCCCGATTGGGAAATACACACCGCCACATCACCCGGTTTCAGGGTAACCGCCGACATCGCTTGCATGTGGGGGTCGGAATACGCTGCCGCGCTGAGCAGCAGGCGGAAGAACTTGTGCTGGGCATCGGCCGCAACGGCACCGGACGCGCCAAAGCCATAAAACTCTACCCGCTGCGCCTGGGCCATGGCGCTCACGGCTTGTTGCAGTGCCTGCGGATCAAGGTGCTCGCGCACTTCCATCAGGGTGTGCAGGGTGGTGTCGAAGATCTTCAGACTGTAGTCGGCGACCGAATCGTCTTCGTGGATAGCGAACTGGCCGAAGCTGGCCCCGGCAGCCAGGCTTTGCGCCAGCTTCAGCTTCAGGTCCTGGAAGCCCGAGCAGCCTATGGCCCGGCAGAAACGCACGATGGTCGGCTCACTGATACCCACGCTGTGCGCCAAATCGGCCATGGAGCTGTGCATGACGGCAGCCGGGTCGAGCAGCACGTGGTCGGCCACTTTCAGTTCCGATTTGCGCAGCAGGTGGCGCGATTGGGCGATATGTTGCAACAGATTCACAGGCTGGACTCGGTTATGATCGGCGTGCCGGGTTGTAGCTTTCTTGTAGTTATACTACATGGACGCCAACCCGCCCAGTTAAACGAACGTGGAGAGTGGTGGTTTGACTATTCCTTGCGACATTCTGGTCTTCGGCGGCACCGGTGATCTGGCCCTGCACAAATTACTTCCGGCGCTCTACCACCTGTTTCGCGAGGCCCGTCTGAACCCTGCCGTGCGGGTCATCGCACTGGCCAGACGCAACCTGCCACGCATCGACTATCTCAAGCTCGCCGAACGCCATTGTCGGGCGCAGATTGCCCGCAGCGACTTCGACGAAGAGGTGTGGCAGCGGTTTTCCGCGCGGGTCGACTACTTCCCGATGGATGCTTCACAGAGCGCCGATTTTGGCCGCCTGGCACGCTACCTGGGTGAACCCGGCGGGCTGACGCGCATCTTCTACCTGGCCACCGCCCCCAACCTGTTCGTGCCAATTGCCAACCACCTGCGCATTGCCGGGCTGGCCGACACCGAAGCGCGCATCGTGCTGGAAAAACCGATCGGCCATTCCCTGGAATCCGCCACTGCCATCAATGAAGCCATTGGCACTGTGTTCGAAGAAAGACAGGTGTTCCGCATCGACCACTACCTGGGCAAGGAAACCGTGCAGAACCTGATGGCCCTGCGTTTTGCCAATGCCCTGCTGGAGCCGGTGTGGCGCAACAACCAGGTCGACCATGTACAGATCAGCGTTTGCGAGACACTGGGCGTAGAAAACCGCGGTGCCTACTACGATCGCGCCGGGGCTATTCGCGACATGCTGCAGAACCACCTGCTGCAACTGCTTTGCCTGGTGGCCATGGAGCCACCCGCGCAATTCGAGGCAGAAGCGGTACGCGACGAAAAGGTGAAAATCCTGCGCGCCCTCAAGCCAATCACCGGCCAGGATGTGCAGGACAAGACGGTACGTGGCCAGTATGGTGCCGGGCGTATCGGCGGCCAGGAAGTGCCGGCCTACTACTTTGAAAAGGACGTCGACAACGACAGCGATACCGAAACTTTCGTTGCCATCGAGGCGCACATCGACAACTGGCGCTGGGCGGGCGTGCCTTTCTATCTGCGCACCGGCAAACGCATGGCGCGGCGCGCTTCGCAGATCGTCATCCAGTTCAAGCCAGTGCCTCACGAACTGTTCAGCGGCGGCCAGGTCAACCAGTTACTGATACAGCTGCAACCGGACGAACGCATCAGCCTTCGCATGATGACCAAGAGCCCAGGCAAAGGCATGCGCCTGGAACCCGTGGACCTGGACCTTAATCTGGCCCAGGTGTTCAGCCAGACTCGCCGCTGGGAAGCCTACGAGCGTCTGCTGCTGGATGTGCTCGAAGGTGATTCGACGCTGTTCATGCGCCGCGATGAAGTGGAAGCAGCCTGGGCCTGGGTAGATCCAATCATCAAGGGCTGTGAAGAGCACTTCCAGGCGCCCCGCCCCTACCCGGCTGGCAGTTTCGGGCCCGAGCAAGCCAACAGCCTGCTCGCCAGGCATGGCAGGCACTGGCATGGCTGAATGACCTGCGCGATGGCACGACCTTTAATCTGAAACAGCAGCAGATGAAATTCGAAGGTGCGAAATCCATAACGGGAAGGCCTTCGACTAACGATGCCTCAGCCAGCTTGCGCAGGCCGTGACCTGGCCCCGGACCGATGAGCGGGATGCCGCCAGGTGAATATTCATACAGTAGATATTTGCCCCTTACCCGGCATCGCCCTAGAATGGCCCGATGCGCACAGACGACCTCTCTCTCCTGCTGAATTCCCTCAACGATGCCCAACGCCAGGCCGTAGCGGCCACGCTCGGGCGTCAACTGGTGCTTGCCGGCGCCGGTTCCGGTAAAACCCGCGTGCTGGTACACCGCATCGCCTGGCTGATCCAGGTCGAGCAGGCATCACCGCACTCGATCCTGTCGGTGACGTTCACCAACAAGGCCGCAGCAGAAATGCGCCAGCGGATCGAGCAACTGTTGGGCATCAACCCGGCAGGCATGTGGGTCGGCACCTTCCACGGCCTGGCCCATCGCCTGTTGCGGGCCCACTGGCAGGAAGCGCGGCTGGTGCAGAACTTCCAGATCCTCGACAGCGACGACCAGCAGCGCCTGATCAAGCGGGTCATGCGCGAGTTGGGCCTGGACGAGCAGAAGTGGCCGGCACGCCAGGCCCAGTGGTTCATCAATGGGCAGAAAGACGAAGGCCTGCGCCCGCAGCATATCCAGGCGGGGGGCGACCTGTTCCTGGCGACCATGCGCGAGGTCTATACGGCCTACGAGCAGGCGTGCGAGCGCGCCGGTGTCATCGATTTCTCCGAGCTGCTGCTTCGCGCCCTGGACCTGTGGCGTGACCATCCGGGCCTGCTGGAGCACTATCAACGACGCTTCCGCCACGTGCTGGTGGACGAGTTCCAGGATACCAACGCCGTGCAGTACGCCTGGTTGCGCCTGCTGGCACGCGGTGGCGACAGCCTGATGGCGGTAGGCGATGACGACCAGTCGATCTACGGCTGGCGCGGCGCCAAGATCGAAAACATTCACCAGTACACCGCCGACTTCCCCGACGCCGAAATGATCCGCCTGGAGCAGAACTACCGCTCCACCGGCGGCATCCTCAAGGCGGCCAACGCGCTGATCGCCAACAACAGCGGGCGCCTGGGCAAGGAACTGTGGACCGACATGGGCGAAGGCGAACCACTGACCCTGTACGCGGCCTACAACGAGCACGACGAAGCGCGCTATGTCGTGGAAACCATCGAGAGCCTGGTCAAGCAGGGCAATGCGCGCAACGAGATCGCCATCCTGTACCGTTCCAACGCCCAGTCGCGCGTGCTGGAAGAGGCCCTGCTGCGCGAGCGCATCCCCTACCGCATCTATGGCGGCCAGCGCTTCTTCGAGCGCGCCGAAATCAAGAATGCCATGGCTTACCTGCGCCTGATCGAAGGGCGTGGCAACGATGCCGCTCTGGAGCGAGTGATCAACGTGCCGCCGCGCGGTATTGGCGAAAAAACCGTCGAAGCCATCCGCGAGCACGCCCGTCACAGCCAGCTGTCCATGTGGGAGGCCATGTGCCAGCTGCTCGCCGCCAAGGCCCTGAAGGGCCGCGCCGCCAGTGCCCTGGGGGCCTTTATCGAGCTGATCGAGGGGCTGGCTGCCAAGGTTGTGGACATGCCGCTGCATACCATGACCCAGACCACCATCGAACAGTCCGGCCTGATCACCTATCACCAGGAAGAAAAGGGTGAAAAGGGCCAGGCACGGGTAGAAAACCTTGAGGAACTGGTCAGTGCGGCACGCAACTTCGAGTCCACCGACGAAGACGCCGACCTGTCTCCGCTCTCGGCCTTCCTTGGCCACGCCTCACTCGAAGCTGGCGATACTCAGGCTGACGAGCATGAAGACAGCATCCAGCTGATGACCCTGCACAGCGCCAAAGGCCTGGAGTTCCCCTATGTGTTCCTGGTGGGCATGGAAGAAGGCTTGTTCCCGCACAAGATGAGCCTGGAAGAACCCGGCCGCCTGGAAGAGGAACGACGCCTGGCCTATGTAGGCATCACCCGCGCCATGCGCCAGCTGGTCATGACCTACGCCGAAACACGCCGCCTTTATGGCAGCGAGACGTATAACAAGGTGTCGCGTTTCGTGCGTGAAATTCCGGCCGGCCTGGTTCAGGAAGTACGCCTGTCCAACAGTGTCAGCCGCCCGTTCGGCGGGGCCAAGACGGCCACCAACAGCAACCTGTTCGCCAATGCCAGCATTCCGCAGACCGCGTTCAACCTTGGCCAGCGTGTGCAGCATGCGGTATTCGGCGAAGGCGTAATCCTCAACTTCGAGGGTTCTGGCGCTCAGGCGCGGGTGCAGGTGAATTTTGCCGAAGGTAGCAAATGGCTGATGCTGGGGTATGCCAAGCTCGAGGCTGTCTAAAGCCCACAAGGGTTGGGCCTGCCAACTTTGTAACATCAGGCAAAAGCTCGAAACACTATGTCGCTGGTCATGTGCCCGGGAACCTGTGCACCATGACGCGCGTGCAATCCACAACAGGGGATATCCCACTTATGCAACGTTTTCTTAGCATCGCACTGGCGCTCTGCGTCGGCCTGACGCTGAGCCTGGACGCCAGCGCCAAGCGTTTCGGCGGCGGCAAGAGCTCGGGCTCCGCGCCTATCCACCAGACCCGCCAGGCTACGCCAACCACGCCTGCTGCCGCGCCGACCGCACCTGGCCGTGCACCGGCTGCCGCCAGCGGTGCTTCGCGCTGGTTGGGCCCACTGGCCGGCCTCGCCGCCGGTGGCCTGCTGGCTTCCATGTTCATGGGCGACGGTTTCGAAGGCTTCCAGATCATGGACTTCCTGATCGTGGCGCTCATCGCCTTCCTCGTGTTCCGCTTCATCGCCGCGCGCCGCCGCCAGCAGCAGCCACAAATGGCCATGCCAGGCCATGCGCCGATGCAGCGTGAGGCTCACGCGCAGCCTGCCCAGCCTTCGATTTTCGGTGGTTCGGCCGCACCTGCTGCCGCAGCCGCACCGGTGATCAACGCCCCGGCCTGGTTCAACGAGCAGAGCTTCCTGGCGGCAGCCCGTAACCACTTCCAGTCGCTGCAGCAGCACTGGGATGCCAATGAAATGGACAAGATCAGCGAGTTCGTTACCCCGCAAATGCTTGAGTTCCTCAAGCGTGAGCGTGCTGAACTGGGTGATGGCTTCCAGTCCACCTACATCGATAACCTGGAAGTGCAACTGGACGGTGTCGATGACCGCGCCGACCGCACCGACGCGACCCTGACCTTCCGTGGCGTGTCGAAGAATTCGCGCTTCGACCAGGGCGAAGTGTTCAGCGAAAGCTGGCACATGGTTCGCGCCCAAGGCGAGAACCAGCCTTGGCTGGTAGCCGGTATCCGTCAAAACGGCTAATCGCTGCGTGCTAAACAGAGAACCCCGGGCTTGCCCGGGGTTTTTGCTTTTGCCAAAGTGGGCTACTAGGGTATAAGGCGCAGCGTTGTCATCTAGGTCAGAGGAAGTGAACCGTGGAAGAAGTGATCGAACAACTCCGTGAAGCGAATGAGCCAGTACCAGTGCCCCTGGAGCTTCCCGATGAAGACCAGCTGGTAGAGATCGAAGAACAGCTGTTCATCAATATTCCATTCGTGTTCAAAGAGTTTCTGCTGACCGTAAGTGATGTGGTTTACGGCTCCCTTGAGCCTGTTACCGTCACTGATCCGCAGTCGCACACCTACCTGCCAGATGTGGCCTCCAACGCCTGGGATGCCGGCGTACCGCGTGACTTGATTCCGCTGTGCCAGGACGGCGACAATTACTATTGCGTCGAAGAGGACGGCACCGTGGTGCTGTGGGATGCCGAAGAGGAAATTGTCGGCGAAGACAGTTGGGAATCGGTGTGGCACTGGGCGCGAGATGTTTGGCTGGAGAGCTGATCGCTAGCACCTATAGAGAAGCTCGCGATCTGAGTCAGTAACAATGACGTCTCAGCGCCTCAAGGTCGTTAAAATCGCCAGGCTTTTTGCGCCTGGCGACATCGCCATAGCCCCATCTCCTCGGGCGGGCGAGATACCTTGCCCAAGGCGTAACCCCCTCAGTGCGAGTTCTCGCGACTGTTCTCCAGCGTCTCCAGCAACGCGATCTGCATGCGCGTGTGCACGCGGATAAACCAGCGCCACAACAACGCCACCACCACCGCAGCTACCACGGCAATCACCAGCAGCAATTCGCTGGTGGGCAGAATGCTGGCGGACAATGCCGACAGCAGCAGGAAAATCACCAGCAACGACAACAGCGGGATCACTTCGGCGATCACACGGCGCACGCGCTGGGTATGTCGCCCGGCCATTTCCGGCTTCACGCCCATCTCTGCCAGCAGCATCGAGAGTGCCTTTAGCTTGCGGTACGCAGCGATCAGGAATGGCAGTGATAGCAACAAAGCAGCCCCCCATATGACGGCCTTCTGCTGGCTGACATCGCTGACCCACTCACTGAGCCAATTGCCGATACGCCCTGCAAAGTAGCCGCCACTGAAGAAGATGGCGATCACCAGCGCCAGGTTCACCCCGACCTGCAACAGGATACGCCGGATCATCGCCGCCAGCATGGCACTCTCGCCCTGCGGCTGGATGTTGCGTAACCACTCGCCATACAACGACAACACGCGTGCGAGGCGGGCGGGCACCACATTGCCCAGTTTCTGCGACAACGGGTCAGCCGCGCGGATCAGATAGGGTGTCAGCAACGTGGTGATTGCCGATACCGCCACCGCCACCGGGTAAAGGAAGTCGCTGGTCACCTGCAGGGTCATGCCCAGCGCGGCAATGATGAAGGAGAACTCGCCGATCTGCGAAAGCCCCATGCCCACACGCAAAGACGTACGCCCGTCATTGCCGGCAATGAACGCCCCCATGCCGCAAGACAGCATTTTGCCCAGCACCACCGCCAGAGTGATGACAACGATAGGCCAGGCATAGTCGATCAGTACCTGAGGGTCGATCATCAGGCCGATGGCGACGAAGAAGATGGCACTGAACAGGTCGCGTACAGGCTCGATCAGGCGTTCGATCTTCAGCAACTGGCGTGATTCGGCCATGATTGCGCCAATCAGGAAAGCGCCTAGCACCATGCTGTACTCCAGCTTCACAACCAGCAGGCAGAAGCCGAAACACAGGCCCAGAACAGTGATCAGCAACATTTCGTTGCTTTCGAACTTGGCGACATAGGCCAGTAACCGCGGTACCAGCAAAATACCGATGACCAAGGCGACGATCATGAACAGCGACAGCTTGCCGACAGTGGAGAACACTTCGCCCGAGCTGACCGTGCCGCTGACCGCGATGCCCGACAGCAGGGCAATGATACCGATACCCAGAATGTCCTCGACGATCAGCACGCCGAAGATCAGCTGGGCAAAGCGCTCGTTCTTCATCTTCAAGTCGTTGAGCGCCTTGACGATGATGGTGGTGGAGGAAATGGCCAGGATGGCGCCCAGGAACAGTGAATCCATGGTGCTCCAGCCAAACCAGCGGCCAATCTCGAAACCGATCCAGATCATCAGGACGATTTCCAGGAACGCTGCGATAAACGCCGTGGCACCGACCTTGAACAGCTTGCGCAAGCTGAACTCGAGCCCCAGGCAGAACATCAGGAAGATCACCCCCAGTTCGGCGAGGGTCTTGATGGTGTCTTCGTCATGAATCAGGCCGAACGGCGGAGTGTGCGGGCCAATGATGAAGCCGGCGACAATGTAGCCCAGCACCACCGGCTGCTTGAAACGGTGAAAAAGAATGGTGACCACGCCAGCGACCAGCATGATGACTGCCAGGTCCTGGATGAAGCTGATGGCATGCATGGCGTGATACTCCTTTTCTCGTCTTGTGAAGGCCTGGGCAGACCGCTCCTCTGCCGAGGCAAACCTGAGCGAGCAGCAAGTACATACTGTATTGAATCCGGGAACACCCACGTTGCATGGGCTTACTCAGGTTAACATCGCACCCCGCCGCAAAAAGCCAGTGCAATATGCAGAAACAGATCGGCTGGAAAAGCGCCGCTGATGGCATGATCAGCGTGACGATGATGCGCCAGCCAACGTCCCGTATCAGCAAGGCACATTCAAAAGAGGGGAACAGCAGTGTCAGCAGATAACGCCCTCCATTCGCCCGATTCAGCGCAACCTCACCGTGAGCACACTATGGAACCTGGAAACGCCCAGCTGAGCATGACCGTCCTGATGACCCCGGACATGGCCAACTTTTCTGGCAACGTACATGGCGGCACCCTGCTCAAGTACCTCGACGAAGTGGCTTATGCATGCGCCAGCCGTTATGCCGGCAGTTATGTGGTAACCCTGTCGGTCGACCAGGTAATCTTCCGTGAACCCGTGCACGTGGGTGAACTGGTAACCTTCCTGGCGTCGGTCAACTACACCGGCAACACTTCGATGGAAGTTGGCATCAAAGTGGTGACCGAGAACATTCGCGAGCGCTCGGTGCGCCATTCCAACAGTTGCTTCTTCACCATGGTCGCGGTCGACGACAACCGCCGCCCGGTGCCGGTGCCGCCACGCCAGCCGCACAGCAGCGAAGAAAAGCGCCGCTTCCTGCAAGGCCAGCAGCGCCGGCAGATCCGCCAGGAACTGGAAAAGCGCTATCAGGACTTGAAAACCGACGCCATTTAAAGCGCCAGTAACTGCGCTTCGAAGCGCACCCGTGGGTGCGCAATGCGGTCCTGGGCCCGTACCAGCTGCAATTCGTAGCTGGCGCAGGCCTGGGTTTCCAGCAGCACTTCATGCACTGCCGCAGCCGTGAATTCGAATGCCTGCACCCAGCTGTCGCCAAGCAGCACACGCGCCAGGAACAGGCCTGAGGTCAGGTCACCCACCCCCACCGGCTGACGCGGAAACGCCAGCAGTGGGCGGCGCAAGTGCCAGCTGTGCTCGGCGGTCACCAGCAGCATTTCGAAATGCTCTTCGGCCCGCCCGGGGTACGCCAGGTGCTTGACCAGTACAACCTGTGGTCCACGCTGCAGCAGGCTGCGCGCCATGTTCACGCAGTCCTCCAGCGACTGGGCGCGGCGCCCACAGAAGCTGTCCAGCTCCAGCTGGTTGGGGCACAGGATGTCCGCCGTGGCTGCCGCCTCGTCAAGCAGGAACTCACTGACTTCGGGCGGCACGATGCAGCCCTTTTCCGGGTGCCCCATGACCGGGTCGCACAGGTATAACGCTTTTGGGTTTACCGCCTTGATCCGCTCGACACCGGCCAGGATCGCTCGCCCTTGTTCGGCACTGCCCAGGTAGCCGGAAAGCACCGCATCGCAGTGGCCCAGCTCGCCGATGTTGGAAATGCCTTCCACCAACGCAGGAATTTGCGCTGGGGCAAGCACTTCGCCCGCCCACTGGCCATACTGTGTGTGATTGGAGAACTGCACGGTATTGAGTGGCCAGGCATTGACCCCGATACGCTGCATGGGGAATACCGCGGCGCTGTTGCCGGCGTGGCCGAACACCACGTGGGACTGAATGGCGAGCAGGTGCGGGGTACGTTTCATGCGGGAGGTTTCCAAAGCTGTTTCTAGGATTGTGCGCAGCGCAGTATGAACTCGATTGCTACCTGTACGACAGGCCAGGAACGCAGTTAAGCTGGATCTACCTGTTTGGAGCATATGCAAATGTTGACCCTGGAGAACCTCTTCGTCCTGATGCTGGTAGCCACGGCAGGCGCCTGGTTGTGGCATAACCATGGGTTGCGTGAAAAGGCCCTGGAACGGGTCAAACAGCATTGCGCCAAACTCGACCTGGAGTTGCTTGACGATGCCGTAGCGCTCAAGCGCATCGCCTTTGTCCGGGATGCCAATGGCCGCAAGCGCCTGGCACGCGTCTATGCCTTCGAATTCACCGTCACGGGTGAGCAACGTCATCCCGGCACCGCGACCCAGTTCGGCGCCCACAGTGTGCAGATCGAGCTGGCGCCCTACCCGTTCGAAATCAAGACCCCACCGCGCGCCGACAACGTCATAGAGATGCAGCAATGGCGCCAGGAGCATAACCGCTGGCGCAACTGATCAACTGACGCGACATTCATCCAACCCGGCTTGCAATGCGGGTTGCGGTTGCGGCTGATCGAAAATCAGCTCGATACGCGTGTCCTTCCGCCAGTCGCTGGGCTGCCAAGCGGGCATATCCCCATTCAGCCCATTGAATGACCACCAGCCCTCCATGCTGTGGATAACTCCCTTGGCCCGTCGCCATGGCCAAGCACACAAGAAAGCCTTTAGCCGCTGTGGATAAAACTGTTGGCCAGGGTGCCACCGCCAGCCAATACTCCAACCACCCTCCCCCTGCTGGGCAAGGCAAATCGGTTGACTGGGGTCAGCCCACAGTGCTGCTGGAGCGATTCCAGGATTGTCGACAATCCTGTTTTTCAAGAATGGGCTGTCAACAATCTGTGGAGATACCGTCGGGAGGCCGGACAAAGGCAACTGCCCCTGCACGGTCCACATGATCTTCTTTTCTTTAAATTTATTACTTATCAACAACTTATGTATTTCATCCACAGCCTCTGACTTATTGAAAACCACGCCTTCAGAGGCGTTGAAAGCCTGCTGTTGAGCCTCTGGAAGCGGCTCGTTTCGGGCCATGGCCTGGGCATCCACAACCATCAAGAGTGGCTGAATTGTCAGCACTCCAACCCAAGGCGCTTGCTGCAACTGAGCCAGCAGCTGCAACGGATGGCCCAGGCCGGAAGGTTCGATAAACAGCCGGTCAGGCCGCGATTTGCGTAGCAATCGGCCCAGGCCCACCTGGAACGGCATGCCGTTGACGCAGCAAAGGCAGCCGCCTGCGACCTCGCCGATGGCGATGCCGTCTTCGTCACGGCTGAGTAAGGCTGCATCCAGGCCGACCAGGCCGAACTCGTTGATCAATACCGCCCAGCGCTCGTTTGCGGGGCGCTGGGCCAGCAAGTGACGGATCAAAGTGGTCTTGCCAGTACCCAGCGGGCCAGCAATTACATGGGTGGGAATGTTCTGCAACATGGCGTGGCTTCAGGCGGCGGTGATGCCTCACTATGCGCTGTCAGGCCAGCCAGTCAAGGCTGAGCAGCAAACGCCCCCGCTGTGCCGAAGGCGACCGATGAACCAGGCCTGCCCCTTCATTACCCTGCCATTTTTCACCTTTGAGTATCGCCACCTCACCGGCTTGCAGGTGCTGGATGTTATCCACAGATGGTTCAGCTGTGTGTAACTCACCACGACCGCTATCCCGCTCTTGCAACCATTCGCTACCTGGGCCGACGTAGGTGGTGAGCAGGCGCAACGGTACGTTATCCACATGGAAGCGCGGGCACATCGGACCGTCCAGAACGCGCAAGCGCAAACCGACCCGTCGTGCGCCAACCAGACAGGTATAAGCCGCCACCAACCAGGTCACATCAGCAACGAAAGCTTCATATCCATGCAAATCCGCCGCTTCACGCAGCAGATCTGGCAATACCGGCTTCTGTTCCTCGTCCACATCAATTACCCGCTGATCAGCCAAAGGCTGACCAAGGCTGATCACCAGTGCGGCAAAGTCCTCCAGTTGTGCCGGCAAGCGCCGCCGCCAGACGGCCAGGTTCACGCCATCCTGCAGCACTTCGGCCAGCACTTGGGGCGTCTCGCCAAACACCTGAAAGATATCCACAGGTCGGTGAGCCAGGTTCATGCTGCCGCCTCCTCATGCCATGGGCCAAATGGGTCAGGTAGGCGCAACCAACCCATGTGGCCCAAATCCATTTCTTGATCCGTCAACAGGCATGCATCGAGGGCTGTGGATAATTTTTCGAAGTCGATATTCTGCCCGATAAACACCAACTCCTGGCGGCAGTCACCGGTCTCAGCGGTCCAGTGTTTCAAGATCTCGCTCGTGTTATCCACATCCTGTGGCCACTGCTCGCGTGGCACGAAGCGCCACCAGCGGCCAGCCAGACCATGGCGCATCATGCCGCCCGCTTGCGACCAGCTGCCAGCTTCCTGATATTTGCTGGCCAACCAGAAAAACCCTTTGGAACGCAGCAGCCTTCCGTTTTCCCAGTCCTTGTGGATAAAGTCGTAAAAGCGCTGTGGATGAAGCGGGCGTCGGGCCTGCCAGGTCATGGCCGCGATACCGTACTCTTCGGTTTCTGGTACATGTTCACCGCGCAGCTCCTGCAACCAGCCTGGTGCTTGGGCCGCCTGATCGAAGTCGAACAGCCCGGTGTTGAGGATACGTGCCAACGGCACTTGGCCCATGACCATGGGTACGATCTGCGCTCGGGCATTGAGGCTGCGCAAAATAGCGATGAGTTCTTCGCGCTCATGTTGGCTGATCAGGTCGATCTTGCTCAGCAGCAGCACATCTGCGAACTCGACCTGCTCGATCAGCAAATCACTGATCGACCGCTCGTCTTCTTCGCCCAACGTTTCACCACGACTGGCCAGGCTGTCTGCTGCTTGATAGTCGCGCAGGAAGTTCAAGCCATCGACCACGGTGACCATGGTGTCCAGTCGCGCCATATCGGACAGACTGCGACCCTGCTCGTCGCGGAAAGTGAAGGTCTCAGCCACTGGCAGTGGCTCAGAGATACCGGTGGACTCGATCAGCAAATAATCGAAACGCCCCTCTTCGGCCAGCCGCGCAACCTCCTCAAGCAGGTCTTCGCGCAACGTGCAGCAAATGCAGCCGTTGCTCATCTCGACCAGTTTCTCTTCAGCGCGGTTGAGGCTGACATTGCGCTGCACCTCACTGGCATCGATGTTGATTTCACTCATATCGTTGACGATTACCGCCACCCGCAGGTTGTCGCGGTTGCGCAGCACATGGTTGAGCAGCGTGCTCTTGCCGGCGCCCAAAAAGCCGGACAGCACGGTGACGGGAAGACGATTGGACATGGCGAACCCCTTCAGGCAGACGCATTCGAAACGATGCATTGCATAATGTTATAAAATAACAATACACTTTCGCCAAGTGGTTCTCGACGGACGAGTGCTCACAGAGGATGAAAAATGAATCTGCCACGCGTCATGGCGTTGCTGGTGCTCACCATGCCTGCCTCGCTGTTGGCCATGCCGCAAAATGGTGCATTGGCCCTTTGTACGCGAAGTGCGACGCTGCTCGCTTGCCAGGACGGCAAAGGCAACTACTACAGCGTGCGCACCGAAGGCAGCACGTTCTACCTCCGCGGCTATGACTTCAGCAGCCGCCGACTATGGGCACAAACCAACAGCCGCTATGGCACGTTGACTTTTTTTACCGGCCTGGCCAGCAATGGTGAGGCCTGGGTGGGTTACAGCCGCCGAGTAGGCTGGACCACCTTGAACCGCGTATCGAGTTCCAGCGGGGAGCGCTTCAAGCTGCATTGCAGCTTGATCGAGGGCTGCCGTTGATGCGTTCTTTTGTTTTGAAGGCTTTGCCTCTACTGCCGCCTATTCGCACATCAGCTTCGAGCGCTTGCTGAAAACGCCTGCCTTGATCAGCCTTTCTCAGGCCGAAAGGCTATGCGGTAACCGCGTCGAGGCTAGGATTGAAAATGAAATGTTCCACGTGGAACTATTCGTTTCCCTACCGACTTCTGGAACTGGCCATGCTCGGCTGCTCGAACGGCAACTGAGGCTGCATGCCCACGACGCGGTTGCCACCCGCCAGTGGCAATGGGATTTCAGCTGCGCGGTTTGACCGTACCGCAGTCATTGCCTAGCCACACCGCACGCGTGTTCATGCTGCCTTGCTGCTGCACACCCGAAGCGTTGAACGTGCCACTGACCTGGGTGGTGAATTCCCGATCACTGAGAAATGTAGCCTGGCCACTACCCTGTGCCTTCGGGCAGCTGAACTGGAATTTCCACACGTTACCGGTACGGTCGGTAATCTTCTGAGTGCAGCCCGATTTCGGGTCCTGCAGCGGAATGTCATTCGTTGCCACCTGTTCCGGTGTCAGGCACGAACGCACTCCCTTGCCACCTACACTTACCCCTTGTTTGGCCAACACCCCCTCCATCATTGCGCGCTGCTCTGGCGGCAGGTTCTTCAACTGGCCAAGCATGAATTCCATGTCGGGCAGCGGCTTGCCATCGACCTGCATGTTGCTGGTGGTCAGCTCCCACAACCCCGGTTGCAGCATCTGGGCTTGCACCAGCGGACTGCTCATGCCTAGGGCCAACGCCAACAGTGGCAGACGAATCTTCATGGACGAACGCTCCTGGAAAAAAACCGGTCAAACGGGCCGGACTGAGCCTTAGACGCCAAATCCGCCTGCGGGTTGCAGGCGGACCGGGAACGTGTTCTGTTACCTCAAGTGTACTCGGCAAGCAGGATGCATATGGATTACCACAGCCCCTACTTCTTTGGTTACCTACTCGGCCTGATCCATCTGCTGGGTATAGTCGCCGCACTGCATGCGCTGTTCACCGTGCGGACAGCTCAGGGTGCCATTGCGTGGGCGATGCCCTTGCTCTTCATCCCCTACCTCACCTTGATCCCCTACCTGATCTTCGGCGCCCGCTCGTTCTATGCCTACATCAAGGCTCGGCGCCAGGCAAACCAGGAAATGCACGTGGCCATGGCCAACCTCAACTGGCGGCCCTGGGTTGAAGAAGCCCTTACCGCCCGCGAGTCGGAAAGCTACACAGCCTTGCGCGCCATGCCCAAGCTGGGTCGCATGCCATGCCTGGCAAATAACCAGGTGAAACTGCTGATCAATGGCAAGGCCACCTTCGATGCCATCTTCGCAGCCATCGAAAAAGCACGCGATGTGGTACTGGTGCAGTTCTTCATCATTCATGACGACACCCTCGGCAAGGCACTGCAGCAACTCTTGCTACGCAAAGCCGCCGAAGGCGTGCAGGTGTTCGTGCTGTACGACCGTGTCGGCAGCCACGCCTTGCCGGCCAGCTACAGCCAGATGCTGCGTGACGGCGGCGTGCAGATCCATGCATTCGCCACCCGTCGCGGCTGGTTCAATCGCTTCCAGGTGAACTTCCGCAACCATCGCAAGATTGTGGTGGTGGATGGCTTGCTCGGCTTCATCGGCGGCCACAATGTGGGAGACGAGTACCTGGGTGAACATCCACAGCTTTCCCCCTGGCGTGACACCCACGTACAGATCAGCGGACCGGTGCTGGCCTGCTTGCAAGAGTCGTTCGCCGAGGACTGGTACTGGGCCACGCGCCAGCTACCGCCACTGATCCTGCCCGATACGTACCCGGATAACGGCGTGCTGTGTCAGGCCCTGGCCAGCGGCCCGGCAGACCCACAAGAAACCTGCTCGCTGTTCTTCCTTGAAGCGATTCATTCGGCCACCCGCAGGGTGTGGATCACCAGCCCGTACTTCATCCCTGACGAGGCCGTGTTCGCCGCCTTGCGGCTGGCGGTGCTACGGGGAGTCGATGTGCGGGTGCTGATCCCGTCACGGCCTGACCACCGCATCGTCTACGCCGCCTCCAGCCTGTTTGCCTTCGAAGCGGTGCGCGCGGGCGTACGTATGTTCCGTTACCAACCCGGGTTTCTGCATCAGAAAGTGGTGCTGGTGGATGATGACATCAGTGCGATTGGGAGTGCCAACCTGGACAACCGATCGTTCCGCCTGAACTTCGAGATTACCCTGCTGACAGTCGATCGCGGCTTCGCCGACCAGGTCGAGCACATGCTCCAGGAAGACTTCGAACAAGCGCGGGAAATTACTGCAGAAGACACCCAAGATACCCATCGACTACAGCAATTGGGGATGCGGATTGCGAGGCTGATATCGCCGATTCTTTAGGGTGAACACGCCCGTTGAAAGCGGCCTTTTCGCGCTAAAGGCCGCTCCTGCACAACCCTATCAGGGCTGCGACACTTACGATTTCAGCGGTACAAGTCTTCCCGCGTCCAGGGCAGGTCATGATGCCCGTCGGCGTATGGCTTCACTGCCAATATCTGGTGCAGGTTGATCCACCCCTTCTGAAAGGCGTAGGCACACCCGGCCAAGTACAAACGCCAGATCCGCAGGGTCTTCTCAGGCACCAGCGCTGCCGCCTTGTGCAACTGGTTCTCCAGGTTCTCGCTCCAGTGGTGCAAGGTTTTAGCGTAGTGCAGGCGCAGGCTCTCCACGTCCACTACCTCCAGCCCGGCTTCACAGATACTGGCGCTGATCATCGACAGGTGCGGCAGCTCGCCGTGGGGGAATACATAGCGATCGATGAACTCACCCGCCCCGCGCCCGACCGGTCGGCCATCGACGTGCTTGGCAGTGATGCCGTGGTTCATCACCAGCCCCCCTTCCCTCACCGCCCCAAAAAGCTTCTGGCAGTACAGCGCCAGGTTGGCATGCCCGACATGCTCGAACATACCCACGCTGACAACCTTGTCGAAGCGACCATCCTGAGGCAGATCGCGATAATCGAGAATCTGCAGGTCGACCTTGTCGGCAAGCCCTTCGGCTTGCACACGCTTGCGGCCGAGCTTCAATTGCTCCTTGCTCAGGGTAATACCGAACACCTTGGCGCCATATTCACGGGCAGCGAACCGCGCCAGCCCGCCCCAGCCACAGCCAACATCGAGCAGGTAGTCACCAGCATCCAGGCGCAGCTTGCGGCACAGGTGGTCGAACTTGTCCTGCTGCGCCTGGTCGAGCGTATTGTCCGGCTCACGGAAGTAGGCGCAGGAATAGACCATGTCCTGGTCCAGCCAGAGCTGGTAGAACGCGTTGGACACGTCATAGTGGTAGGAGATTGCCTTGGCGTCGGTGCTCTTGTCATGAGACACACGCGGCGGCGGCGATTCATCCTCATCCGCCAGCAGCGCTTCGCTCAGCTCGTCGCACACGCGGATGGCCTCACCGATATCGCCTTCCAGCTCCAGCTTGCCTTCGACGAATGCGGTGCCTAGCTGGTCCATGCTTGGGTGGGTCAACTGGCTGATCAGTTGCGGCTCCTTCACCAGAATGGTGACCTGAGGACTAGGCCCAAGATCAAACTGGTTACCGTCCCACAGCTTCAGCCTCAGCGGCAGATGCAAACTCTGCAATGCAGGTGGAAGTTGAGCAAGCATGAAACACCCCTCCTGTCCGTAATTAGCCACGACGCCTAATATTTCGAACGTCGCCGGATCAGAGTAGTTCATCTGTGGGATGTTTCCTCTAAACAAGACCATGGTCTAGAACCAACTGATCTTATCCACACAGCAGATTGTATACAATCTCTGCGTCTCAGCTTAACCTTGTGCCCTCTCGCGCTTCTACATCCTGGAGTTGAACCCATGAAATCCTATGACGTGGTGATCATCGGCGGTGGCCCTGGTGGCTATAACGCAGCCATCCGCGCTGGCCAGTTGGGCCTGAGCGTTGCCTGCGTGGAAGGCCGCTCGACCTTGGGCGGTACCTGCCTGAACGTCGGCTGCATGCCATCCAAGGCACTGCTGCATGCTTCGGAGCTTTACGAAGCTGCCAGCGGTGACGAGTTCGCCCACCTCGGTATCGAAGTAAAGCCCACCCTCAACCTCGCCCAGATGATGAAACAGAAGGATGAGAGCGTGACAGGCCTGACCAAGGGCATCGAATACCTGTTCCGCAAGAACAAGGTCGAGTGGATCAAAGGCTGGGGCCGCCTGGATGGCATCGGCAAGGTCGTGGTCAAGGCCGAAGACGGTAGCGAAACCGCGTTGCAGGCCAAGGACATCGTCATTGCCACCGGCTCTGAGCCCACCCCTCTGCCAGGTGTGACCGTCGACAACCAGCGCATTATCGACTCGACCGGCGCGCTGTCGCTGCCGCAAGTGCCCAAGCACCTGGTCGTCATCGGTGCTGGCGTGATCGGTCTTGAGCTGGGTTCGGTCTGGCGCCGCCTGGGTAGCCAGGTCACTGTCATCGAATACCTGGACCGCATCTGCCCCGGCACCGACACGGAAACGGCCAAGGCCCTGCAGAAGGCGCTCGCCAAGCAAGGCATGGTGTTCAAGCTGGGCAGTAAAGTGACTCAGGCTACCGCAGGTGCCGATGGCGTCAGCCTGACGCTGGAGCCTGCCGCCGGTGGTACCGCAGAATCGCTGCAAGCCGATTACGTGCTGGTGGCTATCGGCCGCCGCCCTTATACCAAAGGGCTGAACCTGGAAAGCGTGGGCCTGGAAGCCGACAAGCGCGGCATGCTCGGCAACGAGCACCACCGTACCTCAGTGCCGGGTGTCTGGGTGATTGGCGACGTCACTTCGGGCCCGATGCTGGCGCACAAGGCCGAAGACGAAGCGGTGGCCTGTATCGAACGCATCGCCGGCAAGCCCCACGAGGTCAACTACAACCTCATCCCTGGGGTGATCTATACCCGCCCGGAGATGGCCACTGTGGGCAAGACTGAAGAGCAGCTCAAGGCCGAAGGGCGTGCCTACAAGGTTGGCAAGTTCCCCTTCACCGCCAACAGCCGTGCCAAGATCAACCACGAGACCGAAGGCTTCGCCAAGGTCATCGCCGATGCCGAAACCGATGAAGTACTGGGTGTGCACCTGGTGGGCCCAAGCGTCAGCGAGATGATTGGTGAGTTCTGCGTGGCTATGGAGTTCTCGGCCTCGGCAGAAGATATCGCCCTCACCTGCCACCCTCACCCGACGCGCTCCGAGGCCCTGCGCCAGGCGGCGATGAATGTGGATGGCATGGCCATGCAAATCTGACGAGCCCCATTCGCTGCGTCAGGCCATGTCCTTACCTTCGGCATTCGCTTGGCGGGCATACAGGGATAGAGCCGCCTTTAATTCCGGCCGGCTCTATCTTCAGGTATCAAGTCACAGCCAAGCCTTGATCTGTGCACTCACTGCGCCGGTGGAGATGCCGTAGCGGTCATGCAGCGTCGGCAGAGCGCCGGCATCGGGCAAGGCGATCTGGCGGAATGTCGGCGTTACCCCGTTGCGCAGCAGCAGGCCCGCCACCGCTTCGCCCAGGCCGTCGATGATCGAATGGTTTTCGGCGGTGACACTGCCATCTCGCCAAGCATTCGCATTACCAGCACCACCAGAGCGCCAGCAAGCGCATAGGCAATGATTGCTGCCGGACCTGCCGCAGCGATCGCTTGTTCGGACCCTACGAACAAATCCGCGCCGATCACACCGGCAATCGACAACATGGTCACATGTCGAGGCTTGAATCCCTGAGCCAACTGATCGCTGGCTTTCCCAGACGTCATCATAGTCATTATGGTCCCTGCTTTTGCTCTTGTTATGGGTAGAGGGGCACTTCACCGCTTAACCATAGAGAGCGAAAACAGGGCTCAATTAACTGGTTCGGACATCAAACGGAGTGAGGCGGACATATCCCTGGGCTCCGACGTTTCATGACAACCTTGCCAATGACACATCAACGCCGGGTTTATTCCTTATAAAGCAAACAACCATAGCCGTTACACCAATGCCGAACAGATACAGTGCTTGTGGACCGGCATGCTCCATCATCGCCCCTGCAACCAGCGGGCCGATGGTCGCGCCGATACCAAAGGTCATCAGCAGCACTCCGGCCAGCGATACACGCAGTTCCGGCTCTAGGTTGTCATTGGCATGGGCAACGCCCAGCGGATACAAACAGAACTGCAAGAAGCCGATGGCAGCCCCGGCCAACATGATCCACAGCTGCCCTGATGCCAGCCCGAAGGCCAGCGGCAAATAGGCTATGCACAGCAATGCAGCGGTAGCGCGGATCAAGGTGATGCGGGAAATATGATCCGACAGTTTACCCAGCGGTAGTTGTGCTAGAAGCCCGGCGGCAATGCTGACAGCCATGAACTGCCCGACCTGCGCCGGACTAAAGCCCAGTTGCGCAGCAAAGATCGGCGTCAGCCCATACAGGCAACCGTTCAGCAATCCCGAGGCAAGAATCGTGAACAACGATTGAGGAAGTCTACGCAGGTACAGGAAGGGTTTGATCCGGGCCTGGTTGATGTTGCGCGGCTGGGTACCGTTGTGCAGAGCCACGGGGATCAAACCAATGGCAAAAGCCATGGCCACGCCCGTCAACGCCAAGGTGTGCAGCCCATCTCCCAGACTGAGCATCAATTGCCCTAGCATCATGCCGACATAGCTGGCCACCATGTACAGCGACATGGCGCCGCCTCGCCGGCTGACCGGTGCGCAGTCGTTGAGCCAGCTCTCGATGACCATCAATTGGCCCATCATTGCCGCACCAACGACAAATCGCAGGGCAAGCCACAGCAATAAGCCATCACTGAGCTGGTGCGAGAGCACCGCAGTGACAATCACCCCGGCGCTCACCACAAAGGCCCGAGCATGGCCGACCAGGCCAATCAGCCAATAACCGGAGCGGGCTCCCAACACCATGCCCAGCGCGTTGGCGGCCATAAGCGCACCACCCCATACCTGCGCCACACCGGAAGCATTCAGGCGCAGGGCCAGGTAGGTCATCAGCAGGCTGGAACCCAGCTGCATCAACAAGGCAGCGACATAAATCGTGCCGAACCGTTTGGATAATGCGAACAATTGGATTCCCCAGACCAGGGTGGTCGGTAGTCAGGCAAGGCCGTGGCGCTGTTTCCAATCACCCGGGTACACCACATAACCGAACAGCGCGTGGCCTGCGTACACCAGCTCCGTGCCTTCGGGAATCCACAGCACCTGACCTGGCGACACGCGGTACACCTCGCCGTTGGCCTGGAGTTCAAAACAGCCCTCAATGACAAAAATCACTTCGTCATAGAGCACCGTCCAGGCTACTTCAGCACCTTCCCAGCGGGCAAAGCCGATACCCAGGTTGGGCGACACCTCATTACTGACAGCACGCGCTACCGAGGCGCCGCCAGGCGGCCCGCCCCGGTGGACAAAGTCCAGGTTCCGGTGGTCGACCAGACGCACCGGGCCTTTTCCGCTGAGTGTGCGGGTCATACTTCGCTCCTACTGTTGAACGCGGCCCAGCGGATCCGGGCCCGCACCCCCATACCCAAGAACGGCTCAGGCGGGTTACGGGAGGGCAGGCCAGTCACTGCGCGGATGTCACTCAATTGCTGGGAGTCCGCCCCCACCGCCATGTCTGCCAGGAGCGTTCCGGAAATGGTGCCCCAGGCCGCGCCCACGCCGTTGTCGCAGGCGGTGGCGTAAACACCCTGATCGAGTTGGCCGAAATAGTTGGTAAAGTTGCGTGAGATCGCATAGACCCCACCCCAGGTATGGGTAAACGGCACTTGGGCCAGTTGCGGATAGCGCGCCTCGAAGGCCTTGCGATGGTCATCGCGAATCTTGTTGCGGGTAGCATCGGTTACGCTGCGACCGTAGCGAGGGACATGCTTGTAGGTATTGCGGATGATCAGGCGCCGGTCCTGGGTCATTCGTACAGTAGTACCGGCGTGGTCGGCAGGGGTGAGGCCCCAGTCGGCCTGGGCACCAACCGTCGCCATCTCGACGTCGCTCAGTGGTCGCGTCCAACTGGCGAAGGTCATCACCGGCAGGAGTCGGTTGCGCAAGTAGCCGAACTCCTGGGTGAAGATGCTCGTGCCCAGCAATACCTGCGGGCTCCGGATCAGCCCGTTGTCGCCCCGCACCAGCCACGTGCCGCAGGGGTCTTTCTGGAGTGTGCGGATTGGCGACTCTTCAAGCACTTCGACGTTGCCGGGAAGCGAATTACCTAGACCACGTACCAGGGCAGCAGGCTGCATCAGGTAGCAACCGGGGGTGTAGATGGCGCGGCTGTAGTAGCGGCTACCGAGTACACCGGCTAGTTCGTCACGCCCGACCACGCGATAGGGCTCACCCAGGTCGGCCATCAGTTTTTCAAAGTGATCCAGATAACCCTGGCCACGTTCTCCCACCGCGCCCTGGTATTTTCCCGCATGGGACCACTGGCATTCGATGCCGTGACGGCCGATCAATGTTTGCAGTTGATCGATGGCTGAGCGGTTTAGGCCCAAGAGCCGTTGTTTATGCTGAGGATCGGGATGTTCGAGGGCGAATTTGTGCGGCAGGTCGATGACGAAACCCGAGTTGCGCCCGGAGGCGCCGTAGGCGATTCGCTGGGCATCTACCAAAACAATGCGCGACTGCGGCAGGTGCTCGGCCAGGCGCCGTGCGGCGGCAAGCCCAGCAAAGCCAGCACCGATCACCACATAATCGGCGTTATGTTCGCCACTTAGGCGCTTGCTCGGCGCCTGTTCAGGCAGCGCGGCATACCAGCCGCAATTGCGGTCATCGTGAGGCAGATTGACGATACTGTTCATGGTTCAGCCTCAGGCCACATTTTGTTGGGTGTCCTGGCAGTTTTGCAGCCAGGTATTTCGTTGCATTTGTGCCTGACGGCCGAGCAGCACGAACCCGCGCAGGGCACCTGCGTGGTCATGAAACGCAGCGCTCAATCCATCGCTGGTCGCATCGCAGCGCCATTGGCCCTCGCAACCACCGGGAGGTGTCAGCAGGCACAGAGGGGCGACCGGGGTTTTCACCGTCACGGGCGCCAATGGGTAGTGGGCGGCGGTCGGTTGGCCCAGCAAGGTCTTGGCGAGGGCACGAATGCCTTCGTTGATCGGCGCGAGGTAAGGCAGCAACTGGCCGTTGATCTCGACGCAATCGCCCAAGGCATAGATGCCCGGTTGTGAGGTCTGTAGTTGTGCGTCGACCTTGATCCCGCGGCCACAGTCCAGGCCGGCTTCCAGCGCCAGCTCAAGGTTGGGGCGCAAGCCCACTGCACTGAGCACCAGGTCTGCACCGACGACCTGACCGTCGGCAAGGGTCAGTCGGTAGCCTTCGCCGTCCGGCTCGATGCACTGCAAGGTGGTACGCAGGCTCCATTGCACCCCCAACCCCGATAGCGCTTGCTGCAAGTGCTGGCCTGCCGCCTCGGGCAGCAGGCGTTCCATGGGCCAGGCACCCAGGCCGATTACCCGAACCTGATAGCCATTGCTCGCAAGGTCGTTGGCAAACTCGCAGCCGATCAAACCGTCGCCCAGAATGGCCACTCTGCGCACGCCATCAAGGCGTTGGCGGAACGCCTGGTAATCCTGCAGGTTGTTGACACTGAGCAGTGCCTCGGCGCGGCCCTCGATAGGCAACCGCACGGGAGAAGCACCACTGGCTAGCACCAGTTGGCCGTAGTCCATTTCGCCGAGGCTGGTGTACAAGCGCTGCGCCTGGGCATCGATGCGTTCGACTTTGCAGCCGGTATAGATACGAATGCCAAGCCTCTGTTCGATCGCCAGCGGCGTTTCGGTGGCCAGGGCTGCGGCGGTGCGCCCCTGAGCCAGGGCGATGGATAGCGCGGGCTTGGAATAAAGATGGCCCGATTCCTCGGTCAGTACGCGAATCTCCAACTGCGGGGCGGCCTTGCGCAGGGCCTGTGCCAGGCCGTAGCCGGCATGGCCGCTACCGATGATGACCACCGGTTGGGTGGGACGAGCGGCAACCAGTGGTTGCGCCTGGATAACCGGCGCGGTAGCCACTGCTGCGATCGGGGTGCTGAGTTCGATCATTTCAAAGTCGGCTTTGCCGACCTTGCACTCAGGGCATAGCCAGTCTTCGGGCACGTCCTCCCAGCGGGTACCGGGGGCAATGCCGTCGTCGGGCCAACCTTTGGCTTCGTCGTAGATCAGACCACAGATGATGCAGAGCCAGGTTTTCATCATGCTGCCTCCTCACTCGCCCTTGATACGCACGGCCAGGTTCTTGGTCCTGACGTAGCTGTAGAGCGCCTCCTGGCCTTTTTCCCGTCCGAAGCCCGAAAGCCCGACGCCGCCGAACGGCGTTTCGATGCCACCGGCATACCATTCGTTGACGAACACCTGGCCGGTGCACAGTCGCCGGGCACAGCGCAGGGCGCGATTGAGGTCCTGGGTGAATACGCCGGCCACCAGACCGAACACGGTGCCGTTGGCAATGGCGAGGGCCTCCTCTTCGCTGTCGAAGGGAATTACTGCCAGCACAGGGCCGAAGACTTCAGTCTGGGCTATCTCCATCTGCGCAGTCACATCGCGCAATACGGTTGGCGCCATGTAATGCCCGCTCAGGCCGCTGATGGCCTCGCCGCCGGTTGCGACCACCGCGCCTTGCTGCTGGGCACGTCGGCACAAGGCCTCGATGCCTTCGAGCTGAGCAGCAGAAATCACGGGTGTGTGGTCAGGGTTGTCCTGGCCCAGGCCCACGGTCAGCCCCTCGGCCATCGCTACCACGTCAGCTACAACCTCGTCGTAGATAGAGCGATGTACCAGCAAGCGCGACATGGCAGAGCAAACCTGGCCGGCATTGAAGAAGATGCCGCTTTTAACGCTACTGATCAGTTGCTCACGATCGGCATCCGGGAACACTAGGGCCGCCGACTTCCCGCCCAGCTCCATGACGCTGGGAATCGCGTGTTCGGCGGCACTGCGCAGAATGCTCTGGCCGGTGCCGACGGAACCTGTGAAGACGATCTGGTCGACATCGCGATGGCCGGCCAGGTAGGCACCCACTTCACGACCACGGCCGCAGATCAGATTGACGGCCCCCTGTGGCAGGCCGGCACGCTCGATGGCCTGCATCAGCACGCACAGGCCCAGTGGCGACAGTTCCGGCGACTTGATCA
The DNA here is from genome assembly GCF_046230975.1 of Pseudomonas sp. KCJK9058. Taxonomy (NCBI): domain Bacteria; kingdom Pseudomonadati; phylum Pseudomonadota; class Gammaproteobacteria; order Pseudomonadales; family Pseudomonadaceae; genus Pseudomonas; species Pseudomonas sp. KCJK9058. The sequence continues at coordinate 279,287 of NZ_JBJJLR010000001.1, forward strand.
CTACCGCGTTGCCGGCCGCCAAGGCAGGGGCCAGGGAGCGGGCGCAGATGGATACCGGGAAATTCCACGGCACGATCTGCAGCGACACGCCCAAGGGGTCGTAGACGGTGAAATCTATGTAGCCGTCGCCCAGCGGAATCGACTTCCCTTCAATCTTGTCGGCCATGCCGGCGTAGTATTCGAAGTAGCGCGCGGCCTCGATGAATTCGTCACGGGCATCACGCAGGCTCTTGCCGTTTTCCTGGCAAAGCACCCACGCCCCTTCGTCGGTGATCGCACGAATCTGCGCGGCAACCTCAAGCAACCAGGTCACCCGCTGCGCAGGACGCACACGGTTCAGAGCGTTGCTGTCAGCACAGCGCCGAGCCGCCTGCAGGGCGCATTCGGCGTCGGCCACACTGGCTTGGGCGATGGTCGCCACAAGGTCCGTGGTGCCAGGGTTGTGGATGCTCAGGTGCTGCTCACTGTCGGTCCACTGGCCGTCGATGAAGTTCAGCCAGTGCGGAGCTATTGGATGCATGATGATCACCTCAGGCGCGTTGAGCACAGTCAAGCAACTGGCGGGCAGCCCACTTGTGGAAGTAGTGAGTCGGCAGATCCATTTCCGGCGAGAACGCACCGCCGCTGTAACCAGGCGAGGAGCGGCCCTTCTGCATGCCTTCGACCGAGGCGATGTCTTCGGCGAACACTACGCGCCAGGATTCCATTACCGCTTTGCGCGAGGCGTCGTAACGGCTGTCGAGCGCTTCGTCACCCACGTAGAACAGGCGCAGGTGCTCGATGGTTTTACCCGGCGCTACAGGCTCGAGCATCATGGCGAACGCATGGTCGGCCTGGATGCCCAGCAGCACATTGGGGAAGAACGCCACGTACTCAGCAGTGCGCAGGCGGTCCTGTGGCCAGGATGGGAAGATCGGCAAATGGGTACCGGCAACGGCCGAGAGGTTGTAGGCGTGGCTGCCTTGGCCAGCGAATTCCTCGAACATGATGTTGTAGTGGTCTTCCAGGCGCGAGTAGCTGTTCAGGCTCGGGTGCACCCACGGCAGGTGGTAGGCCTCACAGTAGTTCTCGACTGCTAGCTTCCAGTTGCAGTTGACCTCGATGCTCATAGCACCACCGTTCGCTTCACGACGCAGCAGACTCATGCCGTCATTGCCCAGGAACTGAGTCCAGCGTTCGGTCAACGGCTGCAGTTGCTCTTCAAGCGCCGGTGCCTCGCCAGACAGGTTGATGAACACCATGTCCATCCAGATCGTGGTGCGCAGCGCCTTCAGGCCGTGTTTCTCGCATGCGAAACGTTCGTCTTTGTGCTGGTTGATCCCGCCAATGTGCGGAGTGCCTTTGAGACCTCCGTTCAGGTCGTAGGTCCAGGAGTGGTAGGGGCAGCGGATCACACCCTGCACTTCACCCGCCTGTTGAACCAGTTTCACGCCGCGGTGGCTGCAGACGTTGTGAAACACCTGCACCAGGCCTTCACGGTTGCGCATCATCAGCAGCGGCAGGCCCATGAAATCGACCGGCTTGACGTAGCTGTTGGTCGGCAAGTCGCTGGCAAAACCTATACACGCCCAGTTACGCCCCAGCACTTCGTCGCGCTCGAGTTCGAAATAGCGCTGGTCGGTGTAGAACTCGTTGGTCAGGCCATGAGCTTCATGGATAGGCGCCAGAACGGTTTCCAAGACGTGGACGGGAATAAGGCGGGAGTCAGTCGATACGGTCATTTTTTGTTTTCTCTTGTTAGATGCACGGCAGGCAATGCCTTGATGCCTGGTGCCAGTTTCAGCAAGAGAAGAAGGGCGCGACAAACGATTTATTTCAACGCTATTTATCAGTTTTTATCATTAATGATTTATTCGTCGATGACGGTAGTGGTAGATAATCGTTGATGAACTGCCAGGCTCTGGAATTTTCAGATTAATGACTTTTGGTAATCAATTAATGACTAGAAATGGTTTGTCGAAGAGCGGGTAATTCTCCCATTTTGATAGGGCCCGAGAGAGCGTACCGCGCCTTGGGCCTGCGGGAAGACCGCCGCCAGGGATCCGGCACCTGCCTGTGGCAGCGGCTCTACCCAAACCGTGACATCAAACCCTTGAACAAAAACAATAGGGGATAACCAATGCGTGCCGAATCTGGCCTGCTCAAAGGCCTCAATCCCACCGTGACGATCTGGTCGTTACTGGCCGTAGTAGCCTTTGTGCTGTTTTGTGCCCTGTTTGCCGAACATGCAGCAGCGGTTTTTCAACGTGCATCCGACTTCATCCTGCAGAATTTCAAATGGTTCTACCTGATTTCCGTCACGGGTGTGCTGGGGCTACTGATCTATCTGATGTGCAGCAAGTTTGGGTCTATGAAGCTTGGGCGAGACGACGACAAACCCGAGTTCAGCTTCGGCTCCTGGATCGCCATGTTGTTCAGTGGCGGCATGGGCATCGGACTGATCTTCTGGTCGGTTGCCGAACCCATGTGGCATTACGCGGGCAACCCGTTCGCCACCGGCCTCACCGACGAAGCCGCCACCACAGCTATGCGAATTACCCTATTCCACTGGGGCCTGCATCCCTGGGCTATTTTCACCATCGTTGGCCTGGGCCTTGCTTACTTTGCCTATCGCAAGGGCTTGCCGCTGAGCATGCGCTCGATCCTTTACCCGCTGATTGGTGAGCGCATCTATGGGCCCATCGGACATGTGGTGGACATCCTTGCCGTGGTGATTACCGCGTTCGGTGTATCCCAGTCGCTGGGCCTGGGCGTGGTGCAAATGAACACCGGGCTGAGCCAGGTGTTTGACCTGCCCATCAGCCTGGGGGTGCAGATCACCCTGATCGTGCTCATTACCCTGGTTACTACCGTATCGGTGATGGCCGGCGTGTCGCGTGGCATGAAGCGCCTTTCGGAATGGAATATGCTGTTGTCGGTGGTGCTGGTAGTGTTGATCCTGCTGCTGGGGCCAACCCGCTACATCATCAACCTGATGTTGGAGAGCACCGGCGACTACGCCAGCCATGTAGTGGGTCTGAGCTTTTGGAGCGATACCCAGAAGGACAGCGGCTGGCAGAACTGGTGGACGGCGTTCTACTGGCCGTGGTGGATGACCTGGGGCCCGTTTGTCGGTCTGTTCATTGCGCGAATTTCCAAAGGCCGCAGCATCCGTGAACTGATCGCCGGCGCGCTGTTGGTACCCACCCTGGTGACGATCATCTGGATGTCGGTGTTCGGTGGTACCGCGCTCAAGGCTGAGCAGCTCGATCGTCAGCAGCACGCAGAACTGGTTGCCAGTGGTGAGCTGCAGGGCGACAAGGCCAAGTTCGAAGGTGGCACGGTATTGCTGGCGACCAAGCAGGAAACCACCGCTGCCATGTTCACCCTGCTGCACAAGATCGACGCCGGTACGTTGGGCAAGGTGCTGAGCGTGCTGGTCTGTATCCTGCTGGCGACGTACTTCATCACCTCGGCCGACTCCGGCACCCAGGTGCTGTGTACGTTGAACTCCATGGGCAGCGCCAACCCGCCGCAGAGTATCCGCCTGCTCTGGTGCATCCTGGAAGGTGCTATAGCCATAGCTCTGCTGATGGCGGGGGGGCTCAAGGCGATCCAGATGGCGAGCATTGCGGCGGGATTGCCGATTGCGGGGTTCATCCTGCTGATTAGTTACACCCTGATGCGCAGCTTGCGCCAGGAGATGGCTGACGGCCTGCTTGATACGCCGCCGGGTGGGCGCCTGCCTATACCTGGGATTCACCCGCAAGGCATCACGCCGGTGGCTGGGCCCTTGGCCTGCGAGGGGCTTGATATGGGGCTGACAGCGAAGAAAGCCAGCTAACCTAAAGCCACCCTGGAAGACACAAGACCGATAGCCATCAGCTGTCGGTCTTGTGTTTTGGGCAGGCTATTTCTGCACCGAAGGCAGGGCCATCAACCAGTCCCGGAACAGCCGCACGCTTTCACGAGGACCACGCTCGGTAGACGACTCCAGCAGGCAGAACTTGGCGTCGGTCTGGAGTACCACATCGTTGGGCTTTACCAGCGCACCGGTGCTCAACGCATCGTCCACCAGGTTGCCCCAGGCCAGGGCCACGCCCTGGCCACTGATCGCCGACTGGATCAGCATACCGTAGCTGTTGATATTGACGCGATGCTTGGGGGTCATGGGCTCGTATCCCAGGCGCTTGAACCATTCGGGCCAACCTACCCAGTCGCGCTGGGAGTCTTCAAGCCAGAGCCAAGTACACGACGACAACCCTTCGATGCTGCTCAGTTGCGGATGCCTGGCCAGATAGGTCGGGCTGCACACCAGGAAGATTTCTTCCGAGAACAGCGGCGTGACAGCCATGTCCTTGGGCGGTGGGTTGCAGTAGTAAAGCGCCAGGTCGCTGTCGAGCCTGGCGTAATCCTTCACATGATCGTGGGCGATGATCCGCAGGTCGATGTTTTCATGGGCACTCTGGAATTCCGACACCTTGGGCAGTAACCACAGCGACGCCATGGCGGTACTGGTGGCAACGGTGACTTGTTGGTTGCCTTGCCACTGGCGTATATCGCCGGTGGCGCGGGCCAGGTGAAGCATGCATTCACGCACCGTTTCGTAATACTGCGCGCCGGTGGGGGTCAGGGACATGCTACGGGTGGTACGGGTGAATAGTGCCTTGCCCAGGTAGTCCTCAAGAAGGCGAACCTGACGGCTAATTGCACCCTGGGTAACATTCAATTCCTTGGCGGCAAGGGTAAAGCTCAAGTGGCGTGCCGCAGACTCAAACGCATGAAGACTGTTGAGCGGCGGAAGAGGCTGGATTTTCACAGGCAGGGGTTCCACTCATTTTTATTATCATCCGCTCACTGGAGTGGCGGTTTCCTCCCTAACGCATTCAGGGCAGAACGAAGCAATCGGTTTACTATACTGCACATTCGCAGAAAGATATTCGTTCCCTGAATAGGCAATATCCCAATCACTTTTAATGACATTGAACGCGGCGTGCATTGTGTGACAGTGAATAAGCCGATTGAAGCCATAGCACCCTGGTCACCCGAATTCAGCAGCGAACATGCGGAACTCGGAGCTCTTGATCACATGGCTTGGGGCCAGGATTTCGAAGGTTGCTGCCTTGGGATCAACCCAGGAGAGCAGCAAATTCCTTCTCATGTAATGACAGAAAAGGTTCATAAGTCTGAATTGGAAGGGGCATAAGCGAACGCCAAACCAAGGGGGAGACGGGACGCGAGGGAGACGGTTGAAACCGTCCGATGAAGGGAAACGAGCGCTTCCCCTCTACCGGCGACAGTTTTAATTGTTCGACGACTGTTTTAATTCAACGAAACCAAGTTGATCAACACCTGACTACCCGTTACTCGACAGTCACCGACTTGGCCAGATTACGCGGCTGGTCAACGTCGGTCCCCTTTAGCACGGCCACGTAATAAGACAGCAACTGCAGCGGAATGGTGTACAGGATTGGCGCCAGGGCATCGGCAATGTGCGGCACCTTGATCACGTGGGTGCCTTCGCCATTGGTCATGCCAGCGTGCTCGTCGGCGAACACTACCAACTCGCCACCACGGGCACGCACTTCCTGCAGGTTGGACTTCAGCTTCTCCAGCAGTTCGTTGTTGGGTGCAACGGTAACCACCGGCATGTCGTTGTCCACCAACGCCAGCGGGCCGTGCTTCAACTCGCCTGCAGGGTACGCTTCGGCGTGGATGTAGGAGATTTCCTTAAGCTTGAGAGCACCTTCCATCGCCACCGGGTACTGCGCGCCGCGGCCGAGGAACAGGGTATGGTGCTTGTCGGCGAACAGCTCGGCAATTTTCTCGACGGTGGCATCCATGGCCAGGGCTTCGCCCAGACGGGTAGGCAGTCGACGCAGCTCTTCAACCAGCTCAGCTTCGACACCGGCTTCCAGCGTACCGCGCACCTGACCAAGGGCCAGGGTCAGCAGCATCAGCGAAACCAGCTGGGTGGTGAACGCTTTGGTCGAAGCCACGCCGATTTCAGGGCCGGCCAAGGTCAGCAGGGTCAAGTCCGACTCGCGTACCAGCGAGCTGATACCCACGTTGCAGATCGCCAGGCTGCCAAGGAAACCCAACTCCTTGGCGTTGCGCAGTGCGGCCAAGGTATCGGCGGTTTCGCCGGACTGCGAGATGGAAACGAACAGCGTGTCCGCCTGCACCACCACCTTGCGGTAACGGAACTCGCTGGCCACTTCCACCTGGCAAGGGATGCCGGCCAGGCTTTCCAGCCAGTAACGCGCAACCATACCGGCGTGGTAGCTGGTGCCACAGGCAACGATCTGCACGTTGCGCACCTTGGCAAACAGGTCGGCAGCTTGCGGGCCAAAGGCCTGGACCAGCACGTTGTCCTTGCCCAGGCGGCCTTCAAGCGTGCGCTGAACAACGCTTGGCTGCTCGTGAATTTCCTTGAGCATGAAGTGGCGGTAAGCGCCCTTGTCGGCAGCCTCGGCACCTTCGTGATATTGCACGGTTTCGCGCTGGACCTTGTTGCCCTGCTGGTCCCAGATAGAGACCTGATCACGGCGGATTTCAGCGATGTCGCCTTCTTCCAGGTACATGAAGCGGTCAGTAACCTGACGCAGCGCCAGCTGGTCGGACGCCAGGAAGTTCTCGCCAAGGCCCAGGCCGATAACCAGCGGGCTACCACTGCGCGCGGCCACCAGGCGGTCCGGCTGCTTGGCACTGATCAGCGCGAGGCCGTAAGCGCCGTGCAGGCGCTTCACCGCCGCCTTAAGGGCGTCGGTCAGGTCTGGAATGCTCTTCAGGGTGTGGTGGATCAGGTGGACGATGACTTCGGTATCGGTCTGCGAAGTGAAGACATAGCCCAGGCCCTTCAGCTCTTCGCGCAGCTCCTCGTGGTTCTCGATGATGCCGTTGTGCACCACGGCCACGTCATTGCCCGAGAAGTGCGGGTGGGCGTTGCCTTCAGTCGGCGCGCCGTGGGTAGCCCAGCGGGTGTGGGCAATACCCAGCTGGCCTGCCAGTGGGTCATCAGCAACAGCAACCTCCAGCTCACTGACCTTACCGATGCGCCGGCGGCGCTGCAGTTCACCGTTCTGGGTGAGTACAGCCAAACCGGCGCTGTCGTAACCGCGGTATTCAAGACGCTTGAGGCCTTCGATCAGGATGGCTGTGATATTACGCTCGGCGACAGCACCAACGATTCCACACATGTTTTATTGCTCCTGGCTGATCGCGGCGCAGATCAGGTTGATGCCGCGGGCTTGAATTTGTTCGCGCGCTGCTGCTGGCAGGCGTTCATCTGTAATAAGGGTGTGCACGCTGCCCCAGGGCAGCTCGAGGTTCGGGATCTTGCGCCCCACCTTGTCCGACTCGACCATCACGATCACTTCACGGGCAACTTCGGCCATGACCCGGCTCAGCCCAAGCAGCTCGTTGAAGGTAGTGGTACCCCGGCCGAGGTCGATGCCGTCGGCACCGATGAATAATTGGTCGAAATCGTAGGAGCGCAGTACCTGCTCCGCGACCTGGCCCTGGAACGATTCGGAATGCGGGTCCCAGGTGCCACCGGTCATCAGCAGCACCGGCTCGTGTTCGAGGTCGCAGATTGCACGGGCCACATTGAGCGAATTGGTCATCACCACCAGGCCTGGCTGGCGCCCCAGTTCGGGGATCATTGCCGCCGTGGTGCTGCCGCTGTCGATGATAATGCGCGCATGTTCGCGGATACGCCCCACGGCGGCACGCGCAATGGCCTTTTTATAAGAAGAGACGGGTTGCGCCGGTTCACCGAGCAACTCTTGCGGCACCGGCACCGCCCCGCCATAGCGGCGTAACAACAAGCCGTTGGTTTCCAAGGCGGCGAGGTCTTTGCGAATGGTCACTTCCGAGGTGGCGAAACGCTTGGCCAACGCGTCCACACTTACCTCACCCTGCTCGCTGAGCAGAGCCAGAATATTGTGTCGCCGTTGTGGTGTGTTTCGTTTCGACATGTGCGTTTAAGTTTCGATTCGAAAGTTAATGGTTGCAATCAAAACCTAAGACGAGCGATTCGTCAAGCTGTCGCTGACCTGTGGATTGGTTGCCTCTGCTTTGACGCGGTCCTTTAGGCGCGGCAGCGCCAATAAAAAAGCCGACTTATTCACATAAGTCGGCTTTCGATCGAAACGGCTGTGAATAACTCAGCTCTTCTTGATCTTCTCTGGGCGCTTCCAGCCCGAAATGTTGCGCTGGCGTGCACGGGCAACAGCCAGGTCACCCGCTTCTACAGCCTGGGTGATGGTCGAGCCGGCTGCGGTGGTCGCGCCGGCCTTGATTTCCACAGGCGCCACCAACGAGTTGTTCGAACCGATGAACACGTCTTCACCCATCACGGTCTTGAACTTGTTGGCGCCATCGTAGTTGCAGGTGATGGTGCCGGCGCCGATATTGGTGCGCGCACCGATTTCGGCATCCCCCAGGTAGGTCAGGTGACCAGCCTTGGCCCCTTCACCCAGGTGGGCGTTTTTCAGTTCGACGAAGTTACCCACATGGGCCTTGGCGTCCAGTACGCTGCCCGGACGCAGGCGGGCGAACGGGCCAGCATCGCTGCCTTCTCCCATCACAGCGCCTTCGAGGTGGCTGTTGGCCTTGACCACCGCGCCTTTGCGCAGGGTCGTGTTCTTGATCACGCAGTTAGGGCCGATCTGCACATCGTCTTCGATGACCACCTTGCCTTCGAGAATCACGTTGATGTCGATCAGCACGTCACGACCAACGCTGACTTCACCACGAACATCGAAGCGTGCCGGGTCACGCAGGGTAACCCCCTGAGCCATCAGACGGCGGCCTTCACGCAACTGGTAGTGACGCTCCAGCTCGGAGAGCTGGCGGCGGTCGTTGGCGCCCTGCACTTCCATGGGGTCGTGTGGCTGTTCAGTTGCCACCACCAAGCCATCGGCCACTGCCATGGCAATTACGTCGGTCAGGTAATACTCGCCCTGGGCGTTGTTGTTCGACAGCCGGCCCATCCAGTCAGCCAGACGCGCGGCTGGCAGCGCCAGGATTCCGGTGTTGCCTTCCTTGATCGCTTTTTGCGCGTCGTTGGCGTCCTTGTGCTCAACGATGGCAGTTACCTGGCCCTGCTCGTCACGCACGATCCGGCCATAGCCGGTCGGATCGTCGAGGGTGACTGTCAGCAGTCCCAGCTGCTGATCGTTGGCCTTCGCCAACAGACGCTGCAGGGTCTCCACTTCGATCAACGGCACGTCGCCGTACAACACCAGCACGGTATCAGCGGTCAGCGCTGGCAGTGCCTGGGCAACAGCATGACCGGTACCCAGCTGTTTATCCTGCATGACGAAATTCAGGTCGTCAGCGGCCAGGCGCTCGCGAACCAGCTCGGCACCATGGCCAATGACCACATGAATACCTTGCGGCTGAAGTTGGCGCGCGCTGTGGATAACATGGCCGAGCATGGAATTGCCAGCTACCGGGTGCAACACTTTGGGCAGCGCCGAGCGCATGCGGGTGCCTTGGCCGGCGGCGAGAATAACGATATCGAGTGACATTACTGGCTACCAATCCTGGGCGGTCAGTGAAAGACCGGGGGGAGAAAACAGAAAAAGAAAAAGGGTAGCCGAGGCTACCCTTTTACTCAATCGCAACAGAAGTTATCAGCCGGGGCCGATTACTTGCCTTTGCGCATTTGCTGGACGGTACGCAGCTGGGCTGCGGCCTCGGCCAGACGTGCGGCGGCGGCACTGTAGTCGAAGTCCGCGCCTTTCAGATTCAGGGCGTTCTCGGCAGCCTTGAGGGCCTCCTGAGCCTGAGCTTCATCCAGGTCTGTAGCACGTTGCACGGTATCGGCAAGCACCTTGACCATGTTCGGCTGAACCTCGAGGAAACCACCAGAGATGTAGAACACCTCTTGTGCGCCACCCTGCTTGGTCAGCGTGATCGGACCAGGCTTGAGATTGGTGATCAGCGGCGCATGGCCTGGAGCGATACCAAGATCACCCAGGTTACCGTGCGCAACCACCATCTCGACCAGGCCGGAGAAGATCTCTCCTTCCGCGCTGACGATATCGCAATGGACTGTCATAGCCATCTGCTTGCCTCAACCTGATAGCGCCCCTTGCGGGGCGCAGGAATTACAGTTTCTTGGCTTTCTCGATCGCTTCGTCGATGCTGCCGACCATGTAGAACGCTTGTTCTGGCAGGTGGTCGTAGTCACCTTTGAGGATGCCGCTGAAGCCAGCGATGGTGTCTTTCAGGGAAACGTACTTACCTGGCGAACCGGTGAAGACTTCTGCCACGAAGAACGGCTGCGACAGGAAGCGCTGGATCTTACGAGCGCGGGCTACCAGTTGCTTGTCGGCTTCGGACAGTTCGTCCATACCCAGGATCGCAATGATGTCCTTCAGCTCTTTGTAGCGCTGCAGAACATACTGAACGCCACGAGCGGTCTCGTAGTGCTCGTTGCCGATCACGTTCGGGTCCAGCTGGCGCGAAGTCGAGTCCAGTGGGTCGACCGCTGGGTAGATACCCAGGGAGGCGATGTCACGGGACAGAACGACGGTGGCGTCCAAGTGGGCGAAGGTGGTCGCTGGCGACGGGTCGGTCAAGTCGTCCGCAGGTACATATACGGCCTGTACGGAGGTGATCGAACCTTCCTTGGTGGAGGTGATGCGCTCTTGCAGAACGCCCATCTCTTCAGCCAGGGTCGGCTGGTAACCTACTGCCGAAGGCATACGGCCCAGCAGTGCAGATACTTCGGTACCGGCCAGGGTGTAACGATAGATGTTGTCGACGAACAGCAGAACGTCGTTACCTTCGTCACGGAACTTCTCGGCCATGGTCAGGCCGGTCAGCGCTACACGCAGACGGTTTCCTGGTGGCTCGTTCATCTGACCGTAGACCAGCGCTACTTTGTCGAGAACGTTGGAGTCCTTCATCTCGTGGTAGAAGTCGTTACCCTCACGAGTACGCTCACCCACACCAGCGAACACGGAGTAACCGCTGTGTTCCATGGCGATGTTACGGATCAGTTCCATCATGTTTACGGTCTTGCCGACACCGGCACCACCGAACAGACCAACCTTACCACCCTTGGCGAACGGGCAAACCAGGTCGATAACCTTGATGCCGGTTTCCAGCAGGTCGTTGCCGCCTGCCTGGTCAGCGAACGAAGGCGCTGGCTGGTGGATACCGCGACGCTCTTCTTCGCCGATCGGGCCGGCTTCGTCGATCGGGTTGCCCAGTACGTCCATGATACGGCCCAGGGTGGCCTTACCAACTGGAACGGAAATGGCAGCGCCGGTGTCGACGACATCCAGACCGCGCTTCAGGCCTTCGGTCGAGCCCATCGCAATGGTACGAACCACGCCGTCGCCCAGCTGCTGCTGAACTTCCAGGGTGGTTTCCGCGCCTTGTACTTTAAGCGCGTTGTATACACTCGGCACGACGTCACGTGGGAATTCCACGTCGATGACGGCGCCGATGATTTGAACGATACGTCCGCTACTCATAGCTGGATCCTCTGAATATGTGAACCGTTAAACCGCGGCAGCGCCGCCGACGATTTCCGAGATCTCCTGGGTGATCGCAGCCTGACGCGCCTTGTTGTAGATCAACTGAAGCTCTTTGATCAAATCACCGGCGTTGTCTGTGGCGTTCTTCATGGCGATCATCCGGGCCGCTTGTTCAGCAGCGTTGTTCTCGACCACCGCCTGGTATACCTGCGACTCCACGTAGCGCACCATCAAGCCGTCCAGCAGCTCTTTTGCGTCGGGTTCGTACAGGTAGTCCCAGTGATGCTTGAGATCCTGATCCGGGGTTGCCACCAACGGTACCAATTGCTCGACCGTCGGCTTCTGGGTCATGGTATTGATGAACTTGTTCGAAACCACCGAGAGGCGATCGATACGGCCGTCCAGGTAGGCGTCCAGCATCACTTTGACGGAGCCGATCAGATCGTTGATCGATGGCTCTTCGCCCAAGTGGCTGATCGCTGCTACGACGTTGCCGCCAAAGATGCGGAAGAAAGTCGCACCCTTGCTGCCGATCACGCACAGGTCGATTTCCACGCCCTGTTCGCGGTTTGCGCTCATGTCCTTGACCAGGGCCTTGAACAGGTTGGTGTTCAAGCCACCGCACAGACCACGGTCACTGCTCACCACGATATAACCAGCGCGCTTTACAGGGCGCTCGATCATGAACGGGTGGCGGTATTCCGGGTTGGCGTTGGCCAGATGACCGATCACCTGGCGGATACGTTCCGCGTAAGGACGGCTAGCAGCCATGCGCATTTGTGCCTTGCGCATCTTGCTGACCGCCACTTTCTCCATGGCGCTGGTAATTTTTTGCGTGCTTTTGATGCTCGCAATCTTACTGCGAATCTCTTTTGCGCCTGCCATGTATCACCTATCAGGTTAGCAAGCGGGGGCCTGAGCCCCCGCTGCGGCTTACCAGGTCTGGGTGGCCTTGAACTTCTCGATACCGGCTTTCAGGCCTGCGTCGATTTCGTCGTTGAAGTCACCCTTCACGTTGATCTTCGCCATCAGTTCAGCGTGATCACGGTTGAAGAAGGCGATCAGAGCTTGCTCGAAGCTGCCGATCTTGGAGACTTCTACGTCGATCAGGAAGCCACGCTCAGCGGCGTACAGCGACAGAGCCATGTCCGCGATGGACATCGGCGCGTACTGCTTCTGCTTCATCAGCTCGGTAACGCGCTGACCATGCTCCAGCTGCTTGCGGGTCGCTTCGTCCAGATCGGACGCGAACTGGGCGAATGCAGCCAGTTCACGGTACTGAGCCAGAGCGGTACGAATACCACCGGACAGCTTCTTGATGATCTTGGTCTGAGCGGCACCACCTACGCGGGATACCGAAACACCGGCGTTCACTGCAGGGCGGATGCCCGAGTTGAACATGGCCGATTCCAGGAAGATCTGACCGTCGGTGATGGAAATCACGTTGGTCGGAACGAACGCAGAAACGTCGCCAGCCTGGGTTTCGATGATCGGCAGAGCGGTCAGGGAACCGGTTTTGCCAGTGACAGCACCGTTGGTGAACTTCTCGACGTACTCTTCCGAAACGCGCGATGCACGCTCCAGCAGACGGGAGTGGAGATAGAACACGTCGCCTGGGTATGCTTCGCGTCCTGGTGGACGGCGCAGCAGCAGGGAGATCTGACGGTAGGCAACGGCCTGCTTGGACAGGTCATCGTAAACGATCAGTGCGTCTTCACCGCGGTCGCGGAAGAACTCGCCCATGGTGCAACCGGCGTATGGCGCCAGGAACTGCAGTGCGGCGGATTCCGAAGCACTGGCAACAACCACGATGGTGTTGGCCAGGGCGCCGTTTTCTTCCAGCTTGCGAACGATGTTGGCAACGGTGGAACGCTTCTGGCCGACAGCAACATAAACGCAGAAAATACCGGAGTCTTTCTGGTTGATGATGGCGTCGATGGCCATGGCGGTCTTGCCGATCTGACGGTCGCCAATGATCAGCTCACGCTGGCCACGGCCGACAGGGATCATGGCGTCGACGGATTTGTAACCAGTCTGTACAGGCTGGTCTACCGACTTACGCCAGATCACGCCTGGAGCCACTTTCTCGACTGCGTCGGTCTGGGTGTTGCCCAGAGGACCTTTGCCGTCGATCGGGTTGCCCAGTGCGTCGACGACGCGACCCAGCAGTTCCTTACCAACCGGAACTTCCAGGATGCGGCCGGTGCACTTGGCGCTCATGCCTTCGGCGAGGGTGTCGTATGCACCCAGGATCACTGCACCTACGGAGTCTTGCTCCAGGTTCAGGGCCATGCCGTAGACGCCGCCAGGGAACTCGATCATTTCGCCGTACATAACGTCGGCCAGACCGTGGATCCGCACGATACCGTCGGATACCGAAACGACGGTACCTTCGTTACGGGCTTGGGAGCTCACATCGAGGTTATCGATGCGGCCCTTGATGATTTCACTAATTTCGGAAGGATTGAGTTGCTGCATTGCTCTGCTGCCCCTTCAAACTCAAGATTTCAATGCTTCGGCCAGTTTCGCGATTTTGCCGCGAACAGAGCCATCGATTACCAGGTCACCGGCGCGGATGACGACGCCGCCAATCAGGCTGGCATCCTCCGACGCGTGCAGGCGCACTTCCTGGCCTAACCGTGCACTGAGAACCTTGGCGAGTTTGTCTTGCTGTTCTTGGTTCAACGCGAAGGCACTGGTGACTTCCACGTCCACGGATTTCTCTTGCTCGGCCTTGTACAGGTCGAACAGGGCGGCAATCTCCGGCAGAAGCAGGAGACGGTCGTTTTCCGCGGCAACATGAATGAAATTCTGTGCCTGTGCATTGAACTTGTCACCGCACACGTCAATGAACGTGGCGGCCTTTTCTGCGCTCGTCAGTCGCGGGGCCTTGAGCAGGCGCTGCATGGTGTCGTCTTGCGACACCGCAGCAGCCAGGCCGAGCATGGCTGACCAATTGGCCAGTTGCTGATGGGCCTGGGCATGCTCAAAGGCAGCCTTAGCGTAAGGTCGGGCCAACGTGGTCAGTTCTGCCATGATCGCCCTCGCTTAAATTTCAGCGGCCAGTTTGTTAACCAGCTCCGCATGCGCGTTTTGATCGATTGTGGCGCCAAGGATCTTTTCAGCACCACCAACGGCCAGAGCACCCACTTGGGCACGCAGGGCGTCTTTAGCGCTGTTCAGTTCCTGTTCGATCTCGGCCAGAGCCTGAGCCTTCACACGGTCAGCTTCGACGCGGGCCTGTTCACGGGCTTCCTCGACAAGCTGAGCAGCGCGTTTCTTGCTTTGCTCGATGATTTCGGCTGCTTGTGCTTTAGCTTCACGCAGTTGCTGACCCGCTTTCTCTTGGGCCAGCTCCAGGTCGCGAGCTGCGCGGTTGGCAGCGTCCAAGCCGTCGGCAATCTTCTTTTGGCGCTCTTGCAGAGCAGTGATGACCGGAGGCCATACATACTTCATGCAGAAGAGTACAAAAATCAGGAAAGCAACGGATTGGCCAATCAGGGTTGCATTAATGTTCACGCCAACACCTCGCTCGGTCTTAATTCATACAGCCATCAACTCGTGGTGACGAGTGATTAGCCGGCGATCTGACCAACGAACGGATTCGCGAAGGTGAAGAACAGAGCGATACCAACACCGATCATGGTTACGGCGTCGAGCAGACCGGCAACGATGAACATTTTGACCTGCAGCATCGGAACCATTTCTGGCTGACGAGCAGCGCCTTCCAGGAATTTGCCACCCAGCAGGCCGAAACCAATGGCGGTACCCAGAGCACCCAGGCCGATCAGCAGAGCAACAGCGATAGCGGTCAGACCAACTACAGTTTCCATCTTTCCTCCCGACTTTTACGTCGTATTGGTTAGGTTTTTAGTTTGAAGCGGTAAAACAAATCGTTTGGTACAGCATGCCCTTGCGGACTTTTTAAGCCCTCCCCCCGTACAGGCAGGGAAGGCTATCAGACACGCCAGGCGGTCTTAATGGTTATCTTCGTGAGCCATCGACAGGTAGACGATGGTCAGCATCATGAAGATGAAAGCTTGCAGGGTGATGATCAGGATGTGGAACACAGCCCACGCCCATTGCAGCACCACACCCAGGCCGCTGAGCCACAGCAGGCCGGAGCCGAACATTACAGCGATCAGGATGAACACCAGCTCGCCAGCATACATGTTGCCGAACAGACGCAGTGCCAGCGAGATCGGTTTGGCGATCAGGGTGACGAATTCCAGCAGGAAGTTGACCGGAATCAGCAGGATCTGCACGAAGATATTCTTGCTGCCAAACGGGTGCAGGGTCAGCTCACCGATGAAGCCGCCCAGTCCCTTGACCTTGATGCTGTAGAAGATGATCAGGGCGAAGACGCAGAAGGCCATGGCCAGGGTCGCGTTCGGGTCGGTGGTCGACACGGCGCGGAACGGAATGTGCGGGTCACCGGAAATCAGGATGGCCAGCTGAGGAATCCAGTCGACCGGTACCAGGTCGACGGCGTTCATCAGGAATACCCAGACGAAAATGGTCAGCGCCAGTGGTGCGATTACCGGGCTACGGCCGTGGAAGGAGTCCTTCACGCTGCCGTTGACGAAGTCGACCATCACCTCAACGAAGTTCTGCAGACCGCCAGGTTGGCCGGAAGTCGCCTTCTTGGCCGCCATGCGGAAGATCAACAGGAAGATCAGACCCAGCGCGACGGACCAACCCAGGGTGTCCAGGTGGAACGCCCAGAAGCCCATTGCCTTGGCTTCTGCAGCCGAATGGGCGAAGCCCCAGCTGCCGTCTGGTAGTTGACCGTAGGTCAGGTTCTGCAAGTGGTGCTGGATATAGCCCGAAGCGGTTTCTGCTGCCATGGTTGCCTCAAACGCCCTAAGGTCTCGAAAGTCTTTTATTCATCAGCAGGGGCGCGAACCAGCTGACCAAAAGGGTCAACACGAAGACGCCGAATACTGCTAGCGGCGCCAGTGGCTTCACTCCTGCAAAGGTCAGTGCAAAAAGCACTGCCGTCAAAATCATCTTGCCTGCCTCGCCAGCGTAAAACGACTTGACGATAGCTTGTGCCGCCCGAGCCCCGCTGAAGCGAAAAGCCTTCCAGGCGAAATACACATTGGGCAGCCAGGCAATCAAACCTCCGCAAAGGCCTGAATATCCACTGACCGACCCTTTCCACTGCCACACCACCAAGGTTGCCAGCAGCAGTACGACAAATTGAGCCAGCAGTACCGGAAAAACCGCCCAGCGATGGAAAGGCAGGCGGTTTGGCGTGCGTATTTCCATCACAACTGCTCCTCGGAAGTCGACCAACAAGTCAGCTATGACTTGGCATAATTTGTGCCGACAAAATGCGCGCAGAGTATAGGGGTGGATTAACCCCTATTCAACTCTTCGGTAGTGATTTCCGACTTCGCGCTACAACAGGAATTGTTTCAGCGGATGTGAGCGAGCACGCCTTGCAACTCATCAAGCGAGTTGTAGCGAATAACCAACTGGCCTTTGCCCTTGTTGCCATGACGGATCTGCACGGCCGAGCCCAGGCGCTCTGCGAGCCGCTGTTCAAGGCGTGCGATATCCGGATCAGGTTTGCTCGGTTCGACCGGATCAGGCTTGTCGCTGAGCCACTGACGGACCAGTGCCTCGGTTTGGCGCACGGTGAGGCCACGTGCGACAACATGACGCGCCCCCTCCTCCTGACGATTTTCATCCAGGCCGAGCAATGCACGGGCGTGCCCCATCTCCAGATCACCGTGGGCGAGCATGGTCTTGATCGCATCAGGCAAGGTAATGAGGCGCAGCAGGTTGGCCACAGTCACCCGCGACTTGCCCACAGCGTCAGCCACCTGCTGCTGGGTGAGCTCGAATTCCTGTTGCAGGCGCTGCAGGGCCATGGCCTCTTCCAGTGGGTTGAGGTCTTCGCGCTGGATGTTCTCGATCAATGCCATGGCGATGGCGGCTTCGTCGGGCACTTCGCGGACCATGGCCGGGATCGTGTCCAGGCCGGCCTGCTGGGTAGCGCGCCAACGGCGCTCACCGGCGATGATCTCGTATCGGTTGTCGCCAATCGGGCGTACCACGATCGGTTGCATCACACCATGGTTGCGAATCGAGTGCGCAAGCTCTTCCAGCGCCTCCGGGTCCATGTCCCGGCGAGGCTGATACTTGCCGCGCTGGACCAGCTCGACCGGCAGGTGTTGCAGTTCTTTCTGGTCGATCTTCACAGCCTGCTCTTCGAGCGCGCTGACGGAAGGACCACTGAGCAGTGCATCCAACCCACGTCCGAGACCCCGTTTCTTGACGGCCATACGGATTCCTTAAGTTGTTTGTGCAGTGCGTGATGGACGGCGTTGACGGCGTACCAGTTCCCCAGCCAGGGCCAGGTACGCCAGCGCGCCCCGCGATTGCTTGTCGTAAGCAAGGGCTGGCATGCCGAAGCTGGGGGCCTCGGCCAAGCGAATGTTGCGCGGAATGACCGTGTCGTACAGCTGAGGGCCAAAGTGCTCCTTCAACTGTGCCGAAACATCGTTGTTCAGGCTCAGACGCGGATCGTACATGGTCCGCAGCAGGCCCTCGATCTTCAACTCCGGGTTCAACCGGGCGGCAATACGCTTGATGTTATCCACAAGGTCGCTGAGACCTTCCAGTGCGTAGTACTCACACTGCATGGGGATAATCACGCCATCGGAAGCGACCAGAGCATTCAGCGTGAGCATCGACAGCGACGGCGGGCAGTCGATGAGGATGTAGTCGTAGTTATCGCGAATAGGCGCCAGGGCGTTGCGCAGACGGCTTTCCTTGACCTGCATTTCCAGCAGCACCACCTCAGCGGCGGTCAGGTCACGGTTGGCCGGCAGCAACTGGAAGCCTCCGTGCTCGGAGTAGTGCATAGCCTGGGCCAAGTCGCACTCCCCGATCAGCAGGTCGTAGACCGAATGCTCGAGCTCGTGCTTGTCCACACCGCTGCCCATGGTGGCGTTGCCCTGCGGATCGAGGTCGATCAGCAGGACACGACGCTTGGTCGCAGCCAGCGAGGCGGCGAGATTGATACAGGTGGTTGTCTTGCCCACACCACCTTTCTGGTTCGCGATTGCGAATACCTTAGCCATTGTTGCGAGTGTTCCCAGTCATGCCTTGCGGCGCAGTATCAGCAGATGGCGCTGGCCCTGGCAACCCGGAACGGTCAGGGCCTGTTCGCTTTCCACTGTGAAGTCTGCGGGCAATGCTACCAGTTCATCGGCAGGATGCAGCCCCTTCATTGCAAGCCATTGCGTCCCGGTGTCGCCCAAGTGGCGGGTCCAGTTGGTGAAGTTCTCCATGCTGCTGAAGGCGCGGGAGATGATTCCGTCGAACGGTTGTGCCGGCTGGAAGGCCTCGACCCGGCTGTGGATAACCGTGAGGTTGTCCAGCTTGAGTTCCATTTTCACCTGAGTCAGGAAACGGGTTTTCTTGCCATTGGCGTCCAGCACGGTGACGCGCTTGTGTGGATGCAGGATAGCCAGCGGGATGCCGGGCATGCCACCGCCGCTGCCAACATCCAGCCAGTTATCACGATCGTTGTGGATAAAAGACATGACGCTAAGGCTGTCGAGCAGGTGACGCGAAACCATCTCGTCCGGATCGCGCACAGCAGTCAGGTTGTAGGCTTTGTTCCATTTGATCAACAGAGCCAGGTAGCCAAGCAGCTTCTCGTGCTGCTCGGCAGTCAGCTCGACGCCAAGCTGGCGCGCACCTGTGGATAACTCTTCAGCGTGTTGAGGGGTGACCAGGGAACTCAAGCGCTTTGCTCCAATTCGCGGCCAGCGCCGCGTTTTTTCAAGTGAATCAGCAACAGGGAAATCGCCGCCGGGGTCACACCCGGGATACGCGAAGCCTGGCCCAGCGTCTCCGGACGGGTCTGGCTCAGCTTGCCCTGTATCTCCTTGGACAGGCCGGAAATCGTCGTGTAGTCGATATCCACAGGCAGGCGTGTGTCTTCGCTGGCGCGCAGTCGGGCAATTTCATCCTGCTGACGGTCGATGTAGCCGGCGTACTTGGTGCGGATCTCGACCTGCTCGGCAACCTGTGGATCGATTGCTTCACCGCCAGTCGCTTCGATCAGGCCGGCGTAGTCGATTTCGGGACGCGCCAGCAGGTTGAGCAAGCTGTACTCGTGGCTCAGCGGAGTGCCGAATTTATCCACAACGGCCTGGCCTTGCTCGGTATTCGGCCGAACCCATGTCGATTTCAGGCGCTGTTCCTCACGCTCGATACCGTCGCGCTTGGCGCAGAACGCGGCCCAGCGCTGGTCATCGATCAGGCCCAGTTCACGGCCCTTTTCGGTCAGGCGCAGGTCGGCGTTGTCTTCGCGCAGTATCAGCCGGTACTCGGCACGCGAGGTAAACATGCGGTACGGCTCCTGAGTACCCAAGGTAATCAGGTCGTCCACCAGTACGCCGATGTATGCCTCGTCGCGGCGCGGGCACCAGCTGTCACGGCCCTGCGCCCGCAGTGCGGCGTTAGTCCCGGCCAGCAGGCCCTGGGCGCCGGCTTCTTCGTACCCGGTGGTGCCGTTGATCTGCCCGGCGAAGAACAGGCCGCCGATGACTTTGGTCTCGAGGCTGTACTTGAGGTCACGGGGATCGAAGTAGTCGTACTCGATGGCATAGCCCGGGCGCACGATGTGGGCGTTTTCCATGCCGCGGATCGAACGGACCAGCTCCAGCTGCACGTCGAACGGCAGCGAAGTGGAAATACCGTTGGGATACAACTCATGGGTGTTCAAGCCTTCCGGCTCAATGAACACCTGGTGGCTTTCCTTGTCGGCGAAGCGGTGGATCTTGTCTTCGATCGACGGACAGTAGCGCGGACCGACACCTTCGATCACACCCGAGTACATCGGTGAACGGTCCAGGTTCGACGCAATGATCTCGTGGGTGCGCGCGTTGGTGTGGGTAATCCAGCAACTCACCTGACGCGGGTGCATTTCGGCATTGCCCATGAACGACATCACCGGGATCGGCGTATCGCCTGGCTGTTCGGTCATTACCGAGAAGTCCACCGAGCGGCCGTCAATGCGTGGCGGGGTACCGGTTTTCAGGCGGCCGACGCGCAGCGGCAGTTCACGCATGCGGTGGGCCAGGGCAATCGAAGGTGGATCACCGGCGCGACCACCGGAATGGTTTTGCAGACCAATGTGGATAAGGCCGCCGAGGAAGGTACCGGTAGTCAGCACCACCGATTCGGCAAAGAAACGCAGGCCCATCTGGGTCACCACGCCTTTGACCTGGTCCTGCTCGACGATCAGGTCGTCGCAGGACTGCTGGAATATCCACAGGTTTGGCTGGTTTTCCAGGATTTCACGTACCACTGCCTTGTAGATGGCGCGGTCGGCTTGCGCACGGGTGGCACGTACGGCCGGGCCCTTGCGGTTGTTCAGAACGCGGAACTGGATGCCGCTCTTGTCGGTGGCCAGCGCCATGGCGCCGCCGAGCGCATCGATCTCTTTGACCAGATGGCTTTTGCCAATACCGCCGATGGCGGGGTTGCAGCTCATGTGACCGAGGGTTTCCACGTTATGGGTCAGCAGCAGGGTTTTCACACCCATGCGTGCAGACGCAAGCGCAGCCTCGGTACCGGCATGGCCGCCGCCGATGACGATCACGTCAAAACGGGAAGGGAAATCCACCACGCACCTCGTGCCTGTTTTTGCGAATAGAGAAGGTAAGCGGACAAGTATAGGGACTTCACCCCCACTAAAGAAACCGTCTGAGCAAATTTTGACCAGTCTGTGGATGAGTGGCAAACAACAGAAAT
This sequence comes from Pseudomonas sp. KCJK9058, assembly GCF_046230975.1. Taxonomy (NCBI): domain Bacteria; kingdom Pseudomonadati; phylum Pseudomonadota; class Gammaproteobacteria; order Pseudomonadales; family Pseudomonadaceae; genus Pseudomonas; species Pseudomonas sp. KCJK9058. The sequence goes on from NZ_JBJJLR010000001.1 coordinate 300,544, forward strand.
CAAAGAGAAGAAATTTAAAAAGCTTTGTTTTTATGTTTATTCTTATGCACAGCGATATCTGTGGATAAAGTCCTGTATCCCAATAATGGCGCTATGTAGAGAGAAATTAAACCCTGTGTCTGGAGTGCCATGAGGCCTATGGATAACGTCTTTTAGCCTGTGGATTAAATGGCTGTTTACCCACAGGCGGGTTTTTCCTCAGAAAAAAAGCCCGCTTATCAACTGAGCTGAAGGCGACTTTTCCACAGGGCTCCTGAGCACAGTTTTCAAGCCGAGCATGGAAAATTCATCGCGCTGGTGGCCAGACATGGTCAGGTTGGAGCGGTCGAGCCCGCGAAAGGGTCGGTACATCCACAGGGATCTGGAGCTTGTAAGGGCTTCTTCGCGGCCCCGCCCGCCCACACAGGTGTTTGGGTCATCGGCCTGCATTCATCTTCTGCAACGAATTTCAGGCAAAAAAAAGCCGCTCCCTAAGGAGCGGCGCTTGGCCTTGCCTGGCTGTGGATTACTTGCCGATGCAGAAGCTGGAGAAAATCCGTCCAAGCAGGTCATCCGAGCTGAATGCTCCTGTGATCTCCCCCAGCGCATGCTGTGCCTGGCGTAAGTCCTCAGCCAGAAGCTCTCCCGCGCCCGCCAAGGTCAATTGGGCACGGCCGTGCTCGAGGTGCTCGCTGGCCTGGCGCAAGGCATCCAGATGGCGCCGGCGGGCGCTGAAGCCACTCTCTGCAGTCTGCTCGTAACCCATACAGCCCTTCAGATGGTCGCGGAGCAGTTGCAGCCCTGTGTCGTCGCCCTTGGCGCTCAGGGTAATGGTCACATGGCCGTCATCGCACTGTTCCAGCGCTACCCGCTCACCACTCAGGTCGGCCTTGTTGCGAATCAACGTGACCTTGGCCGGGTCCGGCCGCTGAGCGAGAAACTCCGGCCACAAAGCGAACGGATCGCTGGCCTCGGGCGCAGTGGAGTCGACCACCAGCAGCACACGGTCTGCCTCGCCAATGGCCTTCAGGGCGCGTTCCACACCGATCTTTTCCACATGGTCATCGGTATCGCGCAAGCCGGCAGTATCGACAACGTGCAGCGGCATGCCGTCGATGTGGATATGTTCGCGCAGGATATCCCGCGTGGTGCCGGCGATGTCAGTGACGATGGCTGCTTCCCGCCCGGCCAGCTGGTTCAGCAAGCTCGATTTACCGGCATTCGGTCGGCCAGCAATGACTACCGTCATGCCGTCACGCAGCAAGGCGCCCTGCCCGGCCTCGCGCTGCACAGTGGATAACTCGCTGCGCACGGCATCAAGCATCGACAGCACATGGCCATCGGCGAGGAAGTCGATCTCTTCCTCAGGAAAGTCGATCGCCGCCTCGACGTAAATACGCAAGGCAATCAACGCCTCGGTGAGGCTGTGCACACGCTTGGAGAATTCCCCTTGCAGCGAGCGCAGGGCGTTGCGCGCTGCCTGGCTGGAACTGGCCTCGATCAGGTCCGCGATGGCTTCGGCCTGCGCCAGGTCGAGCTTGTCGTTGAGGAAGGCGCGCTCGCTGAACTCGCCCGGGCGAGCCAGACGACAGCCGACTTGTACACAGCGCTGCAGCAGCATGTCCAAAACCACCGGGCCGCCGTGTCCCTGCAGTTCAAGCACGTCCTCACCAGTGAACGAATTAGGCCCTGGAAAGAACAGAGCAATTCCTTCGTCCAGCACCAGCCCTTCATCGTCGCGGAACGGACCGTAATGGGCATGCCGCGGGGTCAGGGTGCGGCCAGTGATCAACAGGCCGGCCTTGGCAGCCAGAGGGCCGGACAACCTGACAATTCCCACACCGCCCCGGCCCTGGGCCGTGGCGATGGCGGCGATGGTTTCACGCACAGTGTTCATGCTCGAAAGCCTCTACGACAAAAACGACAGATAGCAAAAACGCCCCACTAGGGGGCGTTTTTTATTCACAGGCTAGCGTATTAGCCCGTCAAGCAGCAGCTTTTTTGGTAGCTGCTTCGATACGGCGAGTGATGTACCACTGCTGCGAAATCGACAGGCAGTTGTTCACAACCCAGTACAGCACCAGACCGGCAGGGAACCACAGGAAGAAGAAGGTGAAGATGATTGGCATCATTTTCATCACCTTGGCCTGCATCGGATCCGGCGGTGTCGGGTTCAGGCGCTGCTGGATGAACATGGTGGCGCCCATGATGATCGGCAGGATGAAGAACGGATCCTTGATCGACAGGTCGGTAATCCAGAGTATCCATGGGGCCTGGCGCATTTCCACGCTTTCCAGCAATACCCAGTACAGGGCCAGGAATACCGGCATCTGCACCAGAATCGGCAGGCAGCCGCCCAGTGGGTTGATCTTCTCTTTCTTGTAAAGCTCCATCATCGCCTGGGACATCTTCTGGCGATCGTCACCGAAGCGTTCCTTGAGTGCGGCGAGCTTAGGTGCAACGGCACGCATACGCGCCATGGAGCGGTAGCTGGCAGCCGACAGTGGGAAGAACAGGCCTTTGATCAACATGGTCAGCACGATGATCGACCAGCCCCAGTTACCCAGCAGGCTGTGGATATGTTGCAGCAGCCAGAAGATCGGCTGAGCGATGAACCACAGGAAGCCGTAGTCGACGGTCAATTCCAGGCCTGGGGACAACTCTTTCAGCTTGGACTGGATCTTCGGACCAGCGTACAGCAGGGCACTGGTTTCGACCTTGCCGCCAGCCGGTACGCTGATAACCGGGCCGGTGTAGCCGATGATGTAGTTGCCCTGGCTATCCTTGCGGGTCTGGACAACGTTGTTGTCCGACTTGGCCGGAATCCAGGCGGTCACGAAGTAGTGCTGCAGCCAGGCAACCCAACCGCCGGACACATTTTCTTTCAAACTACCTTTGTCGATGTCCTTCATCGAGACCTTTTTGTAAGGCTCAGAAGCTGTCCACAGGGCCGCACCCAGGTAGGTAGCGGTGCCGGTGGCAGTACTGGAGGACGGATCGCCGCTGGCATCACGCTTGAGCTGGGCAAACATGTTGCCGCTCCAGGCCTGGCCGCTCTGGTTGTCGATCAGGTAGCTGACATTCAGGTCGTACTCACCGCGCTTGAAGCTGAAACGCTTGATGTAGTTGACACCGTTGTCACTGAACTTCAGGTCTACCACCAGTTGTTCCTGGCCGTCGGCCAGCTGGTAGCTCTTCTGCTCGGCGGCATACAGGGGACGGCCGCTGGCGCGGGCATCCGGGCCATCGGTGCCGGTCAGACCACTTTGTGCCAGGTAAACACGCTCACCACCGTTGTCGAACAACTGGAATGGAATGTTCGGGTGGTCTTGACGGCGTGGGTACTTCGGCAGGTTCAGCTGGACGATGTCACCACCGACCGGATCGATAGCCAGTTCCAGAACGTCGGTCTTGACTCGGATCAGGTCCTTGCTGAGTGCGACCGGTGCCAGTTCGGCAGGGCTCGATTCGGCGTTGGCGCTCGGTACATCGGCGCTGGCACCGTTGTTACCGGCCGGCACGCCATCGGGCAAGCCCGGAGCAACAGTGCTGGCAGCAGTATTCTGAGTCGGCAGGGCAGCCTGGCCGTAGTCATCGTTCCACTTCAGGACCATGACGTAGGACACGACTGCCAGCGCGGCGATCAGGATCGTGCGTTTAATATCCATGATTACTCGGCTATCGAAGAAGTTCGGGAGGAAGGAGCGGGTGGAACGGGGTCGAAACCGCCGTCATTCCACGGATGACAACGCCCCAGGCGACGAACGGCCAGCCACCCACCACGCCAGATGCCATGGTTTTCGATGGCTTCATACGCGTAACAGGAGCAACTGGGGAAAAACCGACAGTGATTGGCCATCAGAGGACTAATGGCGTAACGGTAAAACTGGATCGGAACGAGTGCCAGTTTACGCATCTTGGCTGTCTACCCCTGCGGAATTGGCGGTGACTGCTGGTGTCGGCCGGCTGCGCGCCAGGCGTTTCCAGAGCTTGCCAAAGTGTTGGTGCAATTCCGGGTTTTCTATCTCACCCAATCCCTTGCGCGCGACGATCACGATGTCCAGGCCGGCAAGCAATTGCTGGTTCAGACGAAAGGAATCGCGCATCAAGCGCTTGAGGCGGTTGCGTTGAACGGCGAGCTTGACACTCTTCTTGCCGATTACCAAGCCAAGGCGTGGGTGATCGAGGCCGTTCTCGCGAGCAAGGATCAGCAGGTTTTTCCCTGGAACCTTGCCGGTTGGGGAGTCGAAGACCGCTTTGAAATGCCGGGGTGTAAGCAGTCGCTTTTCCCGACTGAAGTCCTGACTCACCACCTGTGCCGAAAAATCAAATGGCCAGACGCTTACGGCCTTTGGCACGACGACGCGACAGAACAGCACGGCCGTTCTTGGTAGCCATACGGGCACGGAAACCGTGGGTGCGGGCGCGCTTGATGGTGCTTGGTTGGAAAGTACGTTTCATGGCGTGTTACCTGGTTTGTCGACGACGGGCCGGGATGGCCCCCTTTTTAAGAGACCGGCGATTCTAGAGAAAGCAAGCCCATAGGTCAATTTCCAACCAGTCTTTCCATATAGAGCATGTGATGGACGGTGCCTGTTGATCAGTGCCCAAGGGGTGCTTGATCGGACACACGGATCGGGGACAACATGAAAAAAAAGAAGAGACATATAAAAAGCTTTTTTGAAGAACTTATAACTCTTAAGTGGATAACCTTCTGTGGATAACCTGCGCTAGCCCATGAATTACGGGGTGTACAGAGTTTTACAACTTTGTTCTGAACCCGTGCTGCGCTTGTTCCCATCGTGAGCGAAAGCTGTGGATGAAAACACCCGTTATCCACAGCAGAGTTATCAACAGGCTAAGAGGTGGGGTTGTGCATAGCCCTCATGGGCGTTTATCCACAGGGCTTATTCACAGAGGCGAAAAGCCGTTTTGGTCGATAAATGGCTGTTTTGTCGTGGTTCCTAACGTGTCCACATGTGGATAACTGAACGCTCGACCGGTACAATGGCGGTTTGTTTTTGCCTCATCCGGCTTTCAAACTCAGGGGATATCCGTGTCAGTGGAACTTTGGCAGCAGTGCGTGGAGCTTCTGCGCGATGAACTGCCTGCCCAGCAATTCAACACCTGGATCCGTCCGCTACAGGTCGAAGCCGAAGGCGACGAGTTGCGCGTCTATGCGCCTAACCGTTTCGTTCTCGATTGGGTCAATGAAAAGTACCTGGGTCGCTTGCTCGAGCTGTTGGGTGAGAACGGTAGCGGCATTGCACCAGCCCTTTCCTTATTAATAGGTAGCCGCCGCAGCTCGGCCCCAAGGGCTGCGCCCAACGCGCCGGTCAGCGCTGCCGTTGCGGCTTCGCTGGCGCAGACTCAGGCACACAAGACGGCCCCGGCAGCTGCGGTTGAGCCCGTTGCCGTGGCCGCGGCCGAGCCTGTATTGGTCGAGACGTCTTCGCGTGACAGCTTTGATGCCATGGCCGAGCCTGCTGCTGCGCCGCCCAGTGGTGGCCGGGCTGAACAGCGCACCGTGCAGGTTGAAGGTGCGCTCAAGCACACCAGTTACCTGAACCGGACCTTTACCTTTGACACCTTCGTCGAAGGTAAGTCGAACCAGCTCGCCCGCGCGGCTGCCTGGCAGGTTGCGGACAACCCTAAGCATGGCTACAACCCACTGTTCCTTTATGGCGGTGTGGGTTTGGGTAAAACCCACCTTATGCATGCTGTGGGTAACCATCTGCTGAAGAAGAATCCGAACGCCAAGGTGGTGTACCTGCATTCGGAGCGCTTCGTCGCGGACATGGTCAAAGCGTTGCAACTCAACGCCATCAACGAATTCAAGCGCTTCTACCGCTCGGTGGACGCGTTGCTGATCGACGATATCCAGTTCTTCGCTCGCAAAGAGCGCTCGCAAGAAGAGTTTTTCCACACCTTCAACGCCTTGCTTGAGGGCGGCCAGCAGGTAATCCTTACCTCTGACCGCTATCCCAAGGAAATCGAAGGCCTGGAAGAGCGTCTGAAGTCGCGCTTTGGTTGGGGCCTGACGGTGGCTGTCGAGCCGCCAGAGCTGGAGACCCGCGTAGCGATCCTGATGAAGAAGGCCGACCAGGCCAAAGTCGAGCTCCCGCATGACGCAGCCTTTTTCATCGCTCAGCGCATTCGATCCAACGTCCGTGAGCTGGAAGGTGCACTGAAGCGGGTTATCGCTCACTCGCATTTCATGGGGCGTGACATCACCATCGAGCTGATTCGTGAATCGCTCAAGGATCTGTTGGCGCTGCAAGACAAACTGGTCAGTGTGGATAACATTCAGCGTACTGTCGCTGAGTACTACAAGATCAAGATCTCCGATCTGTTGTCCAAGCGTCGTTCGCGTTCTGTCGCGCGCCCGCGTCAGGTAGCCATGGCCCTGTCCAAGGAGTTGACCAACCACAGTCTGCCGGAAATCGGCGACATGTTCGGTGGTCGCGACCATACGACCGTGCTGCACGCCTGCCGCAAAATCAATGAACTGAAGGAATCCGACGCGGACATCCGCGAGGACTACAAGAACCTGCTGCGGACGCTGACGACCTGATGGCCGTCTGCGCAGCTAATTGAAGGCAAGGGACTAGACCATGCATTTCACCATTCAACGCGAAGCCCTGTTGAAACCCCTGCAACTGGTCGCCGGTGTCGTCGAGCGCCGTCAGACCTTGCCGGTCCTGTCCAACGTCTTGCTGGTCGTACAAGGCCAGCAACTGTCGTTGACCGGTACCGACCTGGAAGTCGAGCTGGTAGGCCGCGTGCAACTGGAAGAGCCGGCCGAGCCTGGCGAGATCACTGTTCCGGCGCGCAAGCTGATGGACATCTGCAAAAGCCTGCCTAACGACGCCCTGATCGATATCAAGGTCGATGAGCAGAAATTGTTGGTAAAGGCCGGCCGCAGCCGCTTCACCCTGTCGACCCTGCCTGCCAACGACTTCCCGACTGTGGAAGAAGGCCCGGGTTCGCTGACCTGCAACCTGGAGCAGAGCAAGCTGCGCCGCCTGATCGAGCGTACCAGCTTCGCCATGGCCCAGCAGGATGTGCGCTATTACCTCAACGGCATGCTGCTTGAGGTTTCCCGCAACACGTTGCGCGCCGTATCCACCGACGGTCACCGCCTGGCGCTTTGCTCGATGAGCGCGCCGATCGAGCAGGAGGATCGACACCAGGTCATCGTGCCGCGTAAAGGTATCCTGGAGTTGGCGCGCCTGCTGACCGATCCTGAAGGTATGGTCAGCATCGTGCTGGGCCAGCATCACATCCGCGCCACTACTGGCGAGTTCACCTTTACCTCCAAGCTGGTGGACGGCAAGTTCCCGGACTACGAGCGCGTACTGCCCAAAGGCGGTGACAAGCTGGTTGTCGGAGACCGCCAGGCGCTGCGTGAAGCTTTCAGCCGTACTGCGATTCTTTCCAACGAAAAGTACCGCGGAATTCGCCTGCAACTGGCTGCCGGTCAACTGAAGATCCAGGCTAACAACCCTGAGCAGGAAGAAGCTGAAGAAGAAATCAGCGTGGACTACGAAGGTAGCTCGCTGGAGATTGGTTTCAACGTCAGCTACTTGCTGGACGTGCTGGGCGTGATGACTACTGAGCAAGTTCGTCTGATCTTGTCCGATTCAAACAGCAGTGCGCTGCTGCAGGAAGCTGGCAATGACGATTCTTCCTACGTTGTCATGCCGATGCGCCTGTAACCTGTAGCAGGCGAAATGTCCCTTCGACGTATCATGGTCACCGCGGTGCGCAACTTGCACCCGGTGACACTCTTACCCTCCCCCCGCATCAATATCCTTTACGGCGCCAACGGCAGCGGCAAGACCAGCGTGCTAGAAGCCGTGCATTTGCTCGGGCTGGCCCGTTCATTTCGCAGCACCCGCCTGAATCCGGTTATTCAGTACGAACAGGCTGCCTGTACTGTGTTCGGCGAGGTTCAGCTGACGGAGGGTGGTACGAGTAACCTGGGTGTGTCCCGTGAGCGACAAGGGGAGTTTACTATCCGCATCGATGGGCAAAATGCGCGCAGCGCCGCGCAATTGGCTGAGTTACTGCCGCTTCAGCTCATCAACCCAGACAGTTTCCGGCTGCTTGAAGGCGCCCCCAAAATACGCCGCCAGTTTCTGGACTGGGGGGTGTTCCACGTGGAACCTCGTTTTCTGCCAGCCTGGCAACGCCTTCAGAAGGCGCTGCGGCAGCGGAACTCATGGTTGCGTCATGGTACACTTGACCCAGCTTCGCAAGCCGCCTGGGACCGGGAATTGTGCCTGGCCAGCGCGGAAATAGATGAATACCGTCGCAACTACATCAAGGCCTTGAAGCCCGTCTTCGAGCGAACCCTGAGCGAACTGGTCGAGCTGGACGGGTTGACCCTAAGCTACTACCGAGGCTGGGACAAGGACCGGGAACTGCAAGAAGTGCTCGCCTCCTCTCTCCTTCGCGATCAGCAGATGGGCCATACCCAAGCCGGTCCGCAGCGTGCTGATCTGCGTTTGCGGTTGGCTGGCAACAACGCAGCCGACATCCTGTCGCGTGGTCAGCAAAAGTTGGTGGTATGCGCATTGCGCATTGCCCAAGGCCACCTCGTTAGTCAGGCTCGCCGCGGTCACTGTATTTATCTCGTGGATGACTTGCCGTCCGAACTGGATGACCAGCATCGCCGCGCACTGTGCCGCTTGCTTGAAGAATTACGCTGCCAGGTGTTCATCACCTGTGTAGATCACGAATTACTGAGGGAAGGCTGGCAGACGGAAACGCCAGTTGCTTTGTTCCACGTGGAACAAGGCCGTATCACCCAGACCCACGACCATCGGGAGTGAAGGCATGAGCGAAAATCAAACGTACGACTCCTCCAGCATCAAGGTGCTGAAAGGTTTGGATGCCGTACGCAAGCGTCCCGGCATGTACATTGGCGACACCGATGATGGTAGTGGCCTGCACCACATGGTCTTCGAGGTGGTCGACAACTCGATCGACGAAGCCCTCGCCGGTCACTGCGATGACATCACTGTCATCATCCACCCGGACGAATCTATCAGTGTGCGCGACAACGGTCGCGGCATTCCGGTCGATGTGCATAAGGAAGAAGGCGTTTCCGCAGCCGAGGTCATCATGACTGTGCTGCACGCCGGCGGTAAGTTCGACGACAACTCCTACAAAGTATCCGGCGGTCTGCACGGTGTAGGTGTGTCGGTTGTGAACGCCCTGTCCGAGAAGCTGGTTCTGACCGTTCGCCGTAGCGGCAAGATCTGGGAACAGACTTACGTTCACGGTGTTCCACAAGCGCCTATGGCGGTTGTCGGTGACAGTGAAACCACGGGTACCCACATCCACTTCAAGCCATCGGCTGAAACCTTCAAGAACATTCACTTCAGCTGGGACATCCTGGCCAAGCGCATCCGCGAGCTGTCGTTCCTCAACTCGGGCGTTGGCATTCTGCTGAAGGACGAGCGCAGCGGTAAGGAAGAGTTCTTCAAGTACGAAGGCGGTCTGCGTGCGTTCGTCGAGTACTTGAACACCAACAAGACGCCGGTCAACTCCCAGGTGTTCCACTTCAACGTTCAGCGTGACGATGGCGTGGGTGTTGAAGTCGCCCTGCAATGGAACGACAGCTTCAACGAAAACCTGCTGTGCTTTACCAACAATATTCCGCAGCGTGATGGCGGTACCCACCTGGTGGGCTTCCGTTCCTCGCTGACCCGTAGCCTTAACAGCTACATCGAGCAGGAAGGCCTGGCCAAGAAGAACAAGGTGGCAACCACTGGCGACGACGCCCGTGAAGGCCTGACCGCAATCATCTCGGTGAAGGTACCGGACCCGAAGTTCAGCTCGCAGACCAAGGACAAGCTGGTCTCCTCGGAGGTGAAAACCGCCGTGGAACAGGAGATGAACAAGTACTTCGCCGATTTCCTCTTGGAAAACCCGAACGAGGCGAAGGCCGTCGTTGGCAAGATGATCGACGCGGCTCGCGCCCGTGAAGCCGCCCGTAAAGCCCGTGAAATGACCCGCCGTAAAGGTGCGCTGGATATCGCGGGTCTGCCGGGCAAACTGGCCGACTGCCAAGAGAAGGATCCTGCTCTCTCCGAACTGTACCTGGTGGAGGGTGACTCTGCGGGTGGCTCGGCCAAGCAAGGCCGCAACCGTCGTACCCAGGCGATCTTGCCGCTGAAGGGTAAAATCCTCAACGTCGAGAAAGCGCGCTTCGACAAGATGATTTCGTCCCAGGAAGTGGGCACGCTGATCACTGCGCTGGGCTGTGGCATCGGCCGCGAAGAGTACAACATCGACAAACTGCGTTATCACAACATCATCATCATGACCGATGCTGACGTTGACGGTTCGCACATCCGTACGCTGCTGCTGACCTTCTTCTTCCGTCAGCTGCCGGAGCTGGTCGAGCGTGGCTACATCTATATTGCCCAGCCGCCGCTGTACAAGGTGAAACGAGGCAAGCAGGAGCAGTACATCAAGGACGATGAGGCCATGGAAGAGTACATGACCCAGTCGGCTCTGGAAGATGCCAGTCTGCACCTGGACGAATCGGCGCCAGCAGTTTCCGGTGTGCAGCTGGAAGCGCTGGTGAATGAGTTCCGTAGTGTCATGAAGACTCTCAAGCGCCTGTCGCGCTTGTACCCTGAAGAGCTGACTGAGCACTTCGTCTACCTGCCTGAGGTGACCCTGGAGCAGTTGGGTGACCACGCAGTGATGCAGGCCTGGCTGGCCCAGTTCCAGGCGCGTCTGAACTCCAGCCAGAAGTCTGGCCTGGCTTACAACGCCAGCCTGCGTGAAGACAAAGAGCGCAACGTGTGGCTGCCTGAAGTGGAAATTACCTCTCACGGTCTGGCCAGCTACATCACCTTCAACCGCGATTTCTTCGGCAGCAATGACTACCGTACCGTAGTCAACATTGGTGCCAAGCTTTCGAGCCTGTTGGGTGAAGGTGCGTACGTGCAGCGCGGTGAACGCCGCAAGGCAATCGTCGAGTTCAAAGAGGGCCTGGATTGGCTGATGAACGAGACCACCAAGCGCCATACGATTCAGCGATACAAAGGGCTGGGTGAGATGAACCCGGACCAGCTGTGGGAAACCACCATGGACCCGACCGTTCGCCGTATGCTCAAGGTCACTATCGAAGATGCCATCGCCGCTGACCAGATCTTCAACACCCTGATGGGTGATGCGGTCGAGCCGCGTCGTGACTTCATCGAAAGTAACGCGCTGTCGGTGTCGAACCTGGACTTCTGATCAGGTGTAATTCGCCAGACACTAAGAAGCCCGCTGATGCGGGCTTTTTAGTGCCTGCAAAAAATCAGTAGCCGGTGAGAATGTTCACGATCACACCGCTGGCAATGGCCACCAGCACATAGTCGCCATTCACATACAGCCAACGATGATCACGAGGTGGCGCATACAGGTGGCGCGCTTTCCAGTCAGTTACCCAGTAACGGTCACCACGGTAAGGTGGATCAACGGCATGACCACGCTGCCACTGCTTATGAGGTATCGGCATGCCTTGTTGTGGGCGGAAGTTTGGATCACGGTAAGCAGGACCGCGGCCATTGTCATGTCGGCCCTGGTGCTGTGGTTGACCCTGTGGCGGGTTGCCTTGGTGCGATGGGTCGCCATCGTGCCGATCAGGCGGGCCCGGTTGCGCGAAGCTTGCCAGCGGTGTGCTGAGCATGAGCGCGGCGCAGATCACGGTTAGGGTTTTCTTCATTTTGATGCGGTCCTCTGCCTGTTAATCGCCTGGCAAGTATTGATTGCCAGGTTCGGTTAACTGATCAGACCACGATTTTTCCCTTTCAATGTCAGGGCGCAGGTAAAGGTCCGGTAAAGTCTGGCGTTCTTTCAGTTCAGTCCGAGCGCTTTCAAGCGGCGATACAGTGTGCGTTCACTCAGGCCAAGATGACTGGCCAGTTCACTGCGCGAGCCTTTGAACTGCTCCAGCGCCTGCGCCAGCTCACCCAGGTCATTGCGACGGCCGCTTCCTTTAGCCGCGCCAGTCAGTCCAGTGTCTTCCGGTAAATGCTCTGGCCTGATCACACCGTCATCGGCAAACAAACGCGCGCGTTCCAGAATGTTGCGCAGTTCGCGGATATTGCCCGGAAACGGATGCAACGCAAGTTGCTGCAAGGCGTCTTCACTCAGCCTGGGCGTCGGCTGGCCGGCCATGCGCTGCAGCAGGCTCTGTGCGAGCAGTGGCAGATCTTCCACCCGTTCGCGCAATGCAGGCAGACGAATCGGGAAGCCGCTGATGCGGTAATACAGGTCTTCACGGAAGGAGCCATCCGCGACCATTTGTTTAAGTGGTTTATGGGTGGCCGATATCAGGCGGAAATCCGAATGCACAGTACGCAGGCTGCCCACGGGACGGAAACTCCCGGACTCTATCAGGCGCAGCAACTTCACCTGCATCGCCAGCGGCACTTCACCAATTTCATCGAGGAACAGGGTGCCGCCATGCGCCGCCTCGGCCAAGCCGATCTTGCGCTGATTCGCCCCGGTGAACGCACCCTTCTCATAGCCGAACAGTTCACTCTCGAACAACGACTCGGTCAGACCGGTGCAGTCCACCACCACCAGTGGGCCGTTGGCCCTGGGGCTGCCCATGTGCACTGCACGGGCGAACAGCTCCTTGCCGGTCCCCGACTCCCCCTGCAGCAACACCGGGATCTGCGCCGGTGCCGCACGCTGCAGGCTGGCCAGCGCGGCCTTGAAGGTTGGCGCGCGGCCGACCAACCCTTGCTCCTGTGGCTGCGCCGAAGCGAGGGTGATGGTGGTGAGGCGTTCGACAAAGGCAACTACCTTGCCCCGCTCATCCAGGATCGGCCGCAACTCCACATCCACATGCTCCGGGCCGCGTGGTGTGTGATGAATGTGCAATACCCGCTCCGGTACCTTGCTGTCCCACGCCTTGCGCATCGGGCAATGTTCGCCAGCCTGGTCGCACGGCACAGCGTAGTGATGCGAAACCCTGTGGCACTTCTCGCCCAGTGGGGCCTGATCATGCCGGCCAAACTGACGGCGATAGGCCGCATTGGCGGCGAGGATGTTGTAGTTGGTGTCCAACACGATGGTCGGAAGGGCATCGTGCTCGAGGTAGGAAACCAGAGCTAGGATGAGAGGATGGGCTTCAGGCATGACGGCACCGTATGGATGACCGACGCAGGGTAACAAGGACTGCCAAACACTGCCATTGGCTGTCAGTCGACTGCCACCTGGGCTGCCAGTTTTGCCCGCAGCGGTCTGCAACTGGCCGGTTTTACTGGCCAGTGAGTGGCAAAAAGCCTGGCATGCATCTTGATAAAGCTCCTGTCACTGCCTACGCCTGTACAAGGCGGGGCGGATAAATTGGAGAACGTGATGATCATCGGCAACAACCTTCACGTGGACGCCTTCTACGACGAGGCGACCTCGACCATCAGCTATCTGGTCATGGACCGTGAAACCCGACAATGCGCATTGATCGACAGCGTGCTGGATTACGACCCCAAGTCCGGGCGCACCTGTAGCGCTTCGGCTGATCGCTTGGTTGAGCGTGTGAATGAACTGAATGCCAGCGTGCGGTGGGTGTTGGAAACCCATGTGCACGCTGACCACCTTTCAGCGGCTGCCTACCTGAAAGAAAAGCTGGGCGGCCATACCGCAATTGGCGCGCACATTACCCAGGTGCAGAAAGTGTTTGGCGCCTTGTTCAACGCAGAGCCCGGCTTCGCCCGTGATGGCAGCCAGTTCGATGTGCTGCTGGAAGATGAGGAGGGTTTCCGTATTGGCAACCTGCAGGCCCGTGCGTTGCACACGCCTGGGCACACTCCCGCGTGCATGAGTTTCATGATCGAAGATGCCGGCGAGATCGCGGTGTTCGTTGGAGACACCTTGTTCATGCCCGATTACGGCACCGCCCGCTGCGACTTCCCCGGGGCCGATGCCCGCACCTTGTACCGCTCAATCCGTCGCCTGCTGGCTTTCCCCGACCAGACTCGGTTGTTCATGTGCCACGACTACCTGCCGGGTGGCCGCGACATGCAGTACGTCACAACTGTCGCCGAGCAGCGCGCCAGCAACATTCACATCCATCAGGGTATCGATGAGGACAGCTTCGTTGCCATGCGCGAAGCCCGTGACAAGACGCTCGAAATGCCCGTACTGATCCTGCCTTCGGTGCAGGTGAACATGCGTAGCGGCCAGCTACCCCCTCCGGAGGCGAACGGAGTGAGCTATCTGAAGATCCCGCTGAACAAGCTGTAACCGCCCTGCCCCCATAATCAGATTTCCAGGATTTGCCGCCATGCCTGCCTTGTTGTCCCCTGCCAATACCGACCACCACAAGGTGGTCATCGTCGGTGCCGGTGCCGCCGGTATCGCCACTGCTTCCAGCCTGATCAGCCGCGACCCATCGTTGGACGTGGTCTTGATCGACCCTGCCGAAGTGCACTACTACCAACCCGGCTGGACCATGGTCGGTGCCGGTGTGTTCAAGGCACCCAGCACTGCCCGCACCATGGCGTCGACCATTCCTCGCGGTGTGCGCTGGGTCAAGGCGCGGGTAAAGGGATTCGACCCATTGGCCCAGTTGGTCATCCTCGATGATGGTCGCGCCATCAGCTATGAACAGCTGATCGTCTGCCCCGGCCTCAAGCTAGACTGGGCGGCCATCGATGGGCTCAGCGAGACCCTGGGCCGCAACGGTGTCACCTCCAACTACCGCTACGACCTGGCACCCTATACCTGGGAACTGGTGCAAAAGCTCAAGCAAGGACGCGCGTTGTTCAGCCAGCCGCCCATGCCGATCAAGTGCGCCGGTGCACCACAGAAGGCGCTGTATCTGTCTTGCGACCACTGGCTGCGCCATGGCCATTTGGGGGCGGTGAAAGCCAGCTTCTACAATGCGGGTGCCGTACTGTTCGGTGTCGCGGATTACGTGCCCGCGCTGATGAAGTACATCGAAAAATACGCCGTCGACCTCAACTTCTCCCACAGGTTGGTTGCCGTAGACGGCCCGGGAAAGCGCGCTACATTCTTGCGTACCCTGCCCGATGGCAGCAGCGAAACGCGCATCGAGGCCTTCGACATGCTGCACGTGGTACCGCCACAGGTGGCGCCAGACTTCATTCGCGAAAGCCCCTTGGCTGATAGCTCCGGCTGGGTTGACGTCGATCCGCATACCCTGCGCCATCGCAAATACACCAACGTTCATGCCTTGGGTGACGTGGCTAACACCAGCAATGCCAAGACCGCCGCTGCGGCGCGCAAGCAGGCACCGGTGGTCGCCAACAATGTGCTGGTGGCGCTGGGCAGGCTGGCGACCCTGGCTCAGTACGACGGCTATGGCTCGTGCCCGCTTACCGTCGAGCGCGGCAAGATCGTCCTGGCCGAATTCACCTATGGCGGCAAGCTGGCACCGAGCTTCCCCAACTGGTTACTCGATGGTCGCAAGCCGACACGCCTGGCCTGGCTGCTCAAGGCACAGGCGCTGCCACCGTTGTACTGGCAAGGCATGCTCAAGGGGCGCGAGTGGTTGGCACGCCCGCAGCTGGTAGCCGAGGGTGGGCAGTGATCGAGCATCAACTGTTAGGGGCGGGCCTTGGCGCAATCATCGGCGCTGTGCTGGCGCTGACCGGCGCAGGCGGTGGCATTCTCGCTGTACCCTTACTGGTGTTCGGCCTGGGGTTATCGATGGTTGAAGCGGCACCGGTGGGCCTGTTGGCTGTAGGTTTGGCGGCAGCGGTTGGTGCCGTGCTGGGCTTGCGCCAAGGGCTGGTGCGTTATCGGGCTGCGCTGTTCATTGCGTTGGTTGGTGTGGCAGCAGCGCCGTTCGGGCTGATGCTGGCGCACCGCCTGCCGAATGCACCGTTGCAGGTGGTATTCGCCGGCGTGCTGGTTTATGCCTGCCTGCGCATATGGCGCAAGGCGGCCAAAGAGCTGCGTGGCGAAGCCAATGACGCTCATCGCTTTATCGAGCCGTGTGTGCTGAACCCGCTGCAGGGTCGTTTGCGCTGGACCCTGCCCTGCGCGCGCGCACTGGCATTCACGGGTGCCTTGTCCGGGTTGTTGTCCGGCTTGCTGGGCGTGGGTGGGGGGTTCGTCATCATCCCTGCCCTGAACCGCTACACCAACCTGCGCATGGCCAGCATCGTTTCCACTTCGCTGGCGGTGATTGCCTTGGTCTCTACCGGCAGTGTGGTCAGCGCCAGCCTTGCGGGCGTCATGCACTGGCAGGTTGGCGCCCCGTTTGCCGTCGGCGCGGTGCTTGGCCTGCTGCTGTCGCGACCCTTGGCAGCCAGGTTGGCCGGGCCGCGTCTGCAGCAGATGTTTGCCGTGGCAGGTTGGGCCGCTGCCCTGTTGTTGGCCGGCAAGGCACTACTCGGCTAGCAACTCGCTTTGTTCGGCCGCGCACAACGCCAGCAGGTAGTCCCACACCACCCGCAGGCGCACAGACTTGTGCAGCTCACGGCGGGTGCAGATCCAGTAGCTGCGCTGGATGGTTTCTCCCGGCAGCACGCGCACCAGTGTCGGGTCGTGGCGGGCCATGTAGTTGGGCAGCACGGCGATGCCGAGCCCGGCGCGGGCGGCAGCTTGCTGGGCGATCACGCTCGTACTGCGAAACACCACGTTGGGTGCTCGGCAGAAACTGTTGAGAAACAGCAGTTCCTGGCTGAACAGCAAATCGTCGACGTAGCCGATCCAGCTGTGCCGGGCCAAGTCTTCGCGGTTACGCAGTGGCGGTGCGCGGTCCAGGTAGTCCTGGCTGGCGTACAGTGCCAAGCGGTAGTCGGTGAGTTTGCGGGTGATCAGCAGATCGGCGTTGGGTCGCTCCAGATGGATGCTGATTTCTGCCTCGCGGTTGAGGATGCTGACGAAACGCGGCACCGCTACCAGTTCCACCTCCAGGCCGGGGTAGCGCTCGAACAACGCGTTCATGCGTGGGGTGAAGAACATGATGCCGATGCCTTCGGTTACCCCCAGGCGAATCTTGCCCAGCGGGGTGATGGCCTGGGTGATTTCCTCCTGTGCCAGCAAGGCGACGTTCTCCATGGCTTCGGCATGCTTGAGCAGGGCTTGGCCCGAGGGGGTCAGCTCGTAGCCCTGGGCATGCTGCACGAACAGCGCGGTCCCCAGGCTCTGCTCGATGCTCTCGATATGCCGGGCCACGGTGCTGTGGGTAGTGTTCAGGCGCTTGGCGGCGGTCAGCAGGCGGCCGCTGCGCTGCAACTCGAGGAAAAACCGCAGATCATTCCAGTCGAACATGCTTGTCCTTTATGGCAGTTCGTTCCGGCCTCTTCACGGGCATGCTCCACAGGTGCGGTGAACACCCTGAAGGTAACGTGATCCCTGAGGTGCGGGCGAGCCCGCGAAAAGGTCGGTACAGGCTTGCCACTGTGCTAAAACGCACAGCGGCTGCGCGAAATCTCGTGTTTCATCCACGAAATTACTCACTAAGATGGATCGGGACAAGAATAAAAAACAGGCGCGAGGTTGCACATGCCATCAGCCGATTCTGTCTTCGACTACGTGGTCGTAGGGGCCGGTCCCGCCGGATGCCTGCTGGCCAATCGTTTGTCCGCCGACCCTTCCTGCCGCGTGCTGCTGCTGGAGGCGGGTGGCCGCGACAATTATCCCTGGATCCACATCCCCGTCGGTTACCTCTACTGCATCGGCAACCCGCGCACAGACTGGTGCTTCAAAACCGAGGCACAGCCTGGCCTCGGCGGTCGCGCTTTGGGTTATCCAAGGGGCAAGGTGCTAGGTGGCTGTTCGTCGATCAACGGCATGATCTACATGCGGGGCCAAGCCGCCGACTATGACCATTGGGCCGCGCAAGGCAACGACGGCTGGGCGTGGAAAGATGTGTTACCCCTGTTCAAGGCCAGCGAAAACCACTTTGCCGGCGCCAGCGAGCACCATGGCGCGGAGGGCGAATGGCGGGTCGAGCGCCAACGCTACAGCTGGCCGATCCTTGATGCTTTCCGTGATGCCGCCGAGCAGAGTGGTATTGGCAAGGTCGACGATTTCAACACTGGCGACAACCAGGGTTGTGGATATTTTCAGGTCAACCAGCGCAGTGGTGTGCGCTGGAACGCTTCCAAAGCTTTCCTGCGGCCGATCAAGGATCGCGCCAACCTCACTGTGCTGACCGGCGTGCAGGTTGACCAAGTACTGCTCGACAACACCCGCGCACGGGCGGTGAAGGCGCTCTGGCAAGGGACCTGGCATGAGTTTGCGGCGCGCCGCGAGATCATTCTCTGTGCTGGGGCGGTTGGTTCTCCGGGCATCCTCCAGCGCTCCGGCATCGGCCCGCGTCAGTTGCTGGAAAGCTTGGGTATTGGTGTTCGCCACGATATGCCAGGCGTTGGTGGCAACTTGCAGGACCACCTGCAACTGCGCCTGATTTACCAGATCCGCAACACCCGTACCTTGAACCAGATGGCCAACAGCCTGTGGGGCAAGATGGGCATGGGCCTGCGTTACCTCTACGACCGTAGCGGGCCGCTGGCCATGGCGCCGAGCCAGTTAGGCGCGTTCGTGCGTTCAAGCCCTGAACAGGCCACCGCCAACCTTCAGTATCACGTGCAGCCGCTGTCACTGGAACGCTTCGGTGAGCCGTTGCATCAGTTCCCGGCCTTTACGGCTTCGGTGTGCAACCTGCGCCCGGCCAGCCGCGGGCGCATCGACATCTGCAGCACCGACATGAACAGCACGCCGCTGATCGACCCCAATTACCTCAGTGCTCCGCAGGACTTGCGGGTTGCTGCCGATGCCATTCGCCTTACCCGGCGCATCGTCCAGGCCCCTGCCCTCGCCGCTTTCGAGCCCAAGGAATATTTGCCGGGCCCAGCGCTGCAAAGCGAGGAAGAACTGTTCGAGGCCGCTGGCAAGATCGGCACCACCATCTTCCACCCGGTCGGTACTTGTCGCATGGGCAACGGTGCCATGGACGTTGTGGATAACCAGCTGCGCGTGCATGGCATCCCCGGTCTTCGTGTGGCTGATGCTTCGATCATGCCGCAGATAACGTCCGGCAATACCTGTTCCCCCACCCTGATGATCGCCGAAAAGGCGGCGCAACTGATCCTCAAAGGAGCTGCTACCCAGACCTACCTGAACGAAGACGCGTTACCGACGCCCTGACCCGGGTGCGTGCAGTACCGGCGGCTTGCGGTCAGAAGTCGCCGACAGTGGAACAACAAGAATAATCACTGTGGCCTAAGGGCCGAGGACAGCAACGATGTCGGATTACATCCAAGAGCAGGGTGCGGCGGCCAGCAGCTCCAGCCGCCGTGAAGAACGCAAGATCATTTTCGCGTCATCCCTCGGGACGGTTTTCGAGTGGTATGACTTTTTTCTCTATGGTGCGCTGGCAGCGGTCATCAGCAAGCAGTTCTTCGCTGGCGTGAACGATACCACCGCTTTCATCTTCGCCCTGATGGCCTTTGCTGCGGGCTTTCTGGTGCGGCCGTTTGGCGCGCTGGTGTTCGGCCGCCTGGGTGACATGATCGGGCGCAAGTACACCTTCTTGGTCACCATCGTGCTGATGGGCCTGTCCACTTTCGCTGTGGGGTTGTTGCCCACCTACGCCAGCATCGGCATCGCCGCACCGATCATCCTGGTGATCCTGCGCATGCTTCAGGGGCTGGCGCTGGGCGGCGAGTATGGCGGTGCAGCCACTTACGTGGCCGAGCATGCGCCGCCCGGCAAGCGTGGCTTACACACTGGTTTCATCCAGTCCACCGCAACGCTGGGCCTGTTGTTGTCGCTCTTGGTGGTGCTGGGTAGCCGGTATATCAGTGGCGACCAGTTCGAAACCTGGGGCTGGCGCTTGCCGTTCCTGCTGTCGATTGTGCTGCTGGCGATCTCCACCTGGATTCGCATGAGCATGCACGAGTCGCCGGCCTTTGTGAAAATGAAGGCTCAGGGCAAGGTCAGCAAGTCGCCCATCCGTGAGTCATTCACCTCCTGGCCAAACCTGAAAGTGGTGCTTACCGCCCTGTTCAGCATCAACGCGGGGCAGGCTGTGACCTTCTACACGGCGCAGTTCTACGTTCTGTTCTTCATGACACAGATGCTGAAAATGGACTCGGCTCAGGCCAACACCCTGCTCATCATCAGCGTTGTGATTGGCGCGCCGTTCTTCGTGTTTTTTGGCTGGTTGTCCGACCGTATCGGCCGCAAGCCGATCCTGATGCTCGGCCTGTTGCTGGCCACGGTACTGTACTTCCCACTGTTCAAGGCGCTGAGCCACTACGCCAACCCGCAGATCGACGCTGCCAGCCGTCAGGCGCCGATCGTGGTCACCGCCGACCCGCAAGGCTGCACATTCCAGTTCGACCCAGTGGGCAAGGCTCGTTTTGACAGCCCGTGCGACAAGGTCAAGACGTTCCTGGTCAAGCAGGGCCTGCCGTACAGCTCGGTAAGCGTGGCCGGCAGTGAAGTGGTGGTGAACATCGGTGACAAGACCATCAACGGCTTTGACGAAACCGCCATGCGTGCTGCAATCGAGCAGGCTGGTTACCCGGCCAAGGCCGACCCTGCGCAGGTTAACCAGGTAATGGTGGTGGTGCTGATCGTGGCGATGATCCTGATCGCGACCATGACCTATGGTCCGTTGGCGGCGGTGATGGTCGAGCTGTTCCCGACCCGCATCCGCTACACCTCGATGTCGCTGCCCTACCACATTGGTAATGGCTGGTTCGGTGGTTTCCTGCCTACCGTATCGTTCGCGCTGGTGGTCTATACCGGGGATATCTTCTACGGGCTGTGGTACCCGGTGCTGGTGACCGGGATCAGCCTGGTGGTTGGGATCTTCTGTCTGAGAGAAACCAAGGATGTAGATATCGACAAAGTCTGATGTCCACATGCCATAAAAAAACCGGCTGTAAAAGCCGGTTTTCTTATGCTTCAAAAAACTTATGCACGATTTTCAGAAAAAATTCATACAAAGAAATAACTAGAAAATTCATACACTTAGGTATCAATTAAAGCATTTAATCCAAAAACTGCACACAAGTTATCCACAGAAGGTCAAGCCATCTGCTCCTGAGGTTTTTCCGCAGCTGGCGGCAGCGATCCCATGGCCCGCTGGGTCGCTTCGTTCCAAGCTGCAGCGCGGTCGTTGAGTTCGGCAATGGCACGTGGCCCCGTGCCGTTGGCGTACATCGGCTCACCAATTACCACTTCGATTGTACCGGCACGCTTGCCCCAACCGGTCTTGGGCCAGAACTTCCCAGCGTTGTGGGCAATCGGCAGCACCGGTAGCCCGGCATTCACGGCCAGGGCGGTACCGCCGCGCGAGAACTTGCCGATGGTGCCGAACGGTACACGGGTGCCTTCTGGGAAAATCAGCACCCACGTCTTCTGCTTGAGCAGTTCGTCACCCTTGCTCGCCACCTGGCGCAACGCTTCCTTGGGGTTGTCGCGGTTGATCGCGATGGGCCGCAGCATGGCCATGGCCCAGCCGAAGAACGGTACATACAGCAGCTCGCGCTTGAGCACCTGGCTAAGCGGCGAGAAGTACTGGGACAGGAAGAAGGTTTCCCAGGTGCTCTGGTGATTGGACAGAATCACGCAAGGCTCAGCTGGCACGTTCTCGGCGCCAGTGATCTTGTAGTCGATGCCCAGGATGGTGCGCACCAGAAACAGCGCGCAGCGGCACCAGTACACGTTGATGAACTTGTAGCGCTTGGGGAACGACAGGAACGGCGCGACGAAGAAGCTCAGCGAGCACCACAGCAACGAACTGGTGCCCAGCAGCAGGTAAAAAAGAAAGATTCTGATCGCCTGCAGGATCGACATAGTGGCTTGTACCATTGCGGGGCATGCCCGCCTGAAGAAAAATGCGCCAGAAGGCGCACTGTTTAAATTAGTTCTCTGGCGATAGCTGCCAGATCGTCGAAAATCAGTGTAGTTTCCGGGACGCCTTTTTCCAGGGTCCGCTCGCCCTTGCCGGTCTTCACCAGCACGGGTTGTGCACCGACGGCCAGGGCGGCCTCCAGGTCACCTTTGCTGTCGCCGACGAACCAGACGCCTTCAAGGCCAATCTGGTAATGCTCGGCGATCGCCCGCAGCATGCCGGGCTTGGGCTTGCGGCAATCGCACCCTTCGTCCGGCCCATGCGGGCAATATACGATATGGCCCACCTCACCGCCCTGCTCGGCCACCAGCGCGCGCAGGCGCGCATGCATGGCCTCAAGGGTTGCCAGCGGGTAGTAGCCACGGGCAATGCCGGACTGGTTGGTGGCCACGGCCACCGTCCAGCCCGCCTTGCTCAACTGCGCGATCGCATCGACCGAACCGGGGATCGGCACCCATTCTTCCAGCGTCTTGATGTACGCATCGGAGTCGTAGTTGATCACCCCGTCACGGTCGAGAATCAGCAGTTTCAAGGCTTACCCCAGCAGCGAAATGTCAGCCACGCCCAGGAACAGGCCGCGCAGACGGCTGAGCAGGGCATAACGGTTGGCACGTACCTTGGCGTCTTCGGCGTTGACCATGACTGCCTCGAAGAAGGCATCGACCGGGTCACGCAGGGCCGCCAGGCGGGCCAGCGATTCGCTGTACTGACGTGCCGCAGCCATCGGTTGCACGGCCTGGTCGGCCTGCTGGATGGCCGAGTACAGGGAGAACTCGTTGGCATTGTCGAAGTACTTCGGCTCGACCTGCTCGGCGATGGCACCTTCGGCCTTGCTCAGCAGGTTCGACACGCGCTTGTTCACCGCGGCCAGGGCCTCGGCTTCCGGCAGTTTGCGGAACGCCTGCACGGCTTGTACGCGCTGGTCGAAGTCCAGGGCGGAGCCTGGCTGCAGTGCGCGTACCGACAGGTACGTGGCCACGTCGATGCCTTCGTCTTCGTAACGCGCGCGCAGGCGGTCGAAAATGAACTCCAGTACTTGCTCGGCCAGGCCGGGGGCCTTGACCTTGGCGCCGAACTGCTTGACCGCAAACTCGACTGCACCGGTCAGGTCCAGGTCCAGTTGCTTCTCGATCAGGATACGCAGCACGCCCAGAGCCGCACGGCGCAGGGCGTACGGGTCCTTGCTGCCGGTAGGCAGCATGCCGATGCCAAAGATACCCACCAGGGTGTCGAGCTTGTCGGCGATGGCCACTGCAGCACCGGTCAGGGTCTGCGGCAGCTCGGCACCAGCACCGCGCGGCATGTACTGCTCGTTCAGGGCCAGGGCTACGTCTTCCGGCTCACCGTCGTTGAGCGCGTAGTAGTAACCGGCAACACCCTGCATTTCAGGGAATTCGCCGACCATCTCGGTGGCCAGGTCGCACTTCGACAGCAGGCCGGCACGGCCAGCGCGCTGGGCGTCGCCGCCGATCAGCGGAGCAATGAAGGCGGCCAGCCTGGAAACACGTTCGGCCTTGTCGTACACGGTGCCGAGCTGAGCCTGGAACACCACGTTCTTGAGGCGCTCGTTGAAGGTTTCCAGTGGCTGCTTCTTGTCCTGCTTGAAGAAGAACTCGGCGTCGGTCAGGCGCGGGCGCACGACTTTTTCGTTGCCTTGCACGATCTGCTTCGGGTCGCGGCTTTCGACGTTGGCCACGGTAATGAAGCGCGGCAGCAGCTTGCCTTCGCTGTCCAGCAGGCAGAAGTACTTCTGGTTGTCCTGCATGGTGGTGATCAGGGCTTCTTGCGGCACCTCAAGGAAACGCTCTTCGAACGAGCACACCAGCGGCACTGGCCATTCGACCAGAGCAGTCACTTCGTCCAGCAGCGCCGGCGGCACGATGGCCGTGCCTTCCTGCTGCATGGCAAGCTCGGCGGTACGCTTGCTGATCAGCTCGCGGCGTTCGGCGAAGTCGGCCAGCACGTGAGCTTTACGCAGGTCTTCGACATAGTTGGCCGGGGTAGTGATGACCACGGTTTCCGGATGATGGAAGCGGTGGCCACGGGATTCACGGCCGGCCTTCTGCGACAGAATGGTGCAGTCGACCACCTGGTCGCCCAGCAGCATTACCAGCCATTGGGTTGGGCGTACGAACTCTTCACGGCTGGCCGCCCAGCGCATGCGCTTGGGGATCGGCAGGTCGTTCAGCGAATCTTCGACGATGGTCGGCAGCAGGTCAGTGGTGGCCTTGCCCGGGATGTGCTGGGAGAAGCGCAGCTTGGGGCCGCTCTGGTCGATTTCGGCCAGTTCCACACCGCACTTCTTGGCGAAGCCCAGCGCAGCCTGGGTCGGCTCGCCTTCGGCGTTGAAGGCAGCCTGCAGGGGCGGGCCGTCGATGTTGATGCTGCGGTCAGGCTGCTGCACGTCCAGCTGGCGAATCAGCACGGCCAGACGACGCGGCGCGGCGTACACCTGCTTGCCGGTGTAGTTCAGGCCAGCAGCCTGCAGGCCTTTTTCGATACCGGCCAGGAAGGCGTCGCCGAGGCTGGCGAGGGCCTTGGGTGGCAGCTCTTCGGTGCCCAGTTCTACCAGAAAATCTTGAGCACTCATTGTGCAGCCTCCAGCTTAGCCAACACTTCGTCACGCAGTTCAGGGGTGGCCATCGGGAAGCCCAGGCGTGCGCGGGCTTGCAGATAGCTTTGCGCCACGTCCCGGGCCAGGGTACGTACACGCAGGATGTAACGCTGGCGCTCGGTTACCGAGATGGCGCGGCGGGCGTCCAGCAGGTTGAAGGTATGCGATGCCTTCAGGACCATTTCATAGGTCGGCAGCGGCAGCTCCAGCTTGATCAGGCGGTTGGCTTCGCTTTCGTAGAAATCGAACAGCTCGAACAGTTTGTCGACGTTTGCATGTTCAAAGTTGTAGGTCGACTGCTCCACCTCGTTCTGGTGGAACACGTCGCCATAGGTGACCTTGCCGAACGGGCCGTCGGCCCACACCAGGTCGTACACCGAATCGACGCCCTGGATGTACATGGCCAGGCGCTCCAGGCCGTAGGTGATTTCACCGGTGACCGGGTAGCACTCGATGCCGCCAACCTGCTGGAAGTAGGTGAACTGGGTCACTTCCATGCCGTTGAGCCAGATTTCCCAGCCCAGACCCCAGGCGCCGAGGGTCGGCGATTCCCAGTTGTCTTCGACGAAACGAATGTCGTGCACCAACGGATCCAGGCCGATGGCTTTCAGCGAGCCGAGGTACAGCTCCTGGAAGTTGGCCGGGTTCGGTTTGAGCACCACCTGGAACTGGTAGTAGTGCTGCAGGCGGTTGGGGTTTTCGCCATACCGCCCGTCGGCAGGACGACGGCTCGGCTGCACATAGGCGGCGTTCCAGGTTTCTGGACCCACGGCGCGCAGGAATGTAGCGGTGTGGAAAGTGCCGGCGCCTACTTCCATATCGTAGGGCTGAAGTACCACACAACCTTGAGCTGCCCAGTAGTTCTGCAGGGCAAGGATCAGGTCTTGGAAGGTACGCACGGCTGGCGTAGGCTGGCTCACGAAATTCACCTGTATCTGGGGATGCGGATGTAAAGAGCGGGAGTATAACCTGATTCGCCTCGCCCTCTACTCATTGGAGCCTTATGCCACGCTGCTTTTGGTGTACCGACGATCCGTTGTACCAGGCCTACCACGACCAGGAATGGGGGATGCCACAGCGCGACCCGGCGTTGCTCTTCGAGATGCTTTTGCTCGAAGGGTTCCAGGCAGGGCTTTCATGGATTACCGTTTTGCGCAAACGCGAGCGTTATCGCCAGGTGATGTACGGCTTCGACCCCGTAAAGCTGGCGGCCATGGGCGACGAACGCATCGAAGAGTTGATGCAGGATGCAGGCATCATCCGCAATCGCCTCAAGCTCAAGGCTGCGCGGCGCAACGCCCAGGCCTGGCTGGCTGTGGATAACCCCGCCGAATGGCTGTGGTCGTTCGTCGGCGGCTCGCCGAAGATCAACCACTTCAAGGCGCGCAGCGACGTGCCAGCTGTTACCGATGAAGCCAAGGCAATGAGCAAGGCCTTGCAGAAAGCTGGCTTCACGTTCGTCGGTCCGACCATCTGCTACGCCTTCATGCAGGCCACCGGCATGGTCATGGACCACACCACCGACTGCGATCGCTACGCCGCCTTGTTGCGCTGAGGGGTTACAATGCGCGCCTTGCTGAAATAAGGAATTCGCCTGTGGAAAAGTTCAAGGGCGCCCTGATGGTCGGGGTGCTGCGCCTGTTTGCCAAGCTGCCCTGGGGCGCTGTGCAGCGTGTCGGCGCCGGTATTGGCTGGCTGATGTGGAAAATCCCCAACAGTTCGCGCAACGTGGTACGGATCAACCTGGCCAAGTGCTTCCCGGAGATGGACCCGGTTGCCCGTGAGCAACTGGTGGGCCAGGCGCTGCGGGATATCGGTAAATCCTTTGTCGAAAGTGCCTGTGCCTGGATCTGGCCGCCACAACGCTCGCTGGAGCTGGTCAAGGAAGTGCATGGCCTGGAAGTGCTGGAGCAGGCTTTGGCCTCAGGTAAAGGGGTGGTCGGCATCACCAGCCACCTGGGCAACTGGGAAGTTTTGAACCACTTCTACTGCAACCAGTGCAAACCGATCATCTTCTACCGCCCGCCGAAGCTGAAGGCGGTGGATGATTTGCTGCGCGAGCAGCGCGTGCAGATGGGCAATCGCGTGGCACCGTCGACCAAGGAAGGCATCCTCAGCGTGATCAAGGAAGTGCGCCGTGGTGGCCAGGTGGGTATTCCTGCCGACCCGGAGCCGGCGGAATCGGCGGGCGTGTTCGTGCCGTTCCTCGGCACCCAGGCGCTGACCAGCAAGTTCGTGCCGAACATGCTGGCCGGTGGCAAGGCGGTAGGTGTGTTCCTGCATGCGCTGCGGTTGCCGGATGGCTCGGGCTTCAAGGTGTTCCTGGAGGCGGCGCCAGAGGAGATGTACAGCACCGACGTGAATGTGTCGGCGGCGGCGATGAGCAAGGTGGTCGAGCGCTATGTGCGCGAGTACCCCAGCCAGTACATGTGGAGCATGAAGCGCTTCAAGAAGCGCCCGGCTGGCGAGCCGCGCTGGTATTAAGCCATCCACCGCCCTCTGGTAGGAGCGGGTTTACCCGCGAATGCGATGTTGGATTCACCGACGCATTCGCGGGTAAACTCGCTCCTACAGGGACCGCGTCAAGCCGATGTCTTGTTCAGCTTCTTGAGAAAAACGGTCATTTCTTTTTCGGCCTGCTTGTCACCATGGGCCTGCGCCGCCACGATCCCGTCTTCCCACGCCTTGCGCGCCGCCGCCAGGTCGCCCTGCAACTGATAGGCCTTGCCCAGCAGCTTCCACGCTGCCGAGTATTTCGGATCCTGCTCTACACAGCGCGCCAGGTGCACCGCTGCTTCAGCGCCGTTGCCTTCATCCAGCCAGGCCTTGCCCAGGCCAAACCTCAGCAGCGGGTTATCCACACCTTTGGCCAGCATCTTCTCCAGCGATTCGCGCATGCCTTCTTCTCCTAGAAGAAACTCAAGCCGACGTGGAACAGCTTCTCCACATCACGAATGTGCTTTTTATCCACAACGAAGAGGATCACATGGTCACCTGATTCGATCATGGTGTCGTCATGGGCAATCATCACCTCTTCATCACGGATGATCGCACCAATAGTGGTGCCCGGTGGCAGCGTGATGTCCTCGATTGCCTTGCCGACCACCTTGCTCGACTTCGAGTCCCCGTGTGCCACCGCCTCGATAGCCTCGGCTGCACCACGGCGCAGCGAGTGCACACTGACGATGTCGCCGCGACGGACGTGCGCCAGCAGGGTGCCGATGGTGGCGAGCTGTGGGCTGATGGCAATGTCGATATCGCCGCCCTGCACCAGGTCGACATAAGCCGGGTTGTTGATGATGGTCATCACCTTGCCTGCGCCCAGGCGCTTGGCCAGCAGCGACGACATGATGTTGGCTTCGTCATCGTTGGTCAGGGCCAGGAAAATATCGGCGTCGGCGATGTTCTCTTCGAGCATCAGGTCTTTGTCCGAGGCGCTGCCCTGCAGCACTACCGTGCTTTCGAGGGTATCGGAGAGGTGCCGACAACGCGCCGGGCTCATCTCGATGATCTTCACCTGATATCGGCTTTCGATGGCTTCCGCCAGGCGCTCGCCGATCTGCCCGCCGCCGGCGATGACAATGCGTTTATTGGTTTCGTCGATGCGGCGCAGTTCGCCCATCACCGCACGGATATCCTTCTTCGCGGCAATGAAGAACACCTCGTCGTCGGCTTCGATCACCGTGTCGCCACGCGGGGTGATCGGCCGGTCGCGGCGGAAGATGGCCGCCACGCGGGTGTCGACGTTGGGCATATGCGCACGGATCTGGCGCAATTGCTGGCCGACCAGCGGGCCGCCATAGTAGGCCTTCACTGCCACGAGCTGGGCCTTGCCCTCGGCGAAGTCGATCACCTGCAGCGAGCCTGGGTGTTCGATCAGGCGCTTGATGTAATTGGTCACCACCTGCTCGGGGCTGATCAGAACGTCGACCGGGATATGGTCGTTGTCGAACAGCTCTTCGCGGGTCAGGTAGGACGATTCGCGCACCCGTGCAATCTTGGTCGGGGTATGGAACAGCGAATAGGCCACCTGGCAGGCCACCATGTTGGTCTCGTCACTGTTGGTTACCGCCACCAGCATGTCGGCGTCGTCGGCACCGGCCTGGCGCAGCACCGTCGGCAGTGAGCCGCGGCCCTGGACGGTGCGGATGTCCAGGCGGTCGCCGAGGTCGCGCAGGCGGTCGCCGTCGGTGTCGACCACGGTAATGTCGTTGGCTTCGCTGGCCAGGTGTTCAGCCAGCGTACCGCCTACCTGCCCTGCGCCGAGGATGATGATCTTCATGCGCTACTCCCTATCCTTTGTTCTTATCCGCGCGAGGCGGCGATCTTGATCAGCTTGGCATAGTAGAAACCGTCGTGGCCGCCTTCCTGGGCCAGCAGCTGACGGCCGTGGGGCTGGCGCAGGCCGGCTTCGGTCGCCAGGTCCAGCTCACGGGCGCCCGGGGTGCGGGCGAGGAAGGCTTTGATCACTTCAGTGTTTTCGGTCGGCAAGCTGGAGCAGGTGGCGTATAGCAGCATGCCGCCCACTTCCAAGGTCGGCCACAGGGCATCGAGCAGCTCGCCTTGCAGCGTGGCCAAAGCCGGGATGTCGTCGGCTTGGCGGGTCAGCTTGATGTCCGGGTGGCGGCGAATCACGCCGGTGGCCGAGCACGGCGCGTCGAGCAGAATGCGCTGGAATGGCTTGCCGTTCCACCAGCTGGCAGTGTCGCGGGCATCGCAGGCGATCAGCTCGGCGTCCAGCTGCAGGCGGTCGAGGTTTTCTCGCACGCGGGTCAGTCGCTTGGCTTCGAGGTCGATGGCCACCATGTGCGCCAGGCCAGCCTCGGCCTCCAGCAGGTGGCAGGTTTTGCCGCCCGGTGCGCAGCAAGCATCGAGCACGCGTTGGCCGGGGGCCAGTTCCAGCAGGTCGGCAGATAGCTGCGCAGCTTCGTCCTGCACGCTCACCCAGCCTTCGGCGAAGCCTGGCAGGCCGCGCACGTCGCAGGCTTCGGCCAGCACGATGCCATCCCGGCTGTACTGGCATGCGCTGGCGCCAATGCCGGCTTCGGCCAGCAGTGCCAGGTAGGCATCGCGGCTATGGTGACGGCGATTGACCCGCAGAATCATCGGTGGGTGGGCATTGTTGGCGGCGCAGATGGCTTCCCACTGCTCTGGCCAGAAAGCTTTCAGCGCTTTTTGCAGCCAGCGCGGGTGCGCGGTACGCACCACCGGGTCGCGCTCCATGCCGGCGAGCAGCTCCTCGCCTTCGCGCTGTGCACGGCGCAGTACGGCATTGAGCAGGCCCTTGGCCCACGGCTTCTTCAGTTTGTCGGCACAGCCCACGGTCTCGCCGATGGCGGCATGGGCCGGAATACGCGTGTAGAACAGCTGGTACAGGCCGACCAGCAGCAGCGCCTGAACATCGGCATCGGCTGCTTTGAAGGGTTTTTGCAGCAGCTGTGCGGCCAGCAGGTCGAGGCGTGGCTGCCAGCGTGCGGTGCCGAACGCCAGGTCTTGGGTCAGGCCGCGGTCGCGTTCATCTACCTTGTCCAGTTGCGCCGG
Organism: Pseudomonas sp. KCJK9058; assembly: GCF_046230975.1. Taxonomy (NCBI): domain Bacteria; kingdom Pseudomonadati; phylum Pseudomonadota; class Gammaproteobacteria; order Pseudomonadales; family Pseudomonadaceae; genus Pseudomonas; species Pseudomonas sp. KCJK9058. Next base: position 330,543 of record NZ_JBJJLR010000001.1, read on the forward strand.
CAGCGAGCTGTTCAGCGAAGCCTTGCCGCTGAGCACAGCAGCAAGCGCACGGGCGGCGGCGAGGCGTGGGTTCATTGGCCCAGCACCTTGCCGGCGGCGAACTTCTCGCGGCGGCTGTTGAACAGGTCACTGAAGCTCAATGCCTTGCCGCCAGGCAGTTGCAGGCGGGTCAGGCTCAGGGCTTGGTCACCGCACGCAACTACGAGGCCGTCCTTGCTGGCGGAAAGTATCTCGCCCGGGGCGCCTTGGCCTGTGGACAGGTTGGCGGCCAGCACCTTGACGCTTTCACCGTCCAGCATGCTGTGGCACACCGGCCATGGGTTGAAGGCGCGGATCAGGCGTTCCAGCTCGACGGCCGGGCGGGTCCAGTCGATACGCGCTTCGTCCTTGTTCAGTTTGTGCGCGTAGGTGGCCAGCGCATCGTCCTGTATTTCGCCTTGCAGCGAACCGTCAGCCAGGCCGGCGATGGCCTGAACGACTGCGGGCGGGCCCATTTCGGCCAGGCGATCGTGCAAGGTGCCGCCGGTGTCCTCGGCGCTGATCGGGGTGACGACCTTGAGCAGCATCGGGCCGGTGTCCAGGCCGGCTTCCATGCGCATCACGGTCACGCCGCTTTCGGCGTCGCCGGCTTCCACGGCACGCTGGATCGGCGCGGCACCGCGCCAGCGTGGCAGCAGGGACGCGTGGCTGTTGATGCAACCCAGGCGCGGGATATCCAGCACCACCTGCGGCAGGATCAGGCCGTAGGCGACCACTACCATCAGGTCTGGTTTCAGTGCGGCCAGTTCGGCCTGGGCATCGGCATTGCGCAGGGTCTGCGGCTGGAACACCGGGATGTCATGGGCCACGGCCAGTGCCTTGACCGCACTTGGCATCAGCTTTTGGCCACGGCCGGCCGGGCGGTCGGGCTGGGTGTAGACGGCCACGATCTCGTAGGGGCTGTCGAGCAGGGCCTTGAGGTGTTCGGCGGCAAACTCTGGAGTGCCTGCAAAGACGATGCGCATGGAGTTCTCGCTTCAAAAAAGAAAAAGGCTTGCCGGAGCAAGCCTTCAGGAAGGTGGGGATCAGGCTTGCTGGCGATGCTGCTTTTCCAGCTTCTTCTTGATCCGGTCGCGCTTGAGCTGCGACAGGTAGTCGACGAACAGCTTGCCGTTGAGGTGATCGAATTCGTGCTGTACGCACACCGCCAGCAGGCCTTCGCATTCCAGTTCGAACGGCTTGCCGTCGCGGTCCTGGGCCTTGACCCGGACACGCAGCGGACGGTCGACGTTCTCGTAGAAGCCCGGTACCGACAGGCAGCCCTCCTGGTACTGGCCCATGTCATGGGTCAGCTCTTCGACCGACGGGTTGATGAAGACGCGCGGTTCGCTGCGGTCTTCGCTGAGGTCCATGACCACAACCTGCTTGTGCACGTTCACCTGGGTAGCGGCCAGGCCGATGCCAGGGGCTTCGTACATGGTTTCAAACATGTCGTCGATCAGCTGACGCAGGGCGTCGTCGAACTCCGTCACCGGTTTGGCGAGGGTGCGCAGGCGCGGGTCCGGGAATTCGAGAATGTTCAAGATGGCCATAAGGTCAGGCAGTCACTGTGCGTTCGGTTGAAAACTGAGCACACATAATAAAGGGAAACGGGGATTTCGGCACCTGGCAAGCTCGTCTAGGGTGACTATGGGCTTGATAGCCCCCAATCAATGGACAGCTTTTCAAAGTGTTACTCACAGAGTTATCCACAGGTTGTGCCACGTAGATGGCCCTGTTTCGATCAAGGACGATCCCCATGCCCAGTTACCATTCGTCGCTCTGCCCGCCTGCTGAACTGGAGGCCCGATTACGCCTGCATCGCTTGCCCGAGACAGGATTGCGACGTTTTCGCACCTTGCTGGATGCGTTCGGCAGCGCCTCTAGTGCGCTTAGCGCTCCCGGTTCGGCTTGGCGAGCGTTGGGCATCCCCCAAGCCACCATCGATGCCCGGCGCAGTGCCGAGGTACGCGAGGGCGCACTGGCCGCAATGGCTTGGCTGGAGCGCCCTGGCCAGCATTTGCTGATGTGGGACGGCCCAGACTACCCAGCCTTGCTGGCAGAAATCGACGATGCCCCGCCGCTACTTTTTGTCGCTGGCGAACCTGCCTTGCTCGATCGTCCTCAGTTGGCGATCGTGGGCAGCAGACGTGCCACACCCCCGGCGCTCGACACCGCCCGGGCATTTTCCCGCTACCTCGCGCAGGCTGGTTTCACCATTACCAGCGGGCTGGCGGTAGGTGTCGACGGTGCCGCTCATCGGGCCGCGTTGCAGGCTGGCGGCGGCACGATTGCCGTGCTCGGTACGGGCTTGCAAAAACTTTATCCACAGCGCCATCGGGACCTTGCGCAGGCGATGATCGACAACGGCAGCGCGCTGGTTTCCGAGTATCCCTTGGATGCCGGGCCGCTGCCTGGCAACTTCCCACGGCGCAATCGCATCATCAGTGGCCTGTCGCTAGGTGTACTGGTGGTTGAGGCGAGCCTCGCCAGCGGCTCGCTGATCACGGCGCGCCTGGCCGCGGAGCAAGGCCGCGAGGTGTACGCCATTCCGGGCTCCATTCATCACCCGGGGGCCAAGGGCTGCCACCAGCTGATTCGTGATGGGGCGCTGTTGGTGGAAACTGTGGAGCAGATCCTGGAAAGCTTGCAGGGTTGGCAGAACCTGCCGCCTGCGGTTGTGGACAGGTTCGACCACCCCCTGCTCGCCCTGCTGCATGCCGCACCCCAGACCAGTGAAAGCCTGGCCCACTGCAGCGAGCAGCCGCTGGCCGACGTGCTGGCGCAGTTGACCGAGCTGGAGCTGGAAGGCCGGGTCAGCAATGAAGCCGGGCGTTGGTTTGCCCGCGCGGGCTAAGTACACTGCGCACAAGCAAGGTATTCAGGCGGAGAAACAGCAATGGTGAGCAGTTTTCGTGTGCAACAAGCCGCACGTGAGATCCGGGCGGGCGCAGTAATCGCCTACCCGACGGAAGCGGTCTGGGGCCTGGGCTGCGACCCATGGAACGAGGATGCGGTGTATCGCCTGCTGGCGCTGAAGTCGCGTCCTGTGGATAAAGGGCTGATTCTGATCGCTGACAACATCCGTCAGTTCGACTTCCTGTTCGAGGACTTCCCCGAGGACTGGATCGACCGCATGGGCAGCACCTGGCCGGGGCCGAACACCTGGCTGGTGCCGCACCAGGACCTGTTGCCCGAATGGGTGACCGGGCAGCATGACACGGTGGCGCTGCGGGTCAGTGATCACCCGGTGGTGCGTGAGCTGTGCGCGCTGGTGGGGCCGCTGATTTCCACCTCGTGCAACCCCGGCGGGCGCCCAGCGGCGAAGACCCGCTTGCGGGTTGAGCAGTACTTCCATGGCCAGTTGGACCTGGTGCTCGGTGGTGCGCTGGGCGGGCGGAAGAACCCGAGTGTGATTCGCGACCTGGCAACCGGCGAAGTCGTTCGCCCGGGTTGATACCAATCCACAGGCCTGGCTCGGGACTCGGGCCCCTGTGGGCATGCCCACAGGTTAGGGCCAAATCCACCGCAGGGTTTTCTGATTTTTACCAAAATGTCTGTCCAGCTGGGCACTTCGGAAATATCCTACGAACCGCGTCTCCTTCCATCACCTTCTAAGTGGGAACCTCTGCCTCTAGGCTCTATCCGTCGCCGAATAACTTGGCGATCGGGTGTGGTAGCCCGGACGCATTTTTTCCATGACAGTCTATGGTGGCTGTGCGTGGGAGGCTTTCGAGCCTGCCTGGATTGGAAAATGCCCGGGTCTACCACCTCGCGTACAGTCGCCACCCATTCACGTGGTAGTGAGGGTTGGCGGCCTTGAGGAGCATTTTCCAATGATGAAGAAAATAGTCCCCGATCCACCTCTCCCATGCACCTCCACCCGCCCCTTCGGCCGCTGCGATGCCGGCCACGATCCACTCTTCACCGTCAACCCAAACATTTCTGCCGAGGACGCTCTGGTCCACGTAGCCCTGTACCTGCGCAGCGCTTACGAAACCGGCTACAAAGCTTTGGACTACATGCGTGAAGAAGGCCGTGGCATGTTCTGGTCGAACCTGCATGCGATTGAGATGGCAGAGGGTGTGATCGAGGCGATACTCGATGGCATCGAGTCGACGCCATCGCCGTCACGCCCAGGCTCCAAGGCATAGTGCTGCTATCGAGGCCGACGCAGTACCTGTGGGAGCGGGCTTGCCCGCGAACACCGGCAAAGCCGGTGCCATCCATTGCGGTGGCTTCTTCGCGGGTAAACCCGCTCCTACAGGGAATGTGTGTGGCTCAGGGGATTAGTACAGTCGATCCTACAGTCCGCCGCGCCGACAGCTCTGCCTGCGCCTTGGCCGCCTCGCTCAGTGGATACCGCTGATGGATATCCACAACCAGCTTCCCGCTCGCAATCATCGCAAACAGGTCATCGGCCATGGCCTGGGTGTTCTCGGCATTGTTGGCATAGGTGGCCAAGGTCGGCCGGGTGACATACAGCGAGCCCTTCTGCGCCAGGATCCCCAGGTTCACCCCGCTCACTGCACCGGAAGCGTTGCCAAAGCTCACCATCAACCCACGCGGGCGCAGGCAGTCCAGCGAGGTCAGCCAGGTGTCGGCACCCACGCCGTCATACACCACCGGGCATTTTTTGCCGTCGGTCAGCTCCAGTACGCGCTTGGCCACATCTTCATGGCTGTAGTCGATGGTCGCCCATGCCCCCAGCGCCTTGGCCCGTTCGGCCTTCTCGGCAGAGCTCACGGTGCCGATCAGCTTGGCGCCCAGGGCCTTGGCCCATTGGCAGGCCAGCGACCCTACACCACCGGCTGCGGCATGGAACAGGATCACATCGCCCGCCTTCACTTCATAGGTCTGCTTCAGCAGGTACTGAACGGTCAAACCCTTGAGCATCACCGCTGCCGCCTGCTCGAAGCTGATGGTGTCCGGCAGCTTGACCAGGTTGGCTTCCGGTAGCGTATGCACCTCGCTGTAGGCGCCCAGCGGGCCACCGGCATGTGCGACACGGTCTCCTACCTTCAATCGGGACACGCCTTCGCCCACGGCCTCTACCACACCTGCCGCTTCGGTACCCAGGCCAGAAGGCAGGGACGGCGGCGCATACAGCCCGCTTCGGAAGTAGGTATCGATGAAGTTCAGGCCGATCGCATGGTTACGCACACGCACCTGCTGTGGCCCGGGCGGGGTGGGTTCGAATTCCACAAACTGCAGCACTTCCGGGCCGCCATGCTGGCTGAACTGGATACGCTTGGCCATCTCGCACTCCTGTAGTCGGGATCGGGAAAGGCCTTCTATCGGACGCCTTTGCTTGGTCGTCGTCAACTGCGGCGCGCGCGCTGGCGGTGGTATGCTACGCGGCGAATTCTTCCCTGCCCGTTCCTGGTGACCCGATGACTAGCCGCACCGAGGCCGTGAAAGCCTACCTGCTCGACCTGCAAGACCGCATCTGCTCTGCCCTCGAAACAGAAGACGGCGGTGCCCGCTTCGTCGAGGACGCCTGGGTGCGCGAAGCCGGTGGCGGGGGCCGCACGCGGGTTATCGGCGACGGTAAGGTGATCGAGAAAGGAGGGGTCAACTTCTCCCATGTGTTTGGTGCCGGCCTGCCTCCCTCGGCCAGCGCCCACCGCCCTGAACTGGCGGGCCGTGGCTTCGAGGCCCTGGGGGTGTCGCTGGTGATCCACCCGCACAACCCGCATGTGCCTACTTCCCACGCCAACGTTCGCTTCTTCATCGCCGAAAAGGAAGGTGAAGAGGCCGTATGGTGGTTCGGCGGCGGCTTTGACCTGACGCCATACTATGGCAACGAAGAAGACTGCGTTCACTGGCACCGAGTGGCCGAGCAGGCCTGCGCGCGGTTTGGCGCCGATGTGTACCCACGCTACAAGGCCTGGTGCGACCGCTACTTCCACCTCAAGCACCGTGGTGAGCCACGTGGTATCGGCGGCTTGTTCTTCGATGACCTGAACGAGTGGGACTTCGACACGTGCTTCGCCTTCATCCGCGCCATCGGCGATGCCTACATCAACGCCTACTTGCCGATCGTCCAGCGCCGCAAAGACACGCCTTACACCCCGCAACAGCGCGAGTTCCAGGAATACCGCCGCGGCCGCTACGTGGAGTTCAATCTGGTCTACGACCGTGGCACCCTGTTCGGCCTGCAATCCGGTGGCCGTACCGAGTCCATCCTCATGTCGCTGCCGCCTCAGGTGCGCTGGGGCTACGACTGGAAGGCTGCACCCGGCAGCGAAGAAGCGCGCCTGACCGAGTATTTCCTGCAGGACCGCGACTGGCTCGGCCAGTAAGCCTGTGGATAACCAAGGAGCCGTCATGGACCAGTACGTCGTTTTTGGTAACCCCATCGGCCACAGCAAGTCGCCGCTGATCCACCGCCTGTTCGCCGAGCAGACCGGTCAGGACCTGGAATATGCCACGCTGCTGGCGCCTCTGGACGAGTTCAGCGACTGCGCGCGTGGCTTCTTCAAGCAAGGCAGTGGCGGTAATGTCACCGTGCCGTTCAAGGAAGAGGCCTACCGCCTGTGCGACAGCCTGACCCCGCGTGCCCGGCGCGCTGGCGCAGTGAACACGCTGAGCAAGCTGGCTGATGGCACCCTGCAGGGCGACAACACCGACGGCGCTGGCCTGGTGCGCGACCTGACGGTGAATGCCGGGGTCGAGCTGGCGGGCAAGCGCATTCTCATCCTCGGTGCCGGTGGCGCCGTGCGCGGCGTGCTGGAGCCAATTCTGGCGCACAAGCCGCAGTCGCTGGTGATTGCCAACCGTACCGTGGAAAAGGCCGAGCAGCTGGCGCGCGAGTTCGATGAACTGGGGCCGGTGGTTGCCAGCGGGTTTGCCTGGTTGCAGGAGCCTGTGGATGTAATCATCAACGCCACCTCGGCGAGCCTGGCCGGGGAATTACCACCGATTGCCGACAGCTTGGTCGAGGCGGGTCGTACGGTTTGCTACGACATGATGTATGGCAAGGAGCCGACGCCGTTTTGCCAGTGGGCTACCAAGCTGGGGGCTGCCAAGGTACTGGATGGGTTGGGGATGCTGGCTGAGCAGGCGGCTGAAGCCTTCTTTATCTGGCGTGGCGTGAGGCCGGATACGGCGCCGGTGTTGGCTGAACTGCGCCGGCAACTCGCTCGGGGCTGAGATGGCCGGGGCCGCTTTGCGGCCCTATCGCGACGCAAGGCCGCTCCCACAAAGTAAGTCGTACGCCGATCCTCTGTGGGAGCGGCCTCGTGTCGCGATGGGCTGCAAAGCAGCCCCAGGACCCAACCTCATTCCTCAAACCGGATCGGGCACAACTCCACCCCTTCCAGCTTCTGCAACTCCTCGATCACTTGGGGCCTGGCCCGGTGCAAGGTCAAACTCCCCCCCAATCGCCGCAACCTTCGTGCCTCACGGTGCAACATATCCACACCCGAGTAATCGATGAAATTCACCTGCCGGGCATCGATCACTACATGCGGCCCTTGGCAGCGCTGCAAGCGCACCTGCAGGTAATGCGCCGCACCAAAGAAAATCGACCCACCTACCCGCAAGACATCCGCGTCCCCTTCACGGCTTTGTTGGATCCGTGGTCGTGAGGTGCGCTTCAAATAGAAGAACAGCGAAGCCAGCACCCCGGCATAGATGGCCGTCTGCAGCTCCAGCAGCAATGTCGCTGCAGCCGTCAGCGCCATCACCAGAAACTCCGAGCGGCTGACCCGGAACAATGCACGGATCCCTCGGTGGTCCACCAACCCCCAGCAGATCAGCAAAATGCTGCCGGCCATGGCCGGTATCGGCAGGTGCGCGATCAGGCCGGCGCCGGTCACGGCGAACAACGCCACCCACAGCGCAGAAAACACCCCGGCCATCGGTGAGCGGGCGCCCGCCTCGTAGCTCATGCCCGAGCGGGTGAAGGAGCCGGCAGACAGGTAACCAGAGAAAAATGCACCGGCAATGTTCGACAGGCCCTGTGCGCGTATTTCCTGGTCCGGGTCGATCAGCTGTTCTGAACGTGCCGATAGCGAGCGGGCAATCGACAGGCTGGTGACCAACCCCAGCATGCCTACCGCAACGGCGCTGGGCAGCAAACGCAGCATGAGCTCTACGTCTAGCAAAGGCAGCGGGCTGAAAGGCGGGAGTTGCCCTGTGAACGCTGCCACCCGCGGCACATGGCCAAAGAAGCCCGGCAACAGCCAGGCCAGCAAGCTGACCAGGATCAGGCTTATCAACAGGCTCGGCCAGCGTGGGCGCCAGAGCTTGAAGGCCACGCCGATCACTACGGTGGCCAGGCCCAGCAGCAAGGAAGGCAGGTCGACCTCGCTTGCGTGGCTGGCCAGGTCTTGCACGGTCTTCAGCGCGGTGGCCTGGCTGGGCAGGGCCATGCCCAGCAGGTTGGGTAGCTGGCCCAAGGCAATGACGATGGCGGCACCCAGCGTGAAGCCGAGCACCACGGAATGGGAGACGAAGTTGACCAGCGCGCCGAAGCGTAACAGCCCGAGCAGCAGCTGGAAAATGCCGCCAAGGAAGGTCAGCAGCAACACCAGCGTGATGTAGTCAGCGCTACCGGCTACGGCCAGCGGGCTGATGCTGGCGTAGAGCACGATGGAAATGGCAGCGGTCGGGCCGCAGATCAGGTGCCAGGAAGAGCCCCACAGGCAGGCGATCAGTACCGGCACGATGGCGGCGTAAAGCCCGTATTCGGCGGGCAGGCCGGCGATCAGGGCGTAGGCGATGGATTGCGGCAGGGCGAGGATGGCGCCGCTCAGGCCTACCAGCAGGTCCTGGCGCAGGCTGCGGCCCGATTGGCGGGGAAGCCAGGTGAGGAAGGGCAGCAGTAAAGAGAGGCGATGCATGGGTTATCCACAATCCTTAAGGGGTCGCCAAGCCCTGTGGGAGCGGGCATGCCCGCGAAAAAGCCAACGCGTTGCTTGGCACCGGCTTCGCCGGTGTTCGCGGGCGCGCCCGCTCCCACAGGGTTGGTGTGTTGCTTTGTGAGATTACAGTTTGGCTTTGACGGCCTCCAGGGCATCACCATCGGCCTTGGTGGTAACACCGGCCAACCACCCATCCAACCGTTCAGGATGCGCTTTCACCCAGGCCTTGGCCGCTTCATCGAAGCTGATCTTCTTGTCCACAACCTCTGCCATGATGCTGTTTTCCATGTCCAGTGTGAACTTGAGGTTACCTAGCAGCTTCGCCGCATTCGGGCAGGCTTGTGGATAACCCTTGCGGGTCAGCGTGTATACCTCGCCCTCGCTGCCGAACCATTTTTCCCCACCGGTCAGGTAATGCATTTTCAGTTTCACGTTCATCGGGTGCGGGGTCCAGCCAAGGAAGGTGATGAATTGCTGCTTCTTCACCGCCCGGTCGACCTGGGCCAGCATCGCCTGCTCGCTGGACTCCACCAGCTTCCACTGGCCGAGGTTGAATTCATTCTCTTCGATGATTGTCTTGAGTGACAGGTTGGCCGGGGCGCCGGAGCCGATTCCGTACAGCTTTTTGTCGAACTGCCCGGCGTGTTTTTGCAGGTCAGCGAAGTCCTTCACCCCAGCATTCCACACATAGTCGGGCACTGCGAGGGTGAACTCGGTTCCCTCCAGGTTGCGCGAGAGCTGCTGCACATCGCCGTTGGCGATGAACTTGTCATGGAAGCCTTGCTGCGCCGGCATCCAGTTGCCGAGGAAGGCGTCGACCTGGCCGTCCTTGAGGCCGCCGTAGATGATCGGTACGGCCAGGCTGTCGATCTTCACCTGGTAACCCAGGCTTTCCAGTAACAGGCGTGCCACGGCATTGGTCGAGGCAATATCACTCCAGCCGGGGTCGGCCATTTTCACGGTACTGCATTGCGCATCGCTGTCTGCGGCGTGGGCCGTGGTGGCGCTCAGGGCCAGGACGAACACGGCGGCGGAGAACTTGTGCATGGCGGCCTCTCTTCTCAATCCAGGGGGGCGGGCTGTGGATAACGTGCCTTGCGCTCGAGGTCATCGAGATCGATGTGGTTGCGCATGTACTGTTGGCTGGCGTCCACCAGTGGTTGGTGATCCCAGCTTTTCAGCTTGCCGATGGCCAGCGCTTCGGCCACCAGCCGGCGGCGGCGCTGGCTGGCCAGCACCTGCTGGCGCAGGCTGGGGATGTCCCAACGCTGTTGTGCTTCATCGACAAATGCCTGCAGCAGCACCTGGTGGTCCGGGCTGCCGGTGAGGTTCTCCCGCTCGTGCGGGTCGCGGCTCAGGTCATAGAGTAGGCATGGGTCGTCTTCGCTGTACACGAACTTGTAGGGCCCGCGGCGGATCATCATCAGCGGGCCGACGGTGCCTTCGGCCATATACTCGCCGATCACCTCGTCGTGACCGCCCTGCCCTTGCAGGTGGCCCAGCAGTGAGCGGCCGTCCAGATGCAGGTCTTTATCCACAGCGCCGCCAGCCAATTCGACCAAGGTTGGCAACAGGTCGCAGGTCGACACCGAGGCAGTGACCCGGCCCGCTGCGAAGCGCTTCGGCGCATGGATCAGCAGCGGCACCCGCGCCGACATTTCGAACCAATGCATTTTGTACCAGAGGCCACGCTCGCCAAGCATGTCGCCGTGGTCGCCGGAAAACACGATCAGTGTGTCATCGGCCAGGTTGCATTCCTCCAGGGTCTGCAGCAATTGGCCAATATTGTCATCGATATAGCTGCAAGCGCCGAAGTAGGCGCGGCGGGCGTCGCGGACCTTGTCCACAGGCAGCGGCTTGTTCCACAGGTCGTAGACTTTCAGCAGGCGCTGGGAGTGCGGATCGAGTGCTGCCTGGCTGAACTCGGCACGGGGCATGGGGATATCCACACCTTCATAGCGGTCCCAGTAGCGTTTGGCAATGGTGTAGGGGTCGTGCGGATGCGTCATCGAAACGGTCAGGCAAAATGGCCGGCCATCGTTTTCGCGCACATGGTCGTACAGGTACTGGCGCGCCTTGAACACCACCTCCTCGTCGAAATCCAGCTGATTGGTGCGCACGCAAGGACCGGCCTGCAGCACCGAGGACATGTTGTGGTACCAGCTTGGACGCACATCGGGTTCGTCCCAGTTCACTGCCCAACCGTAGTCGGCCGGGTAGATGTCGCTGGTCAGGCGTTCTTCGTAGCCGTGTAACTGGTCCGGGCCGCAGAAGTGCATCTTGCCCGACAGCGCGGTGCGGTAGCCCAGGCGACGCAGGTAATGGGCGTAGGTCGGCACATCGGCAGGGAAGTCGGCCGCGTTATCGTAGGCGCCAATGCGGCTGGGCAACTGACCGCTGACCAGGGTGAAGCGTGATGGCGCGCACAGTGGGCTGTTGCAGTAGGCCGAGTCGAACACCACGGCTTGCTCGGCCAGGCGGCCGAGGTGCGGCATCTTGATGGGCGAAGGGCCGTAGATGGGCAGCAAGGGCGCGGCCATCTGGTCGGCCATGATGAACAGGATATTCGGACGCGTCATGGTGGCTCCCATCGTTGAGGGTTATGCGAACTGCTTGCCTACAAAGATGCGACTGTGGATAACATGGGTAAAGCCCATGGCGGGCAATGACTGGGATTAGCCAAGCTTATGTTTGACCACCTTGCCGGATTGTCGCTGGGTACCCTGCGCGTATTCGAGGCTGCTGCACGCCTGCGTGGCTTTACCGCTGCGGCGCTGGAGTTGGGTACCACGCAGCCGGCAGTGAGCCAGCAGGTGAAGCGCTTGGAGGCACAGTTGGGTACGCGCCTGTTTGACCGCATTTACCGGGGCATCGAGCTGACCGAGGCTGGCCAGGTGCTGTTCGAACAGGTGCATCAGGGGCTGCAGGCCATGGATGACGGTATTGCCCAGGCCAGCGGGCGCGGCCAGCGCGAAGTGCTGCAGGTCGCCACCGACTTTGCCTTTGCGGCGTTCTGGCTGATGCCAAGGCTGCAGCGCTTTCATCAGGCTTATCCACAGGTGGATGTGAGCCTGGTGACGGGTGAGCGCAGCCAGGGCATGTTGCGCCCGGACATCGATGTGGCGGTGCTGTTTGGCGATGGACGCTTTCACCAAGGAGAAAGCCGCTGGCTATTCGATGAGGAAGTGTTCCCGGTGTGCAGCCCCCATTTGATTCATGGCAAAGCCTTGTCAGCTGTGGCTTTGCAACGATTGCCGCTGCTGCATCTGAAGGGCGAGCAGGCCAGCCGCTGGTTTGACTGGGCGGGGGTATTTCGTGGGTTTGGTGTGGACAGCCCACCGCCGGCGGGGCAGCTGCGGTTTGATAACTATACCTTGCTGATTCAGGCAGCGATTGCCGGGCAAGGGGTGGCGATTGGCTGGGCGCACCTGGTGGATGGGTTGGTGGAGCAAGGGTTGCTGTGTCGGCCGCTGGAGGGGAGTTTGCGCTCGGAACGCGGCTATTACGCAGTTTTGCCACCGCGCAAGCGGCGGGGAGCGTTGATCGAGCGGTTCGTGGATTGGTTGGAGCAGGAGCGCAGCCTTTGAGATTTTGGGGCTGCGCAGCAGCCCCGGCAATCTAGACCACGAAGTTCAGATGCTCGCCCCGGTGCAAGTCCAGCTCCAGCATGTCCACCATCCCCGCTGCGATCCTGGCCAAGCGCCGCAACGGCTCAGCCAGCCCAGGCTCCAGCGTCCCTTCGGTATTGCGAAAATGCTCCATGCCCAACCCGGCCAGTTCCTGCGGTGCATTGATCAGCGTCCAGTGCAATGCACTGCGCTGCAACTCATCAACCACTTGGGCCACGCAATCCCGCTCCATCTCGCTGTACTTGCTCGGCTCATCCAGCACATCGAAATCGCCCACAAGCAGCAGCCGGCGTATAGTCGTATGCGCAAGCCCCGCCACCAGCGCCTCGCTCAAGCGTGCCTGCCCCGGCAGGTCACCCGGCGCCAGCGCTGGTAACAGGGCGATCACCGCCGAGCCGCCCGCTGCGCCCTGCTCCGCCTGGTGGGCATCACCCAGCCCCCCTATCTTGAAGTGCAGGCCCGGGCGCGGCGAATGGCGGTTGAGGTCGTCCACCACGGCGATGACTTCGTGCTGGCGCGACAACAGCTCGACCATCAGGGCATTGCCCAGGCTGCTTTCAGGCCCGAACAGGACCAGTTTGAACACTGGGGTTTCGGCGTTTTTCACTGCATCACTCCCGTTGCAGGTGGTGATGGTTGGACCGCAATCAGGAGTTATCGTGCAGAGGATCAAGGGTTACCACGCCCACGTTTATTACGACGCAGCCACCATGGAGCAGGCCCGGGAACTGTGCGAGGAGGCGGCGCGGCTGTTCCCCGTGACCATGGGGCGCATGCACCAGAAACCGGTTGGGCCGCATCCGGACTGGAGTTGCCAGCTGGCGTTCGGGCCCGAAGTGGTGGGGGTGGTGTTGCCTTGGTTGGCGCTGTACCGCAAGGGCCTGGTGGTATTCATGCATCCGGAAACCGGGGATGAACTGGCGGATCACCGGGATCATGCGATCTGGATGGGGGCCGTGCGGCCCTTGAATCTGTCGATTTTTGGGGGCTAGGCGGGGGTAGCCTGTGCTGGCCTCTTCGCGGGTGAACCCGCTCCTACAACGATATCGCAGAGCCAGAGGGTGGCGCTGGCCCCGTAGGAGCGGGTTTACCCGCGAAGCAGACGACGCGGTTTAGCGGCGTGCGCCACGCACCCCTTCAGCCAATGCCGAGCACAGGCTCAATACATCGGTCACCGCCTGATCGGCGCTTTGGGCTTGGGCGATCTTGTCGACCAGTGCCGAGCCCACCACCACGCCATCGGCCAGGCGGGCAATGTTCGCAGCCTGTTCCGGCGTGCGAATGCCGAAGCCAACGCTGATCGGCAGATCGGTATGCCGGCGCAGGCGGGCAATGGCTTCGGTCACATGCTCGGTGGTCGCCGAACCTGCACCGGTCACACCAGCCACCGACACGTAGTAGACGAACCCGGAGCTGCGCTCCAGCACGCGCGGCAGGCGCGCGTCGTCGGTGGTCGGGGTGGTCAGGCGGATGAAGTCGATGCCTGCAGCCTGGGCCGGGGTAGCCAGTTCGGCGTCGTGCTCTGGCGGAAGGTCGACGATGATCAGGCCATCGACGCCCGCGGCCTTGGCTTGAGCCACGAACGTGTCCACGCCAAAGCGGTGGATAGGGTTGTAGTAGCCCATCAGCACGATCGGCGTGGTCTGGTTATCCACACGGAATTCGCGAACCATCTGCAGGGTCTTGGCCAAGGTCTGACCAGCCTCAAGGGCGCGCAGGGTGGCCAGCTGGATGGCCACGCCATCGGCCATCGGGTCGGTGAACGGCATGCCCAGCTCGATCACGTCGGCGCCAGCAGCCGGCAGGCCCTTGAGGATCTGCAACGAGGCGTCGTAGCCCGGGTCGCCAGCTGTGACGAAGGTGACCAGTGCCGAGCGGCCTTCGGCCTTCAGCTCGGCGAAGCGTTGTTCAAGACGGCTCATGCGTGTTTCTCCTGGGCGGCCATGTGGTTCATGACGGTTTGCATGTCTTTGTCGCCGCGGCCCGACAGGCACACGACCATCAGGTGGTCCTTGGACAGCTTCGGTGCGCGCTTGATCGCTTCGGCCAAGGCGTGGGAGCTTTCCAGGGCTGGGATGATGCCTTCCAGACGGCAGGTTGCGTGGAATGCATCCAATGCTTCGTCATCGGTGATGCTGACGTACTCGACGCGCTTCACCTCATGCAGGTAGGCGTGCTCCGGGCCGATGCCCGGGTAGTCCAGGCCTGCGGAAATCGAGTGGGCATCGGTGATCTGGCCGTCTTGGTCCTGCAGCAGGTAGGTGCGGTTGCCGTGCAATACGCCCGGTACGCCGCCGTTCAGGCTGGCGGCATGTTTGTCGGTGTGTACGCCGTGGCCACCGGCTTCAACGCCGATGATCTGCACGCTCGGTTCTTCGAGGAATTCATGGAACAGGCCCATGGCATTGGAGCCACCGCCGACGCAGGCAACCAGGCTGTCTGGCAGACGGCCTTCCTTCTCTTGCAACTGGGCACGGGTCTCTTTGCCGATGATCGACTGGAAATCGCGGACCATGGCGGGGTACGGGTGTGGGCCAGCCACGGTGCCGATCAGGTAGAAGGTGTCTTCGACGTTGGTAACCCAGTCACGCAGGGCTTCGTTCATGGCGTCTTTCAGGGTGCCGGTGCCGGCGGTAACCGGCACGATCTCGGCGCCCAGCAGCTTCATGCGGAACACGTTGGCCTGCTGGCGCTCGATGTCGGTGGCGCCCATGTAGATCACGCAAGGCAGGCCGAAGCGCGCGGCGACAGTGGCGGTGGCGACACCGTGCATGCCGGCGCCGGTTTCGGCGATCAGGCGCTTTTTGCCCATGCGCTTGGCCAGCAGCACTTGGCCGATACAGTTGTTCACCTTGTGCGCGCCGGTATGGTTGAGCTCTTCACGCTTGAAGAAAATCTTCGCCCCGCCGCAATGCTCGGTCAGGCGCTCGGCGAAGTACAGCGGGTTGGGGCGGCCGATGTAGTCGCGCTGAAAGTAAGCCAGCTCTTCAAGGAACTTGGGGTCTGCCTTGGCCGCTTCGTATTCGCGGGCCAGGTCCAGCACCAGTGGCATCAGGGTTTCGGCCACGTAGCGGCCGCCGAACGAGCCGAACAGGCCATTGGCGTCGGGGCCGGGGCGGTATTGGGACTGGGTCATGGGGCGCTCCAAGGCGTAGTGAATGAGTGATGGGCTTTACTCTAACCACGGCAAGCTCGGCTGAAAACCGATAAGATTGCGTAAACTTGTCAGAAAAACTCACAGGTAAAATGGCCCACGACCTCCCTCCCCTCAATGCCCTGCGCGCCTTCGAGGCTACAGCCAGGCTCAACAGCGTCAGCCAGGCGGCGGAAGCGCTGCACGTGACCCACGGCGCTGTCAGCCGGCAGATCAAGGTGCTTGAGGAGCATCTGGGCGTAGCCCTGTTCGTCAAGGACGGGCGTGGCATCAAACTCACAGATGCCGGTGTGCGTCTGCGCGATGCCAGCGGTGAGGCCTTCGACCGGCTGCGAAGCGTGTGTTCCGAGCTCAGCCGTGATGTGAGCGAGGCGCCATTCGTGCTGGGCTGCTCGGGCAGCCTGCTGGCGCGGTGGTTTATCCCGCGGCTGGGCCGGTTGCAGGCGGATTTGCCTGAGCTGCGCTTGCACCTGTCGGCGGGTGAGGGCGACCTTGACCCGCGGCGGCCTGGGCTGGATGCGTTGCTGGTGTATGCCGAGCCACCGTGGCCGGCGGACATGCAGGTGCATGTGCTGGCCGAGGAATGCATCGGGCCGGTGCTCAGCCCGCATTTCGCAGGCTTCCAGCGCTTGCAGGGCGCGCCCGCCAAGGCATTGTTGGGCGAAGCCTTGCTGCACACCACTTCACGCCCGCAAGCGTGGCCTACCTGGGCGGTGCAACAGGGCCTGAACCCGACGGCCATTCACTATGGTCAGGCTTTCGAGCACCTGTATTACCTGCTGGAGGCTGCCGTGGCCGGATTGGGCGTGGCGATTGCACCGCAGCCACTGGTCGCCGATGACCTGCGGGCGGGCCGTTTGAGTGCGCCTTGGGGCTTTTCACCTACCCAGGCGGCGCTGGCATTGTGGGTGCCACGGCGCGCCGCAGACGGGCGCGCCGAGCAGTTGGCGCAGTGGTTACGGGCGGAACTTGCGCGGCAGAGCGCTTAGTTTCGCTTGCATATCAGGTAAGCCGCCAGCAGGCCCAGCGCACCAATGGCCACACCGGCGGTGGTGTATGGGTGCTCCTGGGCGTAGTCCCGGGTGGCTATGCCGGTCTGGCGGGTGCGCTGCTTCACTTCCTCGTACGCATCGCTCAGTAGGCTGCGCGAATGACGCAGTGCGCTTTCAGCGTTGCTGCGGATTGCCTTCACCGACTTCTGGGACTCTTCCGACGCATCATGCTTGAGGTGTTCCAAGCTTTTCAGAAGGCTCTCGATCTCCGCTTCCATGCTTTCCAGGGATGTTTTACGCAGCGAGTTGCGGTGCATGTTGACTCTCCTTTGCAGTATGGGCTGTAAGGATTGCGACCCTTGGGCTGCGTGAAAGTGCGATCGAACTTTCGCTGACAGTGACCGCTCGCAGGTAAACCAGGCCTGCGCTGCTAGGCTGAATCTCACTGTCAACCATGGAGAGCACTCATGACCGATCATCACACCTACAAGAAAATCGAACTGGTCGGGTCTTCGCCCACCAGTATCGAAGAGGCGATTAACAATGCTCTGGCCGAAGCCGGTAAAAGCATCAAGCACCTGGAATGGTTCGAAGTGGTCGATACCCGCGGCCATATCCGCGACAACAAAGCGGCGCACTTCCAGGTCACGCTGAAGGTCGGCTTCCGTATCGCCAATAGCTGAAACAACGTTGGGTTGTATGATCCCGGCGTGATGAGGTATTCAGAAAAGGGGCGCCTTGGTGGGGCCCCTTCTGATTTCATCTGCACAAGGAACGCGAGTGATGAACAAACTGATTCTGGCGCTGGGCCTGATGACCCTGGCCGGTGGTGCGCTGGCAGCGGGCAAACCGTGCGAGGAACTGAAGGCGGAAATTGCGGCCAAGCTGGATGCCAAGGGCGTCACTGGCTACAAGCTGGAGATCGTCAAGAAAGGCGACCCGGCGGGCAAGGTCATTGGTAGCTGTGAGGCCGGGACCAAGGAGATTGTTTACCGCCGCGGCTGATGCGTTTGCCCTTTCGCGGAGTTGCCCGCTTCCACAGTCAACCTATGGGAGCGGGCGAGCCCGTGTCGAGGGTCACTCGGTCTTGAGGGCCTGCGCCATCAGCTCATATGACCGAATGCGGTCCGCATGCTCATACAGGTCACAGGTAAAGATCAGCTCATCCGCACCCGTCTGTTCCAGCAGCACTTCTACCTTGGCCTTTACCTTCTGCGGGCTGCCGATCATGGCCAGCCCCAGGAAGCTGGCCACCGTCTCCCGTTCATGGGGCAACCACAGCCCATCCATGCTTTCCACGGGTGGCTTCTGCATCAGGCTCTGTCCGCGAATCAGCGCCAGGATGCGCTGGTAAACCGAGGTGGCCAGGTATTCGGCCTTCTCGTCGGTCTGCGCCACCACCATGGGGATGCCCAGCATCACATACGGCTTGTCCAGCGTGGTCGAGGGCCTGAAGTGGTTGCGGTACACGCGAATGGCCTCGTGCATGTAGCGTGGCGCGAAATGCGAGGCGAAGGCATAGGGCATGCCGCGCATGCCCGCCAGCTGGGCACTGAACAGGCTGGATCCCAGCAACCACATCGGCACGTCGGTGTCGTGCCCCGGTACGGCGATCACTTTTTGATCATCAGTGCGTGGCCCGAGGTAGCGCGAAAGCTCCTCGACATCGTCCGGGAAGTCGTCCGGGCCGCCAGCGCGGTCGCGTCGCAGGGCATAGGCCGTCATCTGGTCCGAACCCGGCGCACGGCCCAGACCAAGGTCGATACGCCCCGGATACAGGCTGGCCAAGGTGCCGAACTGCTCGGCGATCACCAGTGGCGCATGGTTGGGCAGCATCACCCCGCCAGAGCCCACGCGAATACGTGAGGTGCCACCGGCCAGATAGCCGATCAGCACCGACGTCGCCGAACTGGCGATGCCGTCCATGTTGTGGTGCTCGGCCACCCAGAAGCGGTTATAGCCAAAGCGCTCGACATGCTGCGCCAGGTCCAGCGAGTTGCGCAGCGATTGCGCGGGGCCAGCGTCGGCGCGTACGGGCACCAGGTCCAGGGTGGAAATCTTCAGGTCACGCAGCTGCGTCATGGAGCCTCCGCAAAAGTGATTGGCCAGAGGCCTTTTTGATTCTGTATGGGCGCGTTCGTTGGATTCAATGCCTGCAAGCATATTGCTCTGAACTTGCGGCAGGCGGCAGGCCTCTGAACCCTAGGTAAGCAACCCAGTCACCAGGAGGCATCATGAAAAAGACAGCATCGGCGATCTGGCAAGGTGGTCTGAAGGATGGAAAAGGTCTGCTTTCTACCGAAAGCGGCGCACTCAAGCAGAACCCTTATGGCTTCAACACACGTTTCGAGGGCACGCCCGGTACCAACCCGGAGGAACTGATCGGCGCGGCCCATGCCGGTTGTTTCTCGATGGCGCTATCCATGATGCTCGGCGAGGCGGGGCTGACTGCGGAGCGGATCGACACGGCTGCAGAGGTGACGCTCGACAAGCAAGCTGACGGTTTTGCCATTACCGCTGTGCACTTGGTGCTCAGGGCCAAGGTACCGGGGGCCAGCGAGGCTCAATTCCTGGAGATTGCCAACAAGGCGAAGGAAGGCTGCCCGGTGTCCAAGGTTTTGAATGCGAAGATCAGCCTGGATGCGGCGTTGGTGGGGTGAAACGGTGCAACGGTGGTGGTTTGCTGTAGTCTAAAGAACGTCGGCAGCGCCACTGCCCTTTCCAGGAGCCGTTCCATGATTCGCGTAGCTATCGCTGTGTTGGCTTCCCTTGTCGCCACGTCTGCGCTGGCGGCCGTCAAGCCTTGCGAGGAGCTGAAAACCGAGATCGAGGCCAAGATCCAGGCCCAAGGGGTTTCGTCCTATACGCTGGAGATCGTGCCCAACAGCGAGGTCAAGGACCAGAACATGGTCGTCGGGACCTGCGATGGCGGGACGAAGAAGATCATCTATCAAAAGAATGATCGATAAGTACTATGGCCCGGGGCTGCAAGGCAGCCCCACGTTCACGGTATGCAGAACACATCGCTAGGCTCGTTCACCACCACCTTGCGGTCGGCGTCATACAGCAGCACCTGCGGCTCCATTACCGGCGCCCGCGCTTCCAGGCGATAGCGTTCGCCGGCCTTGAAGTTGTCAAAGCGTACGGTCAGGTAGCAGGTTCGGTCCCTGGGCTCGGACATGATGCCGCCCGAGTAGATTTCATAATCGAAGCGCACCACCAGTTCGTGCTTGCCCGGCGTCACCTGAAAATATCGGCCATCGTCCAGACGCTTGCCGTCGAGGCGGTCGGCCATGATCACCCGGCCGGGGGTCATGGTGTACAGATCGACCCAGGCCTGCTTGGGGTCGACGGGCGGCAAGGGGCTGGCGCAAGCCCCCAGTGCACTGAGGGCGATCAGCATCATGGGCTGGCGCATGGCAAAACTCCCACTTGCGATTTACAAGTAACAAGCATAGCGCCGTTTGTGCGGTTCAGGTGCGCTGACAACCCGCCGGCAGCCCTTGACCCAGCAGTTTTTGCTGGTGGTCGTAGAGTTTGATCCAAGGGCGGAAGCCAATGCTGCCGGCTTGCAGCTGATAACGCTGCCCGGCGCTGAAGTCCTTGAAGGTCAGCTTGACCTGGCAATCGCGCCACAATGGCTCCTCGACGGGGCCGATATTGCTGGGGTTAACCGGAAACTGATAGCGCACGGTCAGTTCGTGGCTGCCGGGTTGAACCTCGAAATAGCGGCTGTCAGCCCAGTCACGCTCATCTACCTGCACGGCGTCCAGCGACGTATTGTCGTAACGGGTGAGGTCGATCCAGGCCTGGTTCGGGTCTGGGTCTGGCAAGGTTGAACAGGCAGAGATCAACAACAGTGAGCTGGCGACCAACAATGCACGCATGGCGAAACTCCCCCTTGGCGAGATAGTCTTGGAGCGAAATGGTGTTGAGCGAGTCAGACAGTCCCGGATGCTTCGACTTTTTCTTATGCAGCGCTCAGGCCTTGGGGCACTCGACCGCATTTTCACCCGTTTGGTTCCGCTGCTTGCGGCGCTCCTGCTGAACGGTTGCAGCAATGCCGCCTACTACGGGCAGCTGGCGCAGGGCCAGTGGCAGTTGCTGCGGGCGCGGCAGCCTGTAGCGCAGGTATTGGCCGACCCTGCTACCCCTGCACCCTTGCGCGCGCACCTGCAACAGGCCGAACAGGCGCGGCTGTTTGCCAGCCAGCAATTGAAACTGCCAGACAACCGCAGCTACCGGGTATACGCCG
Organism: Pseudomonas sp. KCJK9058; assembly: GCF_046230975.1. NCBI lineage: Bacteria > Pseudomonadati > Pseudomonadota > Gammaproteobacteria > Pseudomonadales > Pseudomonadaceae > Pseudomonas > Pseudomonas sp. KCJK9058. The sequence goes on from NZ_JBJJLR010000001.1 coordinate 351,461, forward strand.
ACCTTGGACGCCCCTACGTGGTGTGGAATGTGTTCGCCACGCCCGAGTTGTCGTTGCAACCGGTAACGCACTGCTTTCCGATTGCCGGGTGCGTGGCGTACCGCGGCTACTACCAGCAAGGCGCGGCGCGAGGCGCGGCGGCGTTGATGCGTCAGGATGGCCTGGATGTGTACGTGGGCGGCGTGGAAGCTTATTCGACCCTGGGTTGGTTCGATGACCCGATTTTGTCGTCGATGGTGGGCTGGGGCGATGAGCGCCTGGCTACGTTGATCTTTCATGAATTGGCCCACCAGCGCTTCTATGTGCAGGACGATACCGAGTTCAATGAGTCGTTTGCCTCGTTCGTCGAGCAGGAAGGCACGCGGCAATGGCGTGCGGCGCGTGGGCTGGCGGCGGTTGGCGGGGATCAGGGAAAGCAGCGCGACCAGTTTATCCGCCTGGTGTTGGCCAGCCGTGAGCGATTGCAGGCGATTTATGCGGGGCCGTTGGATGATGCACACAAGCGCCGGGCCAAGCAGGCCGAGTTTGAGCGTTTGAGGCGTGAATACCGGCAGGTGCGTGATGGCCAGTGGGGCGGTGACAAGCGCTATGACGCCTGGATGTATGGGCCGATGAGTAATGCCAAGTTGTTGCCGTTCGGGCTATATGACCAGTGGGTGCCGGCGTTTGCGGCGTTGTTTCGTGAGGTGGGTGGAAATTGGGTTCGGTTCTACGCGCGGGTCGAGCATTTGGGGCGGTTGCCGATTGAAGCAAGGAAAGCGGCGCTGCAGCGTCTGATGGTTAGCCGTTGAGATTTTGGGGCCGCTTTTGCGGCCCCTCGCGCCACTAGGCCCACAAAGGCCCTGCGGACGCCGATCGATGTGGAGGGCCGGCTGCAAAGCAGCCCTGCTGGCCCTCAAGCCTTGCTAAAAGCCTGGTGCAAATCGGCTACCGTGGCGAAGTGGAAAGCGGGTTCTTCTGCCATCAGCTCTTCCCGGCTGCCAAACCCGTACCCCACCGCGACGGCCTGCAGCCCGTTGCTGCGCGCGCCGATCAGGTCATGCTTGCGGTCCCCGATCATCAGGGTGTGCGCCGGGTCCAGCCCTTCTTCATCCAGCAAATGGCGAATCAGCTCGACCTTGTTGGTGCGCGTGCCGTCCAGCTCACTGCCGTAGATCACCTTGAAGTGATGATCGAAAGCAAAGTGCCGAGCAATTTCGCGGGCGAACTCCCATGGTTTGGAGGTGGCAATGTACAGCGTGCGGCCCTGCCCGTTCAGGGCCTCAAGCAACTCCGGCACACCTTCGAACACGAGGTTTTCGTAAAGACCGGTCACGCGGAAGCGCTCGCGGTAGAAGTTCACCGCATCCCAGGCCTTGGCTTCGTCGAAGCTGTAGAACTGCATGAAAGCCTGCAGCAGTGGTGGGCCGATGAAGTGTTCGAGGCGGGCCAGGTCCGGTTCGTCGATGCCCAGCTTGGCCAGGGCGTACTGGATCGAGCGAGTGATGCCCAGGCGTGGGTCGGTCAGGGTGCCGTCGAGGTCGAAGAGGATGTTTTGCTGGTGCATGTACAGGGTTCCACTTGAGTGCTGCGTGGCCTTCTTCGCGGGCATGCCCGCGAATGCGGTCATTCAGGTTGATCGTAGCCCTCGGCCAGGTGCTGGTCCTTGAGCTTCACGTAGTTGCCGGCGCTGTAGGAGAAAAATGCGCGCTCCTTGTCGTTCAGCAGCCGGGCCTGTTTCACCGGGCTGCCCATGTACAGGTAGCCACTGACCAGACGTTTGCCCGGCGGCACCAGGCTGCCGGCGCCAATGATCACTTCGTCCTCGACGATGGCACCATCCATGATGGTGCTGCCCATACCCACCAGGATACGGTTGCCCAGAGTGCAGCCATGCAGCATCACCTTGTGCCCGATGGTCACTTCGTCGCCGATGATCAGCGGGAAACCGTCCGGGTTGAAAGGCCCGGCGTGGGTAATGTGCAGCACGCTGCCGTCCTGCACGCTGGTGCGCGCGCCAATGCGGATGCGGTGCATGTCGCCGCGCACCACGGTCAACGGCCAGACCGAACTGTCTTCACCGATCTCCACGTCGCCCAGCACCACCGCCGAACGGTCGACGAAGGCCCTGGGCCCAACTTTCGGAGTGTGTTGCTGGAAGCTGCGAATGGCCATGATAGCGTCTCTCATCTGTGCCGATAGGCAGGCTGCCTGCTGCGGTCGGCGTCGATTGTAATTAAGATGTGGCAGTGTTTCTTCTGCCAAGGTATCCAAACCGTGACTGCGAACAACCCGCTTCTGCAATCCCACGATCTGCCGCCCTTCTCGCAAATTCGTGCCGAACACGTGTTGCCGGCGATCGAAGCGATCCTGGCCGACAACCGTAAAGCCATTGCCGAGATCCTCGAAAAGCAGGGCAAGAACCCTACATGGGCCGGCCTGGTGCTGGCCATGGACGAACTGAACGACCGCCTGGGCGCCGCCTGGAGCCCGGTCAGCCACCTCAATGCGGTGTGCAACAGCGCCGAGCTGCGCGAGGCTTACGAGTCTTGCCTGCCAGCCCTGAGCGCCTACTCTACCGAACTGGGCCAGAACCGCGCGCTGTTCGAAGCCTACCAGGCGCTGATCAACAGCCCTGAGGCTGCCGGCTTCGACGTGGCGCAAAAGACTATCCTCGAGCACGCCTTGCGTGACTTCCGCTTGTCGGGTATCGACCTGCCGGCGGACAAGCAGCAGCGTTACGCCGAAGTGCAGAGCAAGCTCAGCGAGCTGTGCAGCCGTTTCTCCAATCAGCTGCTCGACGCCACCCAGGCCTGGACCAAGCATGTTACCGACGAAGCTGCGCTGGCCGGCCTGACCGAATCGGCCAAGGCGCAGATGGCCGCTGCAGCCCAGGCCAAGGGCCTGGACGGCTGGCTGATCACCCTCGAGTTCCCCAGCTACTATGCGGTGATGACCTACGCCAGCGACCGCGCCCTGCGCGAAGAGCTATACGCCGCCTACTGCACCCGCGCCTCCGACCAGGGCCCGAATGCCGGCCAGTTCGACAATGGCCCGGTGATGCGCGAAATCCTCGACCTGCGCCAGGAGCTGGCCGAACTGCTGGGCTACAAGAACTACGCCGAGCTGAGCCTGGCCACCAAGATGGCCGAGTCCAGCGACCAGGTGCTGAGCTTCCTGCGTGACTTGGCCAAGCGTTCCAAGCCGTTCGCCGCCCAGGACCTGCAACAGCTCAAGGCCTACGCTGCCGAACAAGGCTGCCCCGAGCTGGCCAGCTGGGATGCCGGCTACTTTGGCGAGAAGCTGCGCGAGCAGCGCTACAGTGTGTCGCAGGAAGCCCTGCGCGCCTACTTCCCGATCGACAAGGTGCTGGGCGGCCTGTTCAGCATCGTGCAGCGCCTGTACGGCATCGAAATCGCCGAGCTCAAGGGCTTCGACAGCTGGCACCCGGACGTACGCCTGTTCGAGATCAAGGAAAATGGTCAGCACGTTGGCCGTTTCTTCTTCGACCTGTACGCCCGCGCCAACAAGCGTGGCGGCGCCTGGATGGACGGCGCCCGTGACCGTCGCCGCACTGCCGGTGGCCAGCTGCAGAGCCCGGTGGCCAACCTGGTGTGCAACTTCACCCCGGCCGCGCCCGGCAAGCCCGCCTTGCTGACCCATGATGAAGTCACCACCCTGTTCCACGAATTCGGTCACGGCCTGCACCACATGCTGACCCGCATCGAGCATGCCGGCGTGTCCGGCATCAACGGCGTGGCCTGGGATGCGGTCGAGCTGCCAAGCCAGTTCATGGAAAACTGGTGCTGGGAGCCGGAAGGCCTGGCACTGATTTCTGGTCACTACGAAACCGGCGCCGCCCTGCCCCAGGACCTGCTGGACAAGATGCTGGCCGCGAAAAACTTCCAGTCGGGCATGATGATGGTGCGCCAGCTGGAGTTCTCGCTGTTCGATTTCGAGCTGCACGCCAGCCATGGCGACGGCCGCAGCGTATTGCAGGTGCTCGAAGGTGTGCGTGACGAGGTGTCGGTCATGCGCCCGCCGGCTTACAACCGCTTCCCCAACAGCTTTGCGCACATTTTCGCGGGCGGTTACGCGGCGGGCTACTACAGCTACAAGTGGGCCGAAGTGCTGTCGGCTGACGCCTTCTCGCGCTTCGAGGAAGAAGGCGTGCTGAACGCCGAGACCGGCCGCGCCTTCCGCGAGGCGATCCTGGCCCGTGGTGGTTCGCGCGAGCCGATGGAGCTGTTCGTCGACTTCCGTGGCCGTGAGCCTTCCATCGATGCATTGCTGCGCCACAGTGGTCTCACCGAGGACGCTGCAGCATGAGTGAGGTAGCTGTGAACAAGACCAAGAAGCGCTTCATTGCCGGTGCCGTGTGCCCGGCGTGCAGCGAGCCCGACAAGCTGATGATGTGGAACGACGACGGCGTACCGCACCGCGAGTGCGTGGCTTGCGGCTTTACCGACACCCTCAACGAGCAGGGCTTGTCGGTGCCGAAGGAACTCGGCACCCGGGTCAACCACCTGGCGCCGAAAGCGGCGCCGGCCAAGGTGCAGACCGTGCAGTTCTTCCCAAATCCGAAGCTGAAAAAGCCGGCTGAGTAATCCTGTCGTGCCGCCCGGGTGCAATGCCCGGGCAGGCATGGACAGGTGTTAGATAGTCAGGCCACCTGGCGCACGCGGGCCATGCAAGCTCTCTTGCTCATTTCTATCAGCAAGGTGATGCACCATGGACAACCCTCTTCTGCAAGATAGCCATATCCCCGTCGATTACTCTTCCATCACCCTCGAAAACATGCAGGCGGCGTTCGCTGCCGTGCTGTTGGCGCACGAGCAAGGTGTCGAACGCATCATCCTGGACCAGCGGGCCATGCCCACCTGGGATGACATGGTGCTGGCGTTGGATGGGCTGGATAGCCGGCTGCTGGCAGTGTTGTATGCCGCCTCACCACTGGTCGGCCGGGATACGGCGTGGGCCAACGCCATCATTGATTTCTACGGGAAAGTGACGGCGCGCTTCGAGCAAAAATTCGCCAACACGGTTTTGCATGATCTGTATGCACGCTTGGCCGGCAGTGACATCGGCAAGCAACTGGATGTCGGGAAGCGTGCCACTTTGCGTTGGCACCTGGACAAGTTCGCCGCTAGCGGGGCGTTACTCGACACCGCAGGCAAAGCGCATCTGGCAGACCTTCAAACGCAGATTGGCACTGCACGCGAGGCGTTCCGCAGCAACATCGACCGGCCTGGGTTGAACATCACCGATGAAGCGGAGCTGAGCGGCATCCCACAGCGGGTACGTGACGAATTGGCTGCAAGCGCACAGCAAGCAGGTAAGCAGGGGTGGTTGATTGCGTGTGACACGGTGACTACGCGTGAGGTGCTCAAACATGCTGCCAACCGCCAGCTCCGTGAGCGTGTGTACCGGGCTTTTCACGCCCGTGGCGTCAGCCATGATCGGCAACAGGACAACCGCACGTATCTGCAGCAACAGGCGCAATTGCTTGAGGAGAAGGCCCTCCTGCTCGGTTATTCCGGCCATCTGGAGCAGAGCCTGCAGGTGAAGAGTGCGGGTTCGGTAGCCCAGGTGCGCGGCTTTCTCCACGATCTGGCCGATCATGTGCGACCTGCCATGTTGCGGTGGCGTTCGCAGGTGGAGTGTTGGGCTGCCGAGCAGGGCCTGGGCAAACCCCAACCCTGGGATTTCGAGTACCTGCGGTGTGCTTCGCGCAGCGAGTTTCCTGCCGAAGCGCTGCGCGATTACTTCCCGCTGAATACCGTTGTCAGTGCGTTGCAGCAATTGGCGCAGACGTTGTTTGGTGCAGTGCTGCAGCCCAAAGCGCTGCCTGTCTGGGATGACAGCGTGCAGCCGTTCGAGGTGTGGCAGGACAGCGCTTTCATTGGCTTTCTGTATCTGGATGCCGTGCAACACGCAGGCAAGCAGCCAGACGCGGTGTTCACCACCTATGTAAGGAATCGCCGGGTCGATGCAGAGGGTATCTGCCAGGCAGCCTCGGTGGTGGTGTTCAGTGATGTGCCGCAAGCGCTGTCAGGTTCGCAGCCGTTGCTCGATCATTTGTCACTGCGCAAGCTGTTCCATGAATTCGGCCATGCCCTGCACCACCTGCTGGTACGTACGACGAACCACGTCATGTCCAATGTGACCGAGCTGGGCACCGATGGTGTGGAGTTGTTCGGCAAGCTGTTCGAACGTTGGGTCTGGGACGCGGACTACCTGGTGGCGATCTCGGCGCGCACGCACGACGGTCGCCAACTATCCCGCAAGCAAGCCGATGAGTGCCTGCGGCAGCTACGGCAGCAGGGCGTGGAGGAGATCGCGGGTGATCTATGCCTGGCGCTGTTCGACATGGACCTGCATGGCACACCAAACGATGGCAGGACCTTTGAACAGCGACTGGGTGATGCCCGCGCGCGTTGTGGTTACTGGCCGCTCGCTGATTTTGAACATCCGGCGCATGCCTTCGACCACCTTGTGAACGGCTACGATGCGGGTTACTACGCCTACCTGTGGGCGGATGTGCATGCCTTCGATGTGTTCACCCGCTTCGAAGCCGAGGGCCTGTTGAACGGAGCCACGGGGCGGGCACTGCAGGAAGCACTGTTCGCCCCAGGGGCATCGCGCCCATTGCGTGAAGGCATCGAGGCGTTTCTTGGGCGGCAATCGAGCCAGGCAGCGTATCTCAGCTGGCATGGCCTGAAGTAGTCAGACCAGAGGTGCTGGAAAGATCCCGGCATGCGCGATACTGTATATAAATACAGTATTCAGGTGAGCCATGATTCCTCCAGCACCGCAAAAGGGCCGTGGCACGGCGCACAACCCACACAACCGCTTTGCCCCTGGTCATTCGGTGGCGGAAGATGATGGCTGGTACCAGGAAGTGCCGCAAACCCAGGGTACCGAGGTGCGGATCGAGACAGCCAAGTCGGTGATCAGCCGCAACACTTCACCCGACCTCCCTTTCGATCGCTCCATCAACCCCTACCGTGGCTGCGAACATGGCTGTATCTACTGCTATGCCCGCCCCTCACACGCCTACTGGGACCTTTCTCCCGGCCTGGATTTCGAGACCAAACTGATTGCCAAGACCAACGCCGCCGAGGTGCTGGCACAGCAATTGAGCAAACCGGGCTACGTGTGCGCGCCGATCAATCTGGGCTCCAACACCGACCCGTACCAGCCGATTGAGCGGGAACAGTTACTGACCCGGCGCTTGCTCGAAGTGTTACTGCGTTTTCGTCACCCGGTGACCATTGTCACCAAGGGTTCACTGGTGCTGCGCGACCTTGACCTGCTGGCCGAGATGGCCCGCCAGCGCCTGGCACGAGTGATGATCAGCCTGACCACGCTGGACGACGGCCTCAAGCGCGTGCTCGAACCCCGAGCGGCCTCACCCGGTGCGAGGTTGAGGGCCATCCGGGTATTGCGTGAAGCGGGCGTACCGGTGGGTGTTTTGTGTTCGCCGATGATTCCGATGATCAACGACAGTGAGCTGGAACGCCTGTTGGAGGCTGCCAAGGAGGCCGGTGCGCAAAGTGCGGCGTACATGATGCTGCGCCTGCCGCTGGAGGTGGCGCCGTTGTTTGAGCAGTGGTTGCAGGACCATTACCCGCAGCGGGCAGCGCATGTGTTGAGCCTGATCCGCCAGAGCCGTGGTGGCGAGCTGTATGACAGCCGGTTCGGTGTGCGCATGCGTGGTGAAGGGGTGTTTGCCGAGTTGCTGGCGCAGCGCTTTGCCAAGGCAATGAAACGGCTGGACTTCGAAGGGCGCGAGGCGCAGGCGCTGGATTGCTCGGCGTTCTGCCCGCCGGGTGGGCAGATGGCGCTGTTCTGACATGAACCCGCCCCACCAAGGGCTGCGCATTGCTCACAACGCAACTAATAACAACCAATAATTGCGCTAATACATATTGGCAGCTGATGTTTTTTTGCTATTATCCAGTTCCCGCCTTTTTCATCTGGAACGCCCGTTCTAGAGCCTTCGAATTAAGTTTCAGTTAAGTTTTCCCCGCTAGCGTAGGTAATAAGTCCACAGCGACTGTGATCTATGGCCCGTGCGTGTCATCTAAAACCCTGCATAGCCTGAATCTTTCACCGGTAAAATGGATTTACCTACACACCGTCAAGAGGATGAATCATGCCCGTCAAGGACCCATCCAAGGTCGTACCGCAGGTCCCCGCGGAAAGCGCCGATGCTGCCCTTAAGCACATCGTCGACGGCTTCCTGCGCTTTCACCATGATGTTTTCCCAGATCAGCAAGAGCTGTTCAAGAAGCTCGCCACCGCGCAAACACCACGCGCCATGTTCATCACCTGTGCCGATTCGCGCATCGTTCCCGAGCTGATCACCCAGAGCTCGCCAGGCGACCTGTTCGTGACCCGTAACGTGGGTAACGTGGTACCGCCTTATGGCCAGATGAACGGCGGCGTTTCCAGCGCCATCGAGTACGCCGTAATGGCGCTTAAAGTTCACCACATCATCATCTGTGGCCACTCCGACTGTGGCGCCATGCGTGCGGTACTCAACCCGCAGTCGCTGACCAAGATGCCTACCGTTGGCGCCTGGTTGCGCCACGCTGAAGTGGCCCGCACCGTGGTCGAGAACAACTGCTCCTGCGGCAGCGAACACGAGACGATGCAAGTGCTGACCAAAGAGAACGTCATCGCCCAGCTGCATCACTTGCGCACCCATCCTTCGGTGGCTTCGCGCCTGGCAGCCGGTGAGCTGTTCATTCATGGTTGGGTGTACGACATCGAGACCAGCAAGATCGAAGCCTACGACGCCGCCAGCGACAGCTTCCTGCCCTTGGCCGCGGGTGAACCCGTTCCCTGCGCCACTCCGAGAGGCCGCTACTAAGCGACCCGTCCGCCGCTAGAACCTTGATAGCCGGCTGCACCCTGCAGGGGTGTGGCACGGCATTCGGCTGCCTTGAATTCCCTGACTGCCCTGCCGGCGTGCTCGCTGGCGGCCCGCGCCTGCGCGCTTGTCAGGGGCAAACGTGCCCACGGCCAGGGGAATGGCCGTGCGACTAGAGAAAGGAGAAACACGGTGAACATTACACAGTTGAAAGCGGCCCTGCCGCGTGAGTTGCTGGCGTCGGTGGTGGTCTTCCTGGTGGCCCTGCCGTTGTGCATGGGTATTGCGATCGCTTCTGGCATGCCGCCGGCAAAAGGCCTGATTACTGGGATTATCGGCGGCATTGTCGTCGGTTTCCTTGCTGGGTCGCCGCTACAGGTCAGCGGCCCCGCTGCCGGTCTGGCGGTACTGGTGTTCGAGCTGGTACGCCAGCACGGCATGGCCATGCTCGGGCCAATCCTGTTGCTGGCCGGCCTGTTGCAGTTGCTGGCCGGTCGCTTGCGCCTGGGCTGCTGGTTCCGCGTGACCGCGCCGGCGGTGGTTTACGGCATGCTCGCCGGGATTGGCGTGTTGATCGTGCTTTCGCAGGTGCATGTGATGTTCGACACCGCGCCGCAACCGTCGGGCCTGCAGAACCTGCTGGCGTTCCCGGCAACGTTGTCGGCAGCCCTGCCACAGGAGAGCACCGGCGCCGGCTGGATGGCCGGGGCGCTGGGCCTGGGGACCATCGCCATCATGTGGGGCTGGGAGCGCTTGCGGCCGCAGCGGCTGCGTTTCGTGCCGGGTGCATTACTCGGCGTGGCCAGCATGACCGCTATCAGCCTGTGGCTGGCCTTGCCGGTGAACCGCGTGCAAGTCCCGGCCGACCTGTCCGAGGCCATCGACTGGCTTCGTCCGGCGGACCTGATGCAGCTGGCCGACCCTGCCCTGTTGGTCGCCGCTTTTGCCCTGGCGTTCATTGCCAGCGCCGAAACCTTGCTGTCGGCCGCAGCAGTGGACCGCATGCACAGCGGCCAGCGTTCGGACTTCGACCGCGAACTGTCGGCTCAGGGCATCGGCAACATGCTGTGCGGGGTGCTGGGTGCCCTGCCGATGACCGGCGTAATCGTGCGCAGCTCGGCCAACGTCCAGGCCGGGGCGCAAACCCGGGCCTCGGCAATCTTCCATGGCTTGTGGTTGCTGGCCTTCGTGGTGGCGCTGAGCAGCGTGCTGCAGCAGATCCCGGTGGCGAGCTTGGCGGGGGTGTTGGTGTTTACCGGGGTCAAACTGGTCGACTTCAAGGCGTTTCGCGGGCTGGGCCGTTATGGGCGCATGCCGATGTTCACCTACGCGGCGACTGCGCTGGCGATCATCTTTACCGACCTGCTGACCGGTGTGCTGCTGGGCTTTGCCCTGACCTTGCTGAAGCTGGCGTTCAAGGCGGCGCGGCTGAAGATCAACCTGGTGAGCCTGGCCAAGGATGGGCACATGGAACTGCGCCTCAGTGGCGCGGCGACCTTCCTGAAGGTGCCGGCGCTGACCCAGGTGCTGGATACCGTACCGGCGGGCACCACGCTGCATGTGCCGCTGGGGAACTTGAGCTATATCGACCACTCGTGCCTTGAGTTGCTGGAGGACTGGAGCCGCAGCAATTCTGCCAATGGGTCACGGTTGCTGATAGAGCAGCGGCGCCTGAAGCGTCGGATCGAGGGGCGGTTGCGGACTACAGCGGGGGTTGGGGCGTAGGAGCGGGTTTACCCGCGAATACGGTAGCGGCGGCAACGGTGATCCGCGGATGGAGATTGGCCAGCAGGGCCGGCCCTTTCGCGGGTGAACCCGCTCCTACGACGGCCTGTGGCGAACCACCGATGCATGTGCGTAGGAGCGGGTTTACCTGCGAATACGGTAGCGGCGGCAACGGTGATCGGCGGGTGGAGATAGGCCAGCAGGGCCGGCCCTTTCGCGGGTGAACCCGCTCCTACGATGGCCTGTGGCGAACCACCGATGCATGTGTAGGGGCGGATTTACCCGCGAATACGGTAGCGGCGGAAACGGTGATCGGCGGGTGGAGATAGGCCAGCAGGGCCGGCCCTTTCGCGGGTGAACCCGCTCCTACGACGGCCTGCGCCGAACCACCGATGCACCTAGGCCGTTACAGGTCTATCAGGCCGGCTGACCCAGCTCGACACCCAGTTGGCGCGACAGGCACGGCCAGCGCTTCCACGCCTCGCCAGTTGCCGGGCTGCTCAGCTTCTCTCGATAAGCCTCCACCGATTCAACCGCAAAGCTCTCGTCATTGAGCATTTCGTCGACCGAGTGGTGCACCACTTCATCCAGCTGGTTGGCAAAGCTTTCGCCAATCAACTGGTGGGCAATCAGGTTGGCGACCGTGGTGTCGACCGGAATCAACGGCTGCTGGAAGTGGCGAATGTACAAGTCATTCACCTCTTCCACCAGGCGGTGCGCCAGGTAGGCTTCATCCAGCAGGCAGTCCAGGCCTACATGCCCTTGCATCACGCTGGGCGGCTGCAGGAAGTAGGCTTCGGCAATTTTCAGTACAGGTTTGATCTGCGATTCGATCCCGGCTTCGCGGGCGACCTCGTGGGCGGCCTCCAGCAGTTCCGGAACCTGATCGATGTAGGCGCTGACGAAGCGCGCCAAAGTACCCTGGGCGTCCTGCTCAGGCAGTTGGATCGAGGGGTGCAGATGGGGCAGTTGCAGCTCGAGACGCTGTTTCAATTGGCCGGTCTGGCCTTCATGTTGATGGGCTTGGCTTACCTGCTCGCGTACAGCAGCGATGTTCATGACAACTCCAGGGACATTACGTTTCAAACGGAAGACACTAAATTAGCTCGGTATACAGAATACCTAAGACGTATTTGTTATAAACCGCGCAAACGTGTGCTATGTCTGGCATAACCAGATGCCATTATTTAGCCATGACCTCTCAAGCGCGCGGTTTTCAGGCTATCTGGCTATTTCGTGAAGTTCATTTCACAGGCTTCATTGCGTGCCATTGGTCGCTGTCTATACTCCCGGTGAACGTGATTCGTTGATGAGGCCCGACTGCTTTTAGCAGGGGCTCGGTCGTCGAAGCCATGCAGTCTTGACCGCCGTTCCCTCTTGCCGCAGGCCACGCCTCCGGGACAACAAGAATTAGAAGGGGAACCCGCAATGATGCGACATCCACATGTCTGGATGGGCCTCCTGTTGTGGTCGGTTTTTGGCCAGGCAAACGCCGCCTGGACCGTGAACATGCACCCAGGGGCGACGGAAGTCTCCAACGCCGTCTTCGACCTGCACATGACCATCTTCTGGATCTGCGTGATCATTGGCATCGTGGTGTTTGGCGCGATGTTCTGGTCAATGGTCATCCACCGCCGCTCCACCGGCCAGCAGGCTGCGCATTTCCACGAGCACACCTGGGTGGAAATCCTCTGGACGGTAGTTCCCTTCCTGATCCTGGTGGCCATGGCCATCCCGGCCACCAAGACGCTGATCGACATCTACGATGCCAGCGATTCGGACATCGACATCCAGGTCACGGGGTACCAGTGGAAATGGCACTACAAGTACCTGGGCCAGGACGTGGAGTTCTTCAGCAACCTGGCCACCCCCACCGACCAGATCCACAACAAGGCGCCCAAGGATGAGCATTACCTGCTGGAAGTCGACCAGCCGCTGGTGCTGCCGGTGGGCGCGAAAGTGCGCTTTCTGGTCACTGCTGCCGACGTGATCCACTCCTGGTGGGTGCCAGCCTTCGCGGTCAAGCGCGACGCCATCCCAGGCTTTGTCAACGAAGCCTGGACCCGGATCGAAAAGCCAGGCATCTACCGCGGCCAGTGCACCGAGCTGTGCGGCAAAGACCACGGTTTCATGCCGGTGGTGGTCGAGGTCAAGTCCAAGGCCGATTACGACACCTGGCTTGGCGAGCGCAAGGCTGAAGCCGCCAAGCTCAAGGAGCTGACCAGCAAGGAATGGACCCTGGAAGAGCTGGTGGCGCGAGGCGACAAGGTCTACCACACCACCTGCGTGGCCTGTCACCAGGCCGAAGGCCAGGGCCTGCCGCCAATGTTCCCGGCGCTCAAAGGCTCGAAGATTGCCACCGGGCCGAAGGAAGGCCACCTGAGCATTGTCTTCCATGGCAAGCCCGGCACGGCCATGGCCGCTTTCGGCAAGCAGCTGTCGGAAGTCGATATCGCTGCTGTGGTCACCTACGAGCGCAATGCCTGGGGCAACAACAAAGGCGACATGGTGACGCCGAAGGACGTGCTGGCGCTGAAGCAGGCAGAAGCCAAGTGAACCGGGTTACTCGCGGCAATCCATGAATTGCAGGAGACAGGACATGAGTGCAGTGATCGACGACCACGCCCACGGCCATGACCATGCGCACGGCCCGGCCAAGGGCCTGATGCGCTGGGTGCTGACCACCAACCATAAAGACATCGGCACGATGTACCTGTGGTTCAGTTTCATCATGTTCCTGCTCGGTGGCTCGTTTGCCATGGTGATCCGCGCTGAGCTGTTCCAGCCGGGTTTGCAGATCGTGGAGCCGGCGTTCTTCAACCAGATGACCACCATGCATGGCCTGATCATGGTGTTTGGCGCGGTGATGCCGGCCTTCGTCGGCCTGGCCAACTGGATGATTCCGCTGATGATCGGCGCGCCTGACATGGCCCTGCCACGGATGAACAACTTCAGCTTCTGGCTGCTGCCGGCGGCCTTCCTGCTGCTGGTCTCGACGCTGTTCAGCCCGGGCGGAGGGCCGAACTTTGGCTGGACGTTCTACGCACCGCTTTCCACCACCTATGCGCCAGCCAGTGTCACCTTCTTCATCTTCGCCATCCACCTGATGGGTATCAGCTCGATCATGGGGGCGATCAACGTGATTGCCACCATCCTCAACCTGCGTGCCCCCGGCATGACGCTGATGAAAATGCCGCTGTTCGTCTGGACCTGGCTGATTACCGCGTTCCTGCTGATTGCGGTGATGCCAGTACTGGCCGGCGTGGTAACCATGATGCTGATGGATATCCACTTCGGTACCAGCTTTTTCAGTGCCGCAGGTGGCGGTGACCCGGTGCTGTTCCAGCATGTGTTCTGGTTCTTCGGTCACCCTGAGGTTTACATCATGATCCTGCCCGCCTTCGGTGCGGTCAGCTCGATCATCCCGGCGTTCTCGCGCAAGCCGCTGTTCGGTTATACCTCGATGGTGTATGCCACCGGCGCCATTGCCTTCCTGTCATTCATCGTCTGGGCGCACCATATGTTCGTGGTCGGCATCCCGGTGGTCGGCGAGTTGTTCTTCATGTACGCCACCATGCTGATTGCCGTGCCCACCGGGGTGAAGGTGTTCAACTGGGTCAGCACCATGTGGGAAGGCTCGCTCACCTTCGAAACGCCGATGCTGTTCGCCATCGCCTTTGTCATCCTGTTCACCATTGGTGGCTTCTCCGGGCTGATGCTGGCGATTGCACCGGCGGACTTCCAGTACCACGACACTTACTTCGTAGTGGCGCATTTCCATTACGTACTGGTGCCTGGTGCAATTTTCGGCATCTTTGCCTCGGCCTACTACTGGCTGCCGAAATGGACCGGCCACATGTACGACGAAACCCTCGGCAAACTGCACTTCTGGCTGTCGTTCATCGGCATGAACATGGCCTTCTTCCCCATGCACTTCGTAGGCTTGGCCGGCATGCCACGGCGCATCCCCGACTACAACCTGCAGTTCGCCGATTTCAACATGGTGTCGTCGATCGGCGCGTTCATGTTCGGCGCCACGCAGATCTTCTTCCTGTTCATTGTCATCAAGTGCATCCGCGGTGGCGCGCCGGCACCGGCCAAACCCTGGGATGGCGCCGAGGGCCTTGAGTGGTCGATACCCTCGCCTGCGCCCTACCACACCTTCCAGACACCCCCGGAAGTGAAATAGGAACCCGCCATGAACGGCCTGTCGGTGAAACGCCTGGTAACGCGCCTGTTGATGCTGACGGTGGTGATGTTCGCCTTCGGCTTCGCGCTGGTGCCGATCTACGACGTCATGTGCAAAGCGTTCGGTATCAACGGCAAGACCGGCGGCCAATACGAAGGTAGCCAGGTCAGTGACCCGACGCGTGCTGTGCGGGTGCAGTTCATGTCGACCAATGCCAGCGACATGGTCTGGGACTTCTACTCCACTGCCGACCAGCTGGAGGTCAACCCGGGGGCGGTGAACCAGATGATCTTCATTGCCCACAACCCGACCGACCGGCCGATGAGTGCGCAGGCAATACCCAGCATTACCCCGGCCGAGGCCGCGGCCTACTTCCACAAGACCGAGTGCTTCTGCTTTACCCAGCAGGTGCTGCAGCCCGGCGAACGCATCGAGATGCCGGTGCGCTTCATCGTCGACCGCGACCTGCCGGCCAGCGTGAAGCACCTGACACTGGCCTACACCTTGTTCGACATCACCGCTCGCCACCCGCCGGTCGCGCACGTTGCGGCGCAGGACGTCCAGGGCGCCCGTTAAGGGAAGGAGAACAGCAATGGCAAGTCATGAGCACTACTACGTTCCTGCGCAGAGCAAATGGCCGATCATCGCCACCATCGGCATGTTCATCACGGTATTCGGCTTGGGCACCTGGTTCAACGACATGAAGGCGGGCCACCCGGATTCGCACGGGCCGCTGATCTTCTTCGTGGGTGCGTTGTTTCTGGCCTACATGCTGTTCGGCTGGTTTGGGTCAGTGGTCAAGGAGAGCCGCGCCGGGTTGTACAGCCCGCAGCTGGATCGCTCGTTCCGCTGGGGCATGAGCTGGTTCATCTTCTCTGAAGTGATGTTCTTCCTGGCGTTCTTCGGCGCGCTGTTCTATGTCCGCGTACTGGCGGGGCCGTGGCTGGGAGGCGAAGGGGCCAAAGGTGTTGCGCACATGCTGTGGCCAACGTTCGAATTCACCTGGCCGCTACTGCACACCCCCGACCCCAAGCTGTTCCCGCCGCCCAAGGAAGTGATCGACCCGTGGCATCTGCCGCTGATCAACACCATCCTGCTGGTCAGTTCCAGTGTGACAATCACCATTGCCCACCACGCCTTGCGCCGTGACCACCGCGGGCCGCTGAAATTCTGGATGGCGCTGACCATTGTCCTGGGCATCAGCTTTATCGCGCTGCAGGCCTTCGAGTACCACGAGGCCTATACCAAGCTGGGGCTGACACTGGGCTCAGGGATCTACGGTGCGACGTTCTTCATGCTTACCGGGTTTCACGGTGCCCACGTGACATTGGGCACGATCATTCTGATTGTGATGTTCGTGCGTATTCTGCGTGGGCATTTCAACCCAGAAAAACACTTCGGCTTCGAGGCAGCCAGTTGGTACTGGCACTTCGTCGATGTGGTGTGGGTGGGGTTGTTCATCTTTGTCTATGTGTTGTGAATACGAAACCCTGTAGGGGTGGGTGAGCGCTTCAGAAAGGGGCGTGGGAGACCAGTTGACCGCTGATCAAGCCCCAGGCGACCAGGCCTATGGTCAAGGCTGCCAGGGTGACCCGTACGGTCAGGGCCTTGAGCAGGCGGGTCGAGTTTTCATCATCCTTGACCAGAAACACCAGGCCACTGAACAGACTGGCAATCGTGGCCAACAGCATCAGGACAATCGCGGCCTTGAGCATGGCGTTACTCCGGGGGGGATGCGGTGATGTGGATAAGTATAGCGAGGCGCCCGTGAGGCCGTTTCGCCCAGGCTGGGTACCGACGCTTGTGGTGCTTGCACTGCTGCCAGGGTTGATTGCGCTTGGTTGCTGGCAACTCGGCCGCGCCGAGGAAAAGCGCGTGCTGCTGGCCACCTATGCGGAACGGCGGGTTGAAGCGCCGATCGCCACCGCCCAGCTCCTCTCGAAAGAAGACAACGCCTTCCGCCGTGTGCACCTGTATGGCCGCTTCGACGCCGAGCACAGCGTGCTGCTGGACAACCGCATGCGCGACGGCAAAGCCGGTGTCGAGCTGCTGCAGCCCTTCCACGACCAAGCCAGCGGCCTGTGGTTGCTGATCAATCGTGGCTGGCTGCCATGGCTAGACCGCCGGGTGCCGGTGCACTTCGAAACCCCTGCCCAGGCCTTGGCGCTGGATGCCTCTGTGTATGTCGCGCCCGGTAGCACCTTCCAGCTGCACCCGGACCCCATCGGTGGGCAATGGCCGCATCTGTTGACCGCTATCGATGCTGCGCTGCTATGGCAACAGCTTGATCGCGAAGGCTTCGCCCAGGAATTGCGACTGGAGCCGGGCCCTGCGAGCTATCGCCTGGACTGGCCGGTTGTGGCCATGAGCCCCGAAAAGCACGTGGGCTACGCCGTGCAGTGGTTTGCCCTGGCTACCGCTCTGGTTCTGCTCTACCTCTACTTCGGCTGGCACCAAAACAAGGAGAAACGCCATGGCCACCGCCACTCCACTGGA
This sequence comes from Pseudomonas sp. KCJK9058, assembly GCF_046230975.1. Classification (NCBI taxonomy): domain Bacteria; kingdom Pseudomonadati; phylum Pseudomonadota; class Gammaproteobacteria; order Pseudomonadales; family Pseudomonadaceae; genus Pseudomonas; species Pseudomonas sp. KCJK9058. The sequence continues at coordinate 368,728 of NZ_JBJJLR010000001.1, forward strand.
CGTGCCTGAACGTAGCAAGCCCAGAGCCCGTGGGCGTTTGCAGCTGTTACTGATCCTGCTGGTGGTGCTTGGGCCGATGGTTCTGGCCACCAGCATGTACAAGCTCAAATTCTGGGTGCCGGAAGGCCGCAGCTACCATGGCGCCATGATTGGCAACGGGGAAAGCCGTGCCGATCTCGGCGTGGCAGGCCAGGACGAGCGCTGGCAGTTGCTGGTCAGCGCGCCCCAGGCCTGCACCGAAGACTGTCAGCGCCTGGTGTACCTGGCTCGGCAGATTCAGGTCGGGCTGGGGCGTGATGCCAGCCGCGCCAGCCATGCGCTGGCCGCCGCCCAGCCGCTGAGCGCCGACTATCAGGCACTGCTTGGCCGCGAGTACCCGCAGTTGCAGCGCTACCCGCTGGATGCGCAACGTTATCAGCAGAAGGTTGTCGAGCCCGGCCCGCAGCTGTGGATCGTCGACCCGCACGGCAACCTGGTGCTGCGCTACGACGGCAAGGTCAACGGCAAGCACGTGCTGGATGACCTGCGCCACCTGCTCAAGCTGTCCAACATCGGCTAGGAGCCTGCCATGGCCAGACCTGGATTTCGCCTTGCTGTGTTCGCCACCCTGCTGGCACTGCTGGTCGTCCTGCTTGGTGCCTATACCCGCCTGACCCACGCCGGCCTCGGTTGCCCCGACTGGCCGGGGTGCTATGGCTTTATCAGCGTGCCCAAGACTGACGCGCAGTTGGCCCATGCCGAGCTGCACTTTCCGGAGCACCCGGTGGAAGCTGCCAAGGGCTGGGCGGAGATGGTCCACCGCTACTTTGCCGGTAGCCTGGCCGTGGTGATCGCCCTGCTCGCGTTCCAGGCAATGCGCCGGCATGCACGCGATGGGCAGCCTTATCGCCTGCCGATGCTGCTACTGGGTGTGGTGTTGGCCCAAGCAGCCTTCGGAATGTGGACGGTCACCCTGAAGCTGTGGCCGCAGGTGGTCACGGCGCACTTGCTGGGTGGCTTTACCACGTTGAGCTTGCTGTTCCTGTTGTCTCTGCGTCTGTCCCGGGCTTTTGCGCCCTTGCCGAAACTGCCGCTGAGCCTGCGCCGGATCGCTGCACTGGCGCTGCTGGTGGTAATTGGCCAGATTGCCCTGGGCGGTTGGGTCAGCGCTAACTACGCAGCCGTGGCCTGCATCGACCTGCCGACCTGCCATGGCCAGTGGTGGCCAGCGGCGGACTTCAGCAACGGCTTCCACCTGACCCAGCACGTCGGCCCCAATTACCTTGGCGGGCAGTTGGACAGTGATGCGCGCACGGCCATCCACATCAGCCACAGGTTGGGCGCGCTGCTGGTGATCTGTGTGCTGTTGATGCTCAGCTGGAAGCTGTACCGCTGTGGTCTCCCCGGCCTGGCGCGGCTGGTGCTGCTGGCGCTGGCCTTGCAAGTGGGCCTGGGCATCAGCAACGTGGTGTTCCACCTGCCGCTGGCGGTGGCTGTTGCGCACAATGCCGGCGGGGCGATGCTGCTGCTGAGCATGGTGCTGGTGAACTACCGCATTCGAGTGGTCGACAAGGTTCGTATGGGTGTCGGCCATGGTTGGCGTCTGCGGCCGGTGGTCGGGGTGGGCATTTCCCATCACATGAGGAACGACTCGTGGCGACGCTTCTAAGCGTACAACGGGCCCGCTGGCGCGATTACTTTGAGCTGACCAAGCCCAAGGTGGTGGTGCTGATGCTGATCACCTCGCTGGCGGGCATGTTCCTGGCCACCCGGGCGGGCGTCAGCTGGAGCGTGCTGTTGTTCGGCAACCTGGGCATCGGCCTGTGCGCGGGTGGCGCAGCGGTGGTCAATCATGTGGTGGATCGGCGCATCGATGCGCTGATGGCACGCACCCACAAACGGCCTTTGGCCCAAGGCCGAGTCGAGCCCCTGCCGGCGCTGTTGTTCGCTTTGGCCCTGGCGCTGTTGGGCATGGTCCTGCTGCTGGTGTTCACCAACGCCCTCACCGCCTGGCTGACCCTGGCCTCATTACTCGGTTATGCGGTGCTCTACACCGGCTTTCTCAAGCGCGCCACGCCACAGAACATCGTCATCGGTGGCCTGGCCGGTGCCGCTCCGCCGTTGCTCGGCTGGGTGGCGGTAAGCGGCCATGTCAGCGCCGAACCCTTGCTGCTTGTGCTGATCATTTTCGCCTGGACCCCGCCGCATTTCTGGGCGCTGGCCATCCACCGCAAGGAGGAATACGCCAAGGCCGATATCCCGATGTTGCCGGTGACCCACGGCGAGCGCTACACCAAACTGCATATCCTGCTGTACACCCTGATCCTGCTGGCGGTGAGCCTGCTCCCGTATGCCATCCACATGAGTGGCCCACTGTACCTGGCCTGTGCCCTGGGCTTGGGCCTGCGCTTCCTGCATTGGGCCTGGGTGTTGTACCGTAGCAGCCGGCCGCACGCGGCGATCGGCACCTTCAAGTACTCTATCGGCTACCTGTTCGCGCTGTTCATCGCGTTGCTTCTTGACCACTACCTGTTGCTGAGCCTATGACCCGAACCCAGAAAACCGTCTTCATCCTCGTTGCCCTGGTCGCGTTGATCCTGGGCCTGACCGTCAACAAGGTGCTTAATGGTCGTGACCAGCCCAACCCTGCCGAGCTGATTGATGCGGGCATCATCCTGCTGCCGCAGAGCCGCGCCGTGGCTGATGTCACCATGACCAATCAGGACGGCCAGCCGGTGCAGATGGATGACCTCAAGGGCAAATGGTCGCTGCTGTTCTTTGGCTACACCTACTGCCCGGACATCTGCCCGACCACCCTGGCCCAGCTGCGCCAGGTGAAGAGCGAGCTGTCCAAGGATGCCGTCGACCGGCTGCAGGTGGTGTTGGTGAGCGTGGACCCTAACCGCGACACGCCGAACCAGCTGAAGCAGTATCTGGGCTATTTCGACAAGGAATTTGTCGGCGTGGCGGGGTCGATCGAGGATACCCAGAAGCTGGCCAATGCCTTGAGCATTCCGTTCATTCCGGCGGATACCAGCAAGCCGGGGTATACCGTGGATCACAGCGGTAACCTGGCGATTGTCGGGCCGGATGGGCGACAGCGTGGGTTCATTCGGGCGCCGTTCAACAACCAGAAGCTGGGGGCGCAGTTGCCGGGGCTGGTCAAGCGGGATTGAGTCAGCCCCAAAAGCTTCGCGGGTAAACCCGCTCCTACAACGATGTGTGTAGGGGCGGGTTTACCCGCGAAGAATAGAGCGTGATAGGTCGGATCAGAACGCCGGAACCACAGCGCCTTTGTACTTCTCGATGATGAACTGCTTCACCTCAGGCGAGTGCAGTGCAGCCGCCAGTTTCTTCATGTCGTCCGAGTCCTTGTTGTCCGGGCGGGCAACCAGGATGTTCACGTAAGGCGAGTCGCTGCCCTCGATGGCCAGCGCGTCTTTTTCCGGGTTCAGCTTGGCTTCCAGCGCGTAGTTGGTGTTGATCAGGGCGGCATCTACCTGGGTCAGCACACGCGGGATGGTGGCGGCTTCCAGCTCACGGAACTTCACGTTTTTCGGGTTCTCGGCAACATCCTTCACGGTCGACAGGATGTTCTTGTTGTCCTTGAGCTTGATCACGCCAGCCTTGTCCAGCAGCAGCAAGGCGCGGCCGCCGTTGGTGGCGTCGTTGGGGATGACCACGGTGGCGCCGGAGGACAGCTCGTCCAGCTTCTTGATCTTGGACGAATACACGCCCAGTGGCTCGATGTGCACGCCTGCCACGCTCACCAGCTGGGTACCCTTGGCCTTGTTGAACTCATCCAGGTAAGGCTGGTGCTGGAAGAAGTTGGCGTCCAGGCGCTTTTCGGCCACCTGCACGTTCGGCTGGATGTAGTCGGTGAATTCCTTGACCTTCAGCTCTACGCCTTCTTTCGCCAGTTGTGGTTTGACGAAGTTGAGGATCTCGGCGTGCGGCACCGGGGTGGCGGCGACGGTAAGGGTATCGGCCTGGGCCGAGAAGGCCGCGACAGCGGCAGCGACAGCAAGCAGCTTCTTCATTGATCACTCCTTGTGAGGGCCGCGACGGCCCCCGAACGGGTCGGCCTGGCCGACCCCATTGGGGTTATTTACGGGAAAAATGCACGACCAGTTTGTCGCCCACGCTCTGCAGTACTTGAACCAGTATCAGCAGCAGTACCACAGTCACTACCATCACATCGGTCTGGAAACGCTGGTAACCGAAGCGGATAGCCAGGTCACCAAGGCCACCGGCACCCACCACTCCGGCCATGGCGGTGTAAGAAACCAGGGTGATGGCGGTTACGGTAATGGCCGCGAAGATGCCCGGACGGGCTTCCGGCAGCAGCGCACTGGTGATGATCTGGCGGGTGGTGGCGCCCATCGACTGGGTGGCTTCGATGATGCCGCGGTCCACTTCACGCAAGGCGGTTTCAACCAGGCGCGCAAAGAACGGCGTGGCACCCACTACCAGCGGCGGGATGGCGCCTGCAACGCCCAGCGAGGTACCGGTGATCAGCACGGTGAACGGGATCATCACGATCAGCAAAATGATGAATGGCAGCGAGCGCAGGATGTTGACCACCAGCGACAGCAGCGCATAGACGCCTTTCTGTTCGAACATCTGCTTTGGCCCGCAGAGGAACAGCAACACGCCCAGTGGCAGGCCCAGCAGCACGGTGAAGAACAGCGAGCCGAACAGCATGATCATGGTATCGACGGTGGCCAGCCAGATTTCGGCCCAGTCGACGTTGGCAAAGAAATTCAGGGCGTCCATCAACGCAGTACCTCCATATGTACGTCAGCTGCCTTGAAGCGGGCGAACGCCGCTTCCATGTCTCCGCCGATCAGGGCGAGAGTGAGCTGGCCATAGGGGACATCCTTGATGCGGTCGATACGCCCGGCGAGGATGCTGTAGTCGACACCGGTTTCGCGGGCCACGGTGCCCAGCAGCGGCGCGTAGGTGGCGTCGCCCTGGAAGGTCAGGCGTACGATGCGGCCTGGCACGTGGGCAAAGTCGTCGCGCTGCTCGCCTTCGTCGACCTGCTCGTCTTCCTGGACGAAGCGCTTGGTGGTGGGGTGCTGCGGGTGCAGAAACACCTCGGCCACCGAGCCTTGTTCGACGATCTGACCGGCGTCCATCACGGCCACGCGGTCGCAGACACGGCGGATCACGTCCATCTCGTGGGTAATCAGCACGATGGTCAGCTTCAATTCACGGTTGATCTCGGCCAGCAGTTGCAGGACCGAGGCCGTGGTTTGCGGGTCGAGGGCACTGGTGGCCTCGTCGCACAGCAGAATCTTCGGGTTGGTGGACAGGGCGCGGGCGATGCCGACGCGCTGCTTCTGGCCGCCGGACAGCTGCGCCGGGTACTTCTTGGCGTGGTCCGACAGGCCAACGCGAGCCAGTAGCTCGGTGACACGCTTGTCGATTTCGCTGCGCGACAGCTCACCGGCCAGGGCCAGTGGCAGGGCGACGTTGTCGGCGACGGTCTTGGAAGCCAGCAGGTTGAAGTGCTGGAAAATCATCCCGACCTGCTGGCGGAAGCCGCGCAACTGGCTGGCGTTGAACGCGGTGACATCTTCGTCGTCGACGATGATCGTGCCGCCGGAGGGCTCCTCCAGGCGGTTGATCAGGCGCAGCATGGTGCTTTTGCCAGCGCCGGAATGGCCGATCAGGCCGAACACCTGGCCATCTTCGATGGTCAGGCTGGTCGGATTCAGTGCGGGGATTTCCCTACCGGCAACGCGGTAGGTTTTATGTACCTGTTGGAACTCGATCACGTAGCGAACCTTGTGGGGCGCATTGAAATTTGGGTCAGCGGTTAGCTGGGGTCGCGCATTTTAGCCTTTTCCCATAGCTGTTCTTAGCATTTATTTCGTCATGCACCAATCCATCGGGCATATCGCGACAACCGGTAATCCTGATTGAACGCTCGGCAACGCCCTCCAGTCACTACTTGCACAAGCCCTGAACGGGCACGCCTTAAGACTGATGAGGAGAGCCGATCATGCCCAGCAAGAAAACGGATGCGCCCAAGCACAGCGAGGCCGCCGGTACCCAGACCCCCGACAGGGCCAACACCAATGCCAAGCTGCAGAGCCTGGAGGCCGACCGTAGCGATGCGACCGGGCATGCGCTGCGGACCAACCAAGGCGTGCGCATTGCTGACAACCAGAACTCCCTCAAGGCGGGTGATCGCGGGCCTTCGCTGCTTGAAGACTTCATCATGCGCGAGAAAATCACCCACTTCGACCATGAGCGTATCCCCGAGCGCATCGTGCACGCACGCGGTACCGGGGCACACGGGTTCTTCCAGAGCTACGGCAACCACGCTGAGCTGACCAAGGCGGGCTTCCTGCAAGATCCGGAAAAGATCACCCCGGTTTTTGTCCGCTTCTCGACGGTTCAGGGCCCACGCGGGTCTGGTGACACGGTGCGAGATGTACGGGGCTTTGCCGTCAAGTTCTATACAGATGAAGGCAATTTCGACTTGGTCGGCAACAACATGCCGGTGTTTTTCATCCAGGATGCCATCAAGTTCCCCGATTTTGTCCACGCGGTGAAGCCAGAGCCCCACAACGAGATACCGACCGGCGGTTCGGCTCACGACACCTTTTGGGATTTCGTCTCGCTGGTGCCGGAGTCGGCCCATATGGTCATGTGGGCCATGTCTGACCGCGCCATCCCGCGCAGCCTTCGAATGATGGAAGGCTTTGGCGTGCATACCTTCCGCCTGATCAATGCCGAGGGCGTGGCCAGCTTCGTAAAGTTTCATTGGAAACCACGCCAGGGCGTGCATTCCCTGCTGTGGGACGAAGCCCAGAAGCTGGCGGGCAAGGACACCGACTTCCAGCGCCGTGACCTATGGGAAGCCATCGAAACCGGTGACTACCCGGAATGGGAACTGGGCGTGCAAATTGTGCCTGAGGCTGACGAACACAAATTCGACTTCGACCTGTTGGACCCGACCAAGATCATCCCGGAGGAACTGGTACCCGTCACGCCGCTGGGCAAGATGGTGCTCAACCGCAACCCGGACAATTTCTTTGCCGAGGTCGAACAGGTGGCGTTCTGCCCAGGCCATATCGTGCCAGGTATCGACTTTACCAACGACCCGCTGCTGCAGGGCCGGCTGTTCTCGTACACCGATACCCAGATCAGCCGCCTGGGTGGGCCGAACTTCCACCAGATCCCGATCAACCGGCCGGTAGCGCCGAACCACAACAACCAGCGTGATGCCCTGCACCAGCACGTCGTGCACAAGGGCCGGGCTTCCTACGAGCCCAACTCGATTGATGGCGGCTGGCCGAAGGAAACCCCGCCTGCGGCGCAGGACGGCGGCTTCGAGAGCTATCAGGAGCGTATCGATGCGCACAAGATTCGCCAGCGCAGTGAGTCGTTCGGCGATCACTTCTCGCAGGCTCGGCTGTTCTTCCAGAGCATGAGCCCGACCGAGCAACAGCACATCATCAAGGCTTACAGCTTCGAGTTGGGCAAAGTGGAGCGTGAACATATCCGCGCCCGCGAAGTGAATGAAATTCTCGCCAACATCGACCTGAAGCTGGCGGCGGCGGTTGCGGCCAACCTGGGCCTTCCTGCGCCGAAAGCGGGTACGGTGAAGGTGAAGGGTAGCCAGCTGACGCAATCGCCTGCGTTGAGCCAGATGAACCACCCAGGTTCGGTGGGTATCAAGGGGCGCAAGATTGCTGTGCTGGTGGCAGATGGCGTGGACGCTGCCAGCGTGGACAAACTGGTCAAGGCCCTGGAAGCGCACAGTGCCCGGCCGATGCTGCTGGGGCCGACCTCGGCGCCGGTGAAGGCGGCGGATGGCAAACAACTGCCGGTAGCGGCGTCGATGGAGGGGATGCCTTCGATCATGTTCGACGGGATTGTCGTGCCTGCGGGCAAGGCCTCTACGGATGCGCTGGCGGCTAGCGGATTGGCCAAGCACTTCGTGCTGGAGGGCTACAAGCACCTGAAGGCGCTGGTGCTGACCAAGGAATTGGCGAAAGCGTTGGGGCTCAAGGAGGACAAGGGGCTGTTGCTCGGGGATGAGCAGAAGGCAGTGGATGCCTTTGTCAAAGCGGTTGAAGGCCACCGAGTGTGGGAGCGGGAGGCGGCAGCTGAAGCTGTTCCTGCCTGATAAGGCCTTTTTGCGGGTAAACCCGCTCCTGATGTAGGAGCGGGTTTACCCGCGAAGCGTTTACTGCTGATGCGGGACCAGCACCACCTGTGCCGGCAGCGAGCGCTGGATCTGATGCTTCTGCTTCAGCTCGAACCCACTGTCAATCTTGCGCACGCGCTTTTCCAGCAAGGTCTTCAGCCAAGGTGCATCCTCGGTGCGCGGTACCTGGAATACCACTTCGCACTGGTAACTCACCACATCGGCGGCAATGTCGTCCAGTTGGCGGCGCAGCGCGCGGCTGTCAGTGGTCTTCAAGGCCACCACGGTACTGGGCGCTGTCGGGTCGATGATGCGTGCCTTGGGCTTGGCTTCGGCGGCTTTCAGCGCAGCTTCAGCCTTTTCCAGTTCGGCCTTGCGGGCCTGGGTCACGGCATCCCCGCCGGTCACCGCTGGCGCCTGCGGCATCAGTGCCCGGGCACGGGCCAGCGCGGTAGCTGCCGCGTTTACATCGCCCTTCTGCAGAACGATCTGGCTACGTTGCAGGTAAGCTTCGGCCAGTTGGCGCTGGTATTGCTCCAGGCGTGCATCATCCGGCGACTGGGCCTGCAGTGCAGCAAGCTGGTCTTCGGCGGTAGCCAGCTCATTGCTGGCGATGTTCTGTTGCAACTGCTGCCAGGCATCTGCTTGAGCAGGTGCGGTGGCCTGTTCGACCGGCGCATTGGAACAGGCAGCCAGGATCAGGGAAAACGCGGCAACAAGCAGATAACGGGAGGCGAACGGCTTCATTCCTGCGACTCTCTATTTGCGCAAAAAGCGAGCAAGTCTACACCCAGGTGCGCACGCTCGAAAATAGGCCTTACAGACCCTTTACGGGCCGAAGGTTGCAAGGCGTGCCTGCACACGCCTTGCTTTTCAGCGTTTTGGCAGAGCCAGGCTCAGCAAGAATAGCACCGCGGCGCAGACCACGATCGAGGGCCCGGCGGGGGTGTCCTTGAACCAGGACATGGCCAGGCCGCCGCACACTGCGGTAACACCCAGCAGGCTGGCACCCAGGGCCATCTGCTCTGGTGAGCGGGCGTGACGCTGTGCCGCAGCGGCAGGAATGATCAGCAGTGAGGTAATCAGCAACACGCCAACGATTTTCATGGCAACCGCAATCACCACCGCGATCAGCAGCATCAGCGCCATGCGCAAGCCGGCCACGGGCAGGCCTTCTACCATGGCCAGTTCTTCGTGCACGGTAACCGCCAGCAGCGGCCGCCACAGCACAGCGAGCAGCAGCAGGACCAGTGCACTGCCACCGAGGATCCAGGCCAGGTCGGTGGTGCTAATGGCCAGCAGATCGCCGAACAGGTAAGCCATCAGGTCGATGCGCACATCGTGCATGAAGCTCAGCACCACCAAGCCCAGCGACAAGGTGCTGGGGGCCAGGATACCCAGGAGGGTGTCGGAGGCCAGCGGCTGGCGTTGCTGCAATGTCACCAGCAGGATCGCCAGCAACAGGCAGCCCACGGTTACCGCCAGCGCCGGGCTGACATCCAGGGCAAAGCCCAGGGCCACACCGAGCAGCGCGGCGTGAGACAGGGTGTCGCCAAAATAGGCCATGCGCCGCCATACCACGAAGGAGCCCAGTGGGCCTGCAACCAGTGCCAGGGACAAGCCGGCAAGCAAGGCGTAGAGAAGAAAATCAGCCATGCTTGCAGTGCTCTCCGTGAACATGGGTGCCAGGGGCGACCACCGAGCCATGCAGGTCGTGGCTGTGGTCGTGATGGTGGTGGTAGATGGCCAGGCTCGGTGCGGTCTTGCCGAACAGCTCGACGAACGCCGGATCACCGCTGACTTGCTCAGGGTGACCCGAGCAGCACACGTGGCGGTTCAGGCACACCACCTGGTCGGTGGCGCTCATGACCAGGTGCAGGTCATGGGATACCATCAGTACGCCGCAGCCGTGGCGGTCGCGCAGGCGGGTGATGAGGTTGTAAAGCTCGGTCTGGCCGACCACGTCCACACCTTGTACCGGTTCGTCGAGCACCAGCAACTGGGGTTCGCGCAGCAAGGCGCGGGCCAGCAGCACGCGTTGCATTTCGCCGCCGGAAATAGTCTGGATCGGGCTGTCGATGACCTGCTCGGCGCCCACTTCCTGCAGCGCCGACAAGGCTGCCGCGCGGTCTACGCCGGGCACCAGGCGCAAGAAGCGCAGCACCGACAGCGGCAGCGTGGCATCAACCTGAATTTTCTGCGGCATGTAGCCAATGCGCAGCTTGGGTTTGCGCCATACCTTGCCGCGATGTGGCTTGAGCAGGCCAAGTACGGCCCGCACCAAGGTCGTCTTACCCGCCCCGTTGGGGCCAATCAGGGTGACGATCTGGCCTGGGGCGACCGACAGGTCGATGCTGTCGAGCACCGCCTCACCGCCAAAGGTGACGCCGACCTGCTCCAGGCGAATCAGGGCGTCGCTCATGCCGCGCTCCGGCAGTTACCGCACAGGCCGACCACTTCCACGGTCTGGGTCTCGACCGTGAAACTCACGCCTTTGGCGCTGTTGATGATGGCCTCGCTGATGCTGCTCTGCTCGAGCTCGATGGCCACATGGCAGGCCCGACAGATCAGGAACTGGCCTTGGTGCACGTGCTCGGGGTGGCTGCAGCCGATGAAGGCGTTGAGCGATGCGATGCGATGTACCAGGCCGTTTTCCAGCAGGAAGTCCAGCGCACGGTACACCGTGGGCGGCGCGGCGCGGCGGCCGTCCTGCTCACTGAGCACAGCGAGGATGTCGTAGGCGCCCAGTGGCTTGTGGCTCTGCCACACCAGCTCCAGCACACGGCGGCGCAGGGCTGTCAGGCGCAGGCCCTGGCGGGTGCACAAGGCGTCGGCTTCAGCCAGTGCGCTGTGTACGCAATGGGAGTGGTCGTGAGGACGGTTGGCCAGCGGTGTGATGGACATGGGCAGCGACGGTTCTGGACAGAGACGTTATTATGTTACCTGTTTCTGAAGATTCGAGTATCCACCGTGTCCCGATTCCTGGCTCTGTTTGTCGCTTTCATCGCATTATCCGCGCAGGCCGACGTGCGTGTGCTCACCAGTATCAAGCCACTGCAGCAGATTGCCGCTGCCGTGCAGGAGGGTGTTGGCAGCCCTGACGTGCTGCTGCCGCCCGGCGCTTCACCCCACCACTATGCGCTGCGCCCCTCGGACGTGCGGCGGGTAGGCGATGCCGACCTGCTTTACTGGATCGGCCCTGACATGGAGAATTTCCTTCCGCGTGTGCTGGGAAGCCGCAGCAAGGCCACAGTGGCTGTGCAGTCGCTGCCGGGCATGAAGCTGCGCCACTTTGGCGAGGACAGCCATTCCCATGAGGAAGCAGACCATGACGATCATGACCACGATCACCGCCCAGGCAGCCTGGATGCGCATTTGTGGCTATCGTCGGTCAATGCGCGAGTAATCGCGGCAAAAATGGCAGCTGACCTGGCCCAGGTCGACCCGGCTAATGCGGCTCGCTATCAGAGCAACCTGAAGGCCTTCGATGAACGCCTGGATGCGTTGGATGGGCGTATCAAGGCGCGCGTGGCCGGTATTGCCGGCAAGCCGTACTTCGTCTTCCACGAAGCCTTCGACTATTTTGAAGCTGAATATGGCTTGAAGCACGCGGGCGTGTTCAGCGTGGCATCCGAGGTGCAGCCTGGGGCGCAACATGTGGCGGCCATGCGCAAGCGTCTTCAGGAAGTGGGCAAGACCTGCGTGTTCAGCGAGCCGCCACTGCGGCCGCGATTGGCCGAGACCCTGACTGCCGGGTTGCCGGTACGCCTTGCCGAGCTGGATGCCTTGGGTGGCACCGATCCGGTGGATGGCAAAGGGTATGAGCGCTTGCTGGAGAAGCTGGGCGGTGACCTGGCAGGCTGCCTGGAACAGTTGTAAGCCTGTACCGGCCCCTTCGCGGGTGAATCCGTGCCCACAGGTACTGCGCAGGCCTCAAGGCTGTCGCTATCCCTGTGGGAGCGGGTTCACCCGCGAAGAAGCAGACGTGGTCTACAGCGCGAACGGCAGGTGCAAAGCCACCTGCTGGCGCTGCGCCAGACGTACTTCAAACTCGCTCGGATCGTGGATCATCACATCCATCCCGGCAAACGATTCGGCGGCAATCAGGCGCGACAGCCAGAAACGTACGCAGCCTACCCTCAACATTTCCGGCCACAGCTCGGCTTCGGCTGCAGTGAACGGCCGCAGCGCCGCGTAGGCTGCCAGCAGTGCCTGGGCGCGTGGCACATCCACCGCTCCCTGCTCATCCAGGCACCAGTCGTTCACGGTGATGGCGATGTCATACAGCATCGGCCCGGAGCAGGCATTGTAGAAGTCGATCACACCGGTCAAATGGGTGCCTTCGAACATCACGTTGTCGCGGAACAGGTCGGCATGCAGGTTGGCCCGCGGCAAGGCCAGGATCTGCGCCTTATGTGCGCTGATTTCGTCCAGCGCCGGCTGCAGCAATGCGGCTTGCTCCGCAGTCAGGCGTGGCAGTAGCTCGGCACCCGAGGCCAGCATCCAGTCCAGGCCGCGGTCAGTGCGGCGCTCGATGATGTGCTCTCGGGTGGCCAGGTGAATGTGTGCCAGTAGCTCGCCGACCTGGGCGCAGTGCTGGTTGTTGGGTGCCTTGATGTGTTTGCCCGACAGCCTGGGCTGCAGCAATGCCGGCTTGCCGCACAGCTCGCGCAGGCCGTTGCCGTCGCGATCACGAATGGCATAGGGCACCGGCATGTCGGCACCGTGCAGGGTATCGAGCAGCTCGATGAAGAACGGCATGTCCTCGCTGGGCCCACGCTCGATCAGCGTCAGGACGAACTCCCCCTGTTCGAGGCTGACGAAGAAATTGCTGTTCTCGGTACCGGCGGCAATGCCCTGGAAGTCGAGCAGACGGCCCAGCTCGTACGGCGCCAGAAAGGTTTCCAGCTCAGGCCGGGTCACGGGGGTGAAGACTGACATGATGAAAAATTGCCCATACGGGCACTTCCGCCGGGAAGTGCCGGGTTGATGTGAACGGTGCGCGTCAGCTTACCACTCGAAGATCTTCCAGGACGGAATCAGCATGTCCGGCTGGTCGGATCGAATGAAATTGGCATCAGTGCCATCAGCGCGTACCAGGAAGTAAGGCTTGCCGTTTTTCGGCGTGATCTTGATCGCATACAGGAAGCCGTTTTGCCGGTATTCCTGGATGGTTTTGTCGCCTTCCGTGCGAATGGTCACCTCGGGATCGGCCGAGGGGGCGTCGTCCGCCGCCAGGGTGACGACAGGCGTGGTTGCCAACAGGCCGAGCAGTAACAGGCGATTGAGTGTGCGCATGATAACCTAGTCCCTTTGTCGTCAATGATTCTGGCTATTCTAGCGCCGGACCCGTCGAAAAGGTTGATTCTGCTCATGAGCCAAGCGCCCCTCGTCCTGGTGGACGGTTCCTCCTACCTTTATCGCGCCTTCCACGCGCTGCCACCGCTGACCACGTCCAAGGGCATGCCGACCGGTGCGGTGAAGGGTGTGCTGAACATGCTCAAGAGCCTGCGCAAGCAATATCCCGACAGCCTGTTCGCCGTGGTGTTCGACGCCAAGGGCGGCACTTTCCGCGATGCCATGTTCGCTGAGTACAAGGCCAACCGCCCCAGCATGCCGGATGACCTGCGGGTACAGATCGAACCGCTGCACGCCAGCGTCAAGGCGCTGGGCTACCCGCTGCTGTGCGTGGAGGGTGTCGAGGCTGACGACGTGATCGGCACCTTGGCGCGCAGCAGCGCCGCCCTGGGTCGCCCGGTGATCATCTCGACCGGTGACAAGGACATGGCGCAGCTGGTGGACGGGCACATTACCTTGGTCAACACCATGACCGGAAGCGTGCTGGACGTGGCTGGCGTGCACGAGAAGTTCGGCGTCGGCCCGGAACACATCATCGACTTCCTGGCCCTGATGGGTGACAAGGTCGACAACATCCCGGGCGTGCCGGGCGTGGGCGAAAAAACGGCAGTGGGGCTGCTGACCGGCATCGGCGGCGGTCTCAGCGACCTTTACGCCAACCTGGACAAGGTGCCAACGCTGGCCATTCGCGGCGCCAAGACCTTGCCGGCCAAACTGGAGGAGCACCGCGACGCGGCATTCCTGTCCTACGAGCTGGCCACCATCAAGGTTGACGTGCCGCTGGATGTCGAGGTCGAGGCGCTGGTGTGCGGTGAACCTGACCGCGAGGCGTTGCTGGCGTTGTACACCGAGATGGAGTTCAAGAGCTGGGTCGCCGAAGTGCAGCGCGATGCCGCCAAGGCCGGTGATGATGTTGCCCCGGCCGTGGAGCCTGCGGCCAAGGTCGAGCCCAAATACGAAACCATTCTCGACCAGGCCCGTTTCGACGCCTGGCTGGAGAAGCTGCGCCAGGCACCGCTGTTCGCCTTCGACACCGAGACTACCGGCCTGGACGCCCAGCAGGCGCAATTGGTCGGCCTGTCCTTCGCTGTCGAGCCGCACGAAGCGGCCTATGTGCCGCTGGCCCACGATTATGAAGGCGCGCCGGTCCAGCTGGATCGCGAGGCCGTGCTGTTGGCGCTGAAGCCCTTGCTGGAGGACCCGGCCAAGGCCAAGGTCGGGCAGAACGCCAAGTACGACATCAACATCCTCGCCAATGGCTCCCCCGCCATCGAGATGCGCGGCGTGGCCTATGACACCATGCTCGAGTCGTACGTGCTGAACTCCACGGCCACCCGTCATGACATGGACAGCCTGGCGCAGAAGTACCTCGACCACACCACGATCGCCTTCGAGGACATCGCCGGTAAGGGTGCCAAACAGCTAACCTTCAACCAGATCACCCTGGACAAGGCCGGCCCCTACGCCGCCGAAGACGCCGACATCACGCTGCGCCTGCACCATGCATTGCAGGCCCGCCTGGCACAGACGCCGAGCGTGCAACCGGTGCTGACGGATATCGAGATGCCGCTGGTGCCGGTGCTGGCCAGGATCGAGCGCCAGGGTGCGCTGGTCGATGCCGAGCTGTTGAAGGTACAGAGCGGTGAGCTGGGCGTGAAGATGGCTGAGCTGGAGCTGCGTGCCTACGAGCTCGCCGGTGAGACGTTCAACCTCGGCTCGCCTAAGCAGCTGGGCACGATTCTTTACGACAAGCTGGGCATGCCGGTGCTGAGCAAGACCGCCAAGGGCCAGCCATCCACCGCCGAAGCAGTGCTCGACGAACTGGCCGAACAAGGGTACCCGCTGCCAGAGGTGCTGATGCAGTACCGCAGCCTGAGTAAGCTCAAGAGCACTTACACCGACAAGTTACCGGGGCAGATCAACCCGCGCACCGGGCGCATCCACACGTCCTACCAGCAGGCGGTGGCGGCCACCGGCCGGTTGTCGTCGAGCGACCCGAACCTGCAGAACATTCCGATCCGCACCGCTGAAGGGCGGCGTATTCGCCAGGCGTTCGTCGCCAGTCCGGGTTACAAGCTTCTGGCGGCGGACTATTCACAGATCGAGCTGCGCATCATGGCCCACCTGGCCAAGGACGAAGGCTTGCTGCATGCCTTCCGCAATGACCTGGACGTGCACCGCGCCACGGCAGCCGAAGTGTTCGGTGTGGCCCTGGAAGACGTGACCACCGACCAGCGCCGCAGCGCCAAGGCCATCAACTTCGGCCTGATTTACGGCATGAGCGCCTTTGGCCTGGCCAAGCAGATAGGCGTCGACCGCAAGCAGTCACAGGACTACATCGACCGTTATTTTGCCCGCTACCCGGGCGTGCTGGCCTATATGGAGCGCACCCGCGCCCAGGCGGCCGAGCAAGGCTTTGTCGAAACCCTGTTTGGCCGCCGGCTGTACTTGCCAGACATCAATGCCAAGAACCCTGCCCTGCGCAAGGGCGCCGAGCGCACGGCCATCAACGCCCCGATGCAGGGTACTGCTGCCGACATCATCAAGCGGGCCATGGTCAAGGTAGATAACTGGTTGAGCGAGAGCGGGCTGGATGCCCGGGTGATCCTTCAGGTGCACGACGAACTGGTGCTTGAGGTACGCGAAGACCTGGTGGAGCAGGTGAAAGATGAAATTCGCCAGCACATGAGCCAGGCCGCGCAGCTGGATGTGCCGCTGCTTGTTGAAGCAGGCGTTGGTGCGAATTGGGACGAAGCTCACTGATTGAGCAGGTAAAACTGTGTAGGATCTGCGGCGTAGTGACGCGGATCCGAGCATCGCTCAGTGCTGTGGGTGCTTACGTTTCATGAAACTATCGCAAATAGTTTTGTGGGCTTCGGAACTAAACCGGTGAAGCGGAACTCAGAGTAACTGAATGGCTGGTGAAGCCCTTCGATGCTCCTATGTTGTGTTAAGTGTTGGCAGATATCTGGACCCCGCCCTAGCGGTCCGGACTTGGACCCCGAACTTCCCCCTCCCCATACGAAGTCCGGGGTTTTTTTTGCCCGGAATTTGCCGGATGGCTTGTAGTGAGCCTCCGTAGGCGCGGGGTTATCCCCCGCTGCCCTGTTCAATTCCCCCCCGCCTTCCCGGGGAAACCCCCGCCCTCCAAGGCCCACCCCCAATTACCAAAAAGTCGCCCACC